>JAFIEW010000118.1 GCA_020832375.1 Cyclobacteriaceae bacterium
GTCAATTCAAAACTTCTACTGAAGAAACCCCCTATTTATTAGCTGATGTAACTGAGGGTCAGGTTTCTAGAGATATTAACAATGAAAACCAAAAGAATGCTATAGCGGTAAAAAGAAACTAAATACGATGAAAAACTTATTTATTAGCGACGAAAAAGGATATGGATTTTTCATTAGCGACTCCTATCAAGGCCTTACTTATTATAATATAAATTTGTATTAATTACAGTTTGATCTTGGAGAGTTGGATGTATTGGTAGACTTGGGTTTTTTAGGAGCTGAGAAAGAACAGGTAGATGTCATTGTTACATATAAAAAGCCAAGACAAAGTGGGATAACATCCTTACAAATGACAATAAGTAAGGCAGTAGGATCAGTAAGGGTAAGAATTGAGCATGTTTTTAGTGGTGAAAAAAGACTCAAAATCGTATAATATACGTAATCAGGTATTCAAGATAGCGGCAGCCTTTCATAACTTAAGAGTACATTTCAGAGCCATATGAAAAAATTCGTGATAACGTCTATTATTATCCAGCTTTTTTAGAATTTCAAAAGAATATGACTATAAAAAGGGATAGCAGAGAAGAAAATCTATTTTGAAATGGAAAATTCAGGTCTAACAAAGGAAGAAATTGATCGCATTCGAATGGTTTTTTCTAAATATCAGCAAGTAGATCAAGTGCTGATCTATGGTTCTAGAGGTATGGAAAAATTCAGGCCATCTTCTGATATTGACCTTACATTAGTTGGGAAAAACATAGACCTTACATTACAAACGGAAATTGAGTTTGAATTAGATGACCTACTACTACCCTATAAATTTGATATTTCTATTTACGATAAAATAAACAATCCACCATTCCTAGATCACATCAATAAAGTTGGTAAGGAAATTTATAAAAAAGAGTGCGGAAAGGCTAAGATATATTAGGCTTAACTGCATGATAATTGAATATCAGATTAGAAAGGAAGCTTAATCACGCAGAATGATTTCTATGCCCCTATAACCATCTCACGTCCTCATCCCCCGAAAACGTTAAACCAGAAAATCTTCATACTCAAAGGCCGATCGGTAGGCGTTGCAGTCATCCACATGCTTGAGGAAAGTAGCATAAAAAGGGTCACCACCTATGGTGGCGCTGTCCCCAAATACAGCCAAGTACTTTCTGGCACGGGTGAGGCCTACATTCATGCGTCGGTAATCTTTGAGGAAGCCAATTTCGCCTACCTCATTACTACGCACCAGCGAGAGGTAAATGATGTCGCGCTCTTGTCCTTGAAAGGCATCGATGGATTGGATGGTTACCTGATCTTTGATATTGCGAAAGAAGCCATTTTCATCAAAAAGCTCTTGGAGAAGCTTGACCTGCGCTCGATAGGGCGATACGATACCTATGGTCATTTGCTCGGGATTGATGCGCTCGGGTTTGAGCTCACGCACGAGTGCTTCAAAGTGTGCCATCAGTAGTTGTGCTTCTTTTTTATTGCTTTTACTGCCCGTTTCGGGATCTTCGGTCTCAGAATAACCCGTGCCGGCGGTATCGACAAAAAGAATGGGGTCATGAGCAGCCGTGAGTCGATGGTGCTTCACTGAGCTATGTGCCTCGAGTTTATTATCATAAAAATACCCCGAACTAAACTGCATGATTTGCTCGTTCATGCGGTATTGAGTGGTCAACAATTGGGAGGCACTCGGCAGGTCGTGCATAATACGCTCGAAAAGGGTATAGCTGAGGCCTGCTTTTGCTGCACTGTATAGTTTTACAGTGGGGGGAAGCTGCTGATGATCACCTGCAAAGATCACACGTTGCGCTTTTAGAAGCGCTATCCAACAGGCAGGCTCTAGTGACTGTGCCGCCTCATCAATAAATACTGTTTTAAACTTACGGCTTCTCAGCTGCGAATTGGAAGCGCCCACCAAAGTGCAAAGGATCACCTGTGCTTTTTCGAGTACATCGTTGAGAATGTAATCTTCAAGCGCTCGAGCTTCCGTTCGAAGCTGATCGGCTTCTTGAAAGAGTAGTCGTCGCTGTTCTCGCTCTGCTGCACCGAAGCTTCGCTTGTATTTGGTCGCTAAGGTGCGGTATTCTTCTCTTTTTTGTTTGAGCTTCTTCAGGTCGCCATAGTCACGATGTTGAGTCACCCGCATGTCCAGTGTTTGGTTGAGGATGCTTTCTGTAACACGTGCAGGATGTCCAATTCTTACCACATTGAGTTGCTTTTCATAGCACTTTTCAGTGAGCAAGTCCACCGCGGCATTGCTCGGGGCCACTACCAATACCTGATGCTCTTGCTTAGCCACTTCAAAAATGGCTTCAACAAGGGTGGTGGTTTTTCCTGTTCCCGGGGGGCCATGAATGAGCCCAATATCTTGCGTCTGCGCCACAAGCTGTAAGGCTGCTTGCTGACTCTCGTTTAGATGAGCGGCTGCGACAGCTGTTTTAGATTCAGAAAATTGGGGTGTCAATCTACCCTCTGCGATATCGAGTAGCTCATTGGCTCGCAGATAGTCACCACTCAAAAGCTTACCCAGTGCGATATCCATTTCTTTATAAGAAATCTCGTCAAAGAGGAGGTTTACTCCTAGCTTGCCGCGATTGATCCATTCGGGTAGTTCATCTGCATTGAGGGTGATCATCATGCGATCGTCCTTGCTGTAATTTACCACACCGCTTATTTTATCGAGTTCTGACTCATCGCTGGCGCAGAAAAAACTCACCGGCCTACCCGATTGAAAGCCATGGCTGTAGTGGTCTTTTTTTCCTTTGCGAAGCTCAATCATGAGTCGTTCACCCGATCCAAAAAAGTGCTGCTCTACCACCAAGGGATACCAAGTCACACCAAGTCGCTTGCGCTCTTCCATCGTTCGAGCTTGCATTCGATAAAGGTATTGTCGACGGTCTTCTTCTCTTTCTTGTTGCAAAAGCTCACGAACCTTTTGTATGCGGGCAAAGCGTTCTTCTTTCATGAATCTGATTTGGTTTCGGCAGTGATAACTGCACACTTTCGTTTTGGTTGGGAAAGGGCAGCAATCAATTGAGCTGCAAATTACAAAAAAATATACGTCCTACTTTTTTTAGTTGTGGGATGAGATGCTAAAACCAATGATCAATATAATAAATTGGTACGCTGGTCTTGGGACGAAGTGCAACGGGAAGAATCGCTTCTTCTTTTTTAATATTTCAATCTAGAAACCCTCGCCTGTTGAGTGCTTATCAGCGGTAAATTAGGTGTATTTACAATAAATTTTAGCTGTTGTACTAGGTGATACTGTTATACTGATGGGTAGTATATGCTATTATTGTAGCATTCATACAACTGTTGTAGGTCGATAGAACTAGGGGCGTCCATTTATTATTAGCATGCTAAAAAGTGAATGCTTTCGAAGTAGTAAAAGGATGGTAGTGACAGACTTGGGTGGGTTAAAAAAAGCGGGTAGGGAAGGAGCTGCAAGGAAGTTGAATGAGTAGGGAAGCATGAGTTGTTTTCTCATTCCACGCGGATAAAGGGCAAATTTATTTTTCTTTTCGGTAGCAAGCACTTAGATTAGTTTATGGAAGTTATAAAAAGCATTTTTGGGAACGAAAAAGCCATTTTGAAGCTTGCTAATTAAAGCTAATGCCATTGAGGATTATGAGTGAAGATAACAGAAACAACGAAAATAATAAAGATGAGCGTTCGGAGGAAGAAATCCGAGCTGAAAACGAATATTTAAAGCTCAAGCTTCTCGCCGAGACGGGTTCTCAATTTGACATGGACGACGAGACGCTTGACCCGAGTCTTGAAAATGATTTTCTGAAATATATCCACGCTTTCGAAAAAGCTTATAATGAAGATGAAGAGCGGCAGATATATGAAATTCTTGGCGAGCCTGATTTAAAGCCCTCATCGGAAATCAGCGATGAGGAGATTGAAGAGGCTTATTATGACCTGGTAGAGCTTTTAGAGAAACATCAAATACAGGTAGATGTATTGGCGCAGTATGATGATGAGGCAAGACGCCTTTACAGATTTATCACTGAGGAGTTAATTCATGAAAAAATTTTCATGATGCCCATGGGTCAGGGTATCTGTCATTTTATCTATGAAGAATTTCATCCCAATCATCCTTACGAAATAGAAAAAAACGCATTAGAATTTGCTGAAAAAATATTAGGCTCACCATGGGATGAATATTCCGATCATTTATTAGTCAGTGAGCATGAGCAAACCTACAATCAGTATCAGTACGTAAAAGAGAAGATTCAAAAGTTTCAGTCTATAGTAAAGGAGGTAGATGTACAATTACTGGATGTAGAAACTGTAACTCACGATTTAGATATCCATGAAGGTAAGGTGGAAATAGAATGTGCGTTCGAATACTTTTCGGTTATACAAGGCAATGGGCATGTAGAAGGAACCTTGTCTGTTTACTTTACCTATTTTGATGGATTTTGGTTTGTTACCGACTTCGAATTCCCAGGATTGAATTGGTAGGCTCTATTTTGTGAAGATTAAGTTATATTATTGATTAATAAAAGGTGCGTATGGAACAAGATTAAATTTAGTTTACTGATAAGGTTACTGCCGTTTACCACTTACTTAATCCGATAGAAAAAAGCTACTTTTGAATTCACTTATTTTTTTAAATATTGCCAATGCAAATTTCGAAATTAAGCAAAATATAAGATGAATAAAATTATGAACAAACCTATCGCAGCGTTTTTAATAGCTGCTACACTGACTGCTTGCGGTTCAGAGGAAGAGCAAATGAAGAAAATTACTGTTGATAATTATCCTGAAACAAGGAAGGATGAAGTAGCTGATGACTATTTCGGCACTAAGGTAGCAGATCCTTATCGTTGGCTAGAAGATGATAGGAGCGAAGAGACAGAGGCATGGGTAAAGGAGCAGAATGAGGTGACTTTCGGTTATCTTGATCAAATCGATTTTCGTGATGGTATAAGAGAACGATTGACTGAAATATGGGACTATCCTAAATTCTCATCTCCCACAAAAAGAGGTGATTATTATTACTACTTCAAAAACGATGGTTTACAAAACCAGAGTGTTATGTATCGCACAAACTCGCTAGATGAAGAGGGTGATGTTTTTTTAGATCCAAACCAACTTTCAGATGATGGTACAGTAGCTCTGGGAAGTACCTCTTTCAATAAAGATGCAGATTTGATGGCTTACAGCATTAGCCGATCGGGTTCTGACTGGCAGGAAATATATGTGATGGACGTGGAAACAGGTGAACTAAAAGATACTGAAGTGAAGTGGGTGAAGTTTTCTGGTATTTCATGGAAAGGAGATGGTTTCTATTATAGCGCTTATGATCAACCAAAAGAAGGGAGTGAATACTCCGCTAAAAATGAGTATCATAAAGTTTACTACCACAGATTAGGTACAGCACAAAGTGAGGACGAATTAATTTGGGAAGACAAAGAGAATCCTTTAAGAAATTTTTCTGCTGGTACGGATGAAGAAGAAAATTATTTGATATTGAACGCCAGCCAAGGTACTAGTGGTAATATGGTAATGGTTAAAGACTTGAGAGAGGAAAATGCAGCGTTCAAACCCTTGATTGATAACTTTGATCAAGATCATCGCATTATCGATGTAATTGATGATGAGTTATTGATCATGACCAATTTAGATGCACCCAACAATCGTGTAGTGAAAGTAAGTGCAAAAGACCCTTGGTACGAAAACTGGGTTGACTTCATTCCTGAGTCAGAGAATAAGCTAAATGGTGTTAACTTCACTGGAGGTAAATTTTTTGCTAACTACCTTAGAGATGCAAGTACTGAAATTTTAATCTTTGATGAGGAAGGAAATGGCATGGGTACGGTAGATCTACCTGGTATTGGCTCTGCTGGAGGATTTGGGGGTGATAAGGATGCTACAGAAACCTTCTTTAGCTTTTCATCATTCACTCAGCCAAGCACAATTTATCGTTATCAAATTGAGTCAGGTGAGTATGAAGTTTTCAGAGAGTCGGAGGTTAAGTTCAATCCAGAGGATTTTGAAACCAAGCGAGTATTTTATGAAAGTAAGGACGGTACTAAAGTACCAATGTTTATTACGCATAAGAAAGGTTTAAAAATGGATGGTAGCAACCCTACCTTCTTATATTCTTATGGTGGATTTAACATCAGTATGACCCCTGGCTTTAGTGTAGCAAGATTGGTTTGGCTAGAAAATGGTGGGATTTATGCGCAACCTTCCATAAGAGGCGGAGGCGAGTATGGCGAGGCATGGCATAAAGGTGGAATGAAAGAAAATAAGCAAAATGTATTTGATGACTTTATTGCAGCAGGAGAATACCTGATCAATGAGGGATATACAAGCAGCGAAAGATTGGCTGTTTCTGGTGGTTCAAATGGTGGTCTATTAGTAGGTGCAGTCATGACCCAGCGCCCTGATCTGTTCAAGGTTGCTTTACCTGCAGTAGGAGTATTGGACATGCTGCGTTTTCATAAGTTCACCATCGGTTGGGCTTGGGCAGTAGAATATGGTTCGAGCGAAGATTCGACACAGTTCGATTTCTTGTATAAGTACTCACCATTGCATAATTTGAAAGAAGGAACAGCTTATCCTGCTACTATGGTAACGACTGCCGATCATGACGATCGAGTGGTACCTGCACATAGCTTTAAGTTTGCAGCAGCTCTTCAAGAGGCACATGAGGGAGAGAATCCCGTATTGATCAGAATTGATGTGAAGGCAGGTCATGGAGCTGGAAAGCCTACATCTAAAGTAATCGACCAATGGGCTGATGTATATGCCTTCACTTGGCAGAATATGGGCTTTAAGCCTGCTTTGAAAAAGTAAGTAACACAAATAATTAAGAATTAATGAAAGAAGGGGCGTTGCATAAGCGTCCCTTTTTTTAGCTTGGTAGGAGAGTAGTAATGGATTGATAGATGAATCCTGACTAAATCGAATGATCATTCGGTTTAGTTGAGGCTTTATTTGAAAAAGGATATAAATTAAGATGATGAGTGAATTTAAAATAAGAAAAGGAACTGCGGCGGATGTTCCGGTAGTAATGCAATTAATCAAAGAGCTGGCAGAATATGAAAAAGCGCCAGAAGAAGTAGTCATTACTGAGGAGCAACTCTTGGCTGATGGTTTCGGTGAGCGACCTTATTACCATCTGTTTATCGCAGAATTGGCAAATGGGGAAATCGCAGGGATCGCACTTTATTTCTATGCATACTCTACTTGGAAAGGTAAGTGTGTCTATTTAGAGGATTTGGTAGTGACAGAAAAGCACAGAGGTAAGGGTATAGGATTGGCACTGATTCGTGAGATCATTTTATTGGCAAAGCGTGAGAATGCGGGTAGGGTAGCTTGGCAGGTGTTGGATTGGAATGAGCCTGCGATTCAATTTTATAAAAAACTAGGAGCAAATCTTGATTCTGGCTGGATCAATTGCAAAATGCACAAAGGAGAGCTGGAGTTGTTTGAGTGAGATTGATTGTAGGTTTTTCTTGACCTTTTATGACCTAATAGGTGTTGCACATATAAGGTTAATCAGTCGATGCTATTAAATTTTTTTAAGATGAAGTATTTTTTTGTTTTAGTAGGCATGATGAGCTATGCCACTCTTCATGCTCAGCAACTTGAAATGCGTTCTTCTGACTTTCAGCGTCCGACAGAACTTCAGGTTTTCAATCGGGGTGCTATGGAAATGCGATTTTCTCAAGAAGCCACTGCATCTTCAAGGTCGGGTGAATTACAGTTAGGTAGTTTTCGTGATTTTCCTGTTAATGCCTTTGGTCTTGGTTTTAATTCAAAGGGGCTATCGTCTTCCCAGATGCAAGCTGTTGAAATTACCTACCAGTGGCTCGATGATGCAGGGGGAGTCGTAGCAAGTGGTCATGCTCACCTGCATGTGAGTGCAGATGATAATCCTTCAGGGCTATACTGGACAGAACTTATTTTCGCTCCCGAGCAAAAGTCCTATGCCGGCATAGTGGTAGATTTGAATTTACCTAAAGGTCTGCTTGCTGAGGAAGTGCGCATTTCACTGATCAACGAGTTGAAGGATAGCTCATTTGGGCAAATCAATACTCGTCTTGATCCACCCACTCAATCGATTAGTAGGCAGGCTGTAGATGATGATACAGAATTTCGCTTTCCTGATTTTATAGCTCGATCAGATTGGTGTGGCGACTATGAAGCCTGTCATCAGACCAGCACTTTTACCGTGCTTGATGAGGTAAGACATACCGTACTGCATCATGGTGCTACGCCAAGCACTTATACTGATGGTGCGGCAGTGGTGAGAAGCTATTGGAATTTCCATGTGAATAGCAATGGTTGGCAAGATATCGGCTACAACTATTTGTTCGATCAGGATGGGAATATGTATCAAGGAAGGTATAATCCTGACATTAGCACACAGGATGTGCAAGGTGCTCATGCTGGCGGGGTAAATACAGGCTCTATTGGAATGTGTTTTTTAGGTAATTCTGATATCAGCCTGCCCACAGAGCTGCAATTAGAAAAATATTATAGTTTTCTCACTTGGTGGTACGATCGAGCAAACGTTCGTCCTGATGAGATTGCCGAGGTAATTGCTTCGGCAGGTCATCAGGAAGCATTTGGGGTATTAACTCTTGAGCGGCTTACGGGTCATCGAAATGTAGGTACTGCCGATTGCCCAGGTAATAGCCTATTGGCACTTCTTCCTACTGCAAGAAAGGAAGTGAATCGCCGCTTAGATGGTGAAGATAGTATTTTACCACAGCTGATATCACCTAGCGATGGTGAGCAAGTTTCTAGACTTCCGGTTCGATTTCGCTGGGATGAGGCCGATTCACACGCTAACACCTATCGATTGCAGATTGCTGAGCGTGCTGCGGGTTGGAATGATTCCACAGGATTTGGCAGCTTAGAAGATAATGGATCGCTTATTATTGACATTGTGCTTGATCGCCCCTTCTTTGATTGGCATGATGCATTGAGTGAACTAGACATTCCTGCGCCGCGCAATCAAGCACGCTATTTTTACAGCCTTCAAGCAATTGATGATGATGGTAAGGCCTCGCCTTTTACTTGGTTGAGGCCTTTTCAGGTAGACTTTGGGGATGGCTTCGTTTATTTTCTAGATGAAAATTTTGATCAATCGGATGCTAATTTACCAGCCGAATGGATGCTCGATGCTGGTGACAGTGGGTTGAACTGGAGTCTCATTCCAACAGAAGAAAAAATAGTCTCTTCCAATCTTCAAGTTAGCGGAAATGATTCTAGCTGGGTGGCCATTGATCATCAGTTGATCAGTCCAAAGGTGATGATCGATACCGATGAGTATATGCTCTCTTCGAAGGTTTTTTCAAGTATAATAAGTGAATCTGCTCGTTTTTCCATTGCTGTAATCAGGAATGCTAGGCCAGATATTGAAGAAATATTTTCCACTACTAGTCAAGACATTGAGGGTGGTCTTTCCTTATCTTTGGATTTTTCAACTTTTGTCGGTGATTCGGTGCGTCTCATATTCCGACACGAAAGTGAGGAGGCCGTGCCAAGTGATCTTGCTATTGATTATGTGCGCTTGTTCCGTCCTGTCTTCATTCCCACCTACCCCATCCATTTTGATGTAGATGGAAGTAATGGAGAGCTAAAAGCTTTTGTAGCTGGTGATGAAATTTTTAGTGGGGATGAGGTGAAAGAGGGAAGTACTATTGACTTCGAGGCTATTCCCGATTTAGCCTATGCGGTAAACACTTGGCGCAGGAATGATATTTTATTGTCTGGCTTTCAGGAGTCTAGTTGGACCATTGATGGATTGAAGGCTGAAGAGCAAATTTTGGTGTCTTTTACTAAGCTTCACTTAGTGTCTTTTGGTTTGGAAGAGAGTGGGGGGACTATCAACGCCTACTTGCAACCATCGAATATTAGCATTGCTGATGGTGATGCTGTTAGAAGCGGTAGTGAAATGCTATTTGTAGTGATACCTAGCCAAAGGAATACAAAGACGGATTGGTGGCTCAATGGTGTGTTTTATGAATATGATAGTGACTCGCTGCTGCTGCAAGTGAACCAAGCCATTGATGTGAGGGTAGGTTTTAGCACGATTTCATCCCTCGATAAAAAAGAAAAAATAGATTTTTTCCCCAATCCAGTAGTCAATGAGTTGAATGTACTTGCTTCGGGAAATGCTATTCAAAAGATAATGATCTTCACGCTAGATGGGAAAGCGGTTTTTAGCCAGTCATTTGATGATGAGCATGAGGTGAAATTAAACCTCGCTGAGTTGAAGGGAGGGCTGTATCTCGTTCGGGTAGTTGGAAGTGCGGGTGCTTGGTCAAAGAAGATCATTAAGCAATAAAAAAAGCGACCCTTATGGATCGCTTTTGATTTCATTAAAGCGGAATGTTTCCGTGTTTTTTCTTCGGATTGTTTACCACTTTATTTTCTAGCATTTTAAATGCTGATATGAGTTTTTTCCTAGTGTCAGAAGGTAAAATCACCTCGTCTACATATCCTCTGTGGGCTGCGCGGTATGGGTTTGCAAATTTTTCCTCATACTCTTCTACTTTCTCTTGAAGCTTAGCTTCCTTGTCGTCTGCTTCTTGTATTTCTTTGCGGAAGATAATTTCAGCGGCACCCTTGGCGCCCATTACGGCAATCTCAGCCATTGGCCAAGCAAAGTTAAGGTCCGCGCCGATATGCTTAGAGTTCATTACATCGTAGGCACCTCCATAGGCTTTGCGGGTAATGACGGTAACGCGTGGAACGGTCGCTTCACTAAACGCATAAAGCAGCTTGGCGCCATTGGTAATGATTGCATTCCACTCTTGGTCGGTACCTGGTAAGAATCCCGGTACATCTTCCATGACGAGGAGGGGGATGTTGAAAGCATCGCAGAATCGCACAAAGCGGGCCGCCTTTTTCGAAGCATCGATATCCAATACACCTGCAAGCGATGCGGGTTGGTTACCCACAATCCCAATGGATCTTCCTGCAAGTCGACCAAAGCCAACCACAATGTTTTCAGCATAGTTTTTATGAACTTCAAAGAAGCTGCCACTATCGATAATACCATTGATTACCTCACGCATATCATAAGGCTGATTAGGGTTTTCTGGCATGATTTCATTGAGAGCTGGTCGAGTTTCGTCCTCACTCATTTCATAAGGTAATGCCGGCGGCTGTTCTTCGCAGTTAGATGGTATGTAGCTTAAAAGTTTTTTGAGATGATTAATGCATTCTACCTCATTGGCACAGGAAAAGTGAGTCACACCGCTCTTGGTAGAATGGGTACTTGCTCCGCCCAGCTCTTCGGAAGTTACATCTTCCTGAGTTACGGTTTTCACTACATTGGGTCCTGTGACAAACATATAAGAGGTGTTTTCTACCATCATGATGAAGTCGGTGATGGCTGGGGAATATACCGCACCTCCGGCGCAGGGTCCCATGATGGCTGATATTTGGGGGATGACACCACTAGCTTGTGTGTTGCGATAAAAGATATCTGCATAACCACCGAGCGAAACCACTCCCTCCTGTATTCTGGCGCCCCCACTGTCGTTTAGTCCGATAACTGGAGCACCATTTTTCATGGCTAGTTCCATAATCTTGACGATCTTTTCTGCATGGGTCTCACTTAAAGAGCCACCGAAAACGGTAAAATCTTGCGAATATACATAAATCAAACGACCATTTACCGTGCCATAACCTGTGACTACACCATCACCGAGGTAGTGTTGCTTATCCATGCCAAAGTCAACAGCTCGGTGCATCACAAATTTCCCTGTTTCTTCGAAGCTTCCTTCGTCCATAAGTAATTCGATACGCTCTCTGGCAGTCAACTTGCCTTTGTCATGTTGCGAATTGATGCGAGCTTCACCACCTCCTTTGAGCGCTTCTTCGTTTTTTTGTCGCAGCAACTCGTACTTTTCTGCATTGGTAGGTTTTGTATATACTGCTTTTTTATTTTTACCGTCTGATGATGCCATAGAATATTAGGTTAATTGTTATTTTATATTAGAGGTTATCACGAATTATTGATTATGTGAGGAAAATTGGTTGACCTTAG
>JAFIEW010000119.1 GCA_020832375.1 Cyclobacteriaceae bacterium
TGTCTAATATTAGAACATGGGAACCAGAGGCAAGAAGTATAAAAGAGGAGTAAAATTTAAACTTTGTCATCCGTGATTCTAAGGGCAGGAAACTGTCTAATATTAGAACATGGGAACCATGTAGTTATGAATATATTTGATGTTTATCCGTTGTTTCCCATCAAGCCTGCTCGGGCTGAAGGAGCGCTATTGTGGGATGAGGAAGGAGTAGAGTACCTCGATTTATATGGAGGTCATGCCGTGATTTCCATTGGGCACTCTCATCCGCATTGGGTATCTGCCATCCAAGAGCAGGTCGCCAAGCTTGCCTTCTACTCTAATTCTATCGTCAACCCGATACAGCAAGCCTATGCTGAGAAGCTCGGTGAAATGTCTTGTCTGATAGATCATTCCTTGTTTTTGTGTAATTCTGGTGCTGAGGCCAATGAGAACGCTTTAAAACTTGCCTCATTCCATACGGGTAAGGATGAGTTTATTGCTTTTAAAGGCGGTTTTCATGGGCGTACAGCCGCTGCGGTCGCCGTTACGGACAATCCGAATTTGAGAGCGCCATCTAATGAGACCGATAAGGTGCATATTCTCGAGAAAGACCTTGCAGAGGTGGAGCAAAAGCTAGCCAATGGAAGAGTGGCCGCCATCATCATTGAAGCAGTGACGGGTGTTGGGGGCATTCAGATTGCTTCCAAAGCCTTTCTGGAAGGACTCTCTCACCTGAGCAAGAAGTATGGTAGTTTGCTCATTATGGATGAGGTTCAATCGGGTTTTGGTCGTACGGGTGCTTTCTTTGGCTATCAGTCTATCGCTTCTATTTCCCCTGATTTGATTACCATGGCAAAGGGAATGGGGAATGGTTTTCCAATTGGAGGCTTGTTAATTCACCCTGATATTGAAGCTAAGCATGGACTCTTGGGGACTACCTTCGGGGGGAATCATACAGCTTGTGCTGCAGGGCTCGCTGTTTTGGAAGTCTTGGAAAGTGAGAACCTCATCTCTAAGGCAGCCAAAATGGGGAAATGGCTTGAAGAAAGGTTTTCTAGGCTTTCTTTTATCCACGAATACCGGGGAAAAGGCTTGATGGTGGGCATCGAGATGAAATTCGCAGTGGGTGGAATGCGAAGGCAGATGCTCATGGAGGATAAGATATTCACAGGTAGCTCTGCCTGTCTTAATACATTGAGGCTATTACCACCACTTTGCATTACAGAAGCTCAATTAGAGCGATTTGAAGATGCTTTTTTGGTGAAGAGTGAGCAGTTGATTGATAGTCAACAGTAAAGTAGTGAGTAGTAATACAGAGGGAATACGATGGTCGTCCATAGCTTCAATATTGTCGCAGCTTCCAGTTCTCAGCTCACCGTTCACTACTCATAGCTTGATATTGCATAATAGATTAATAAATTATTAAAGTAGCTATTGGGTATTTAAGCCATGCAGTAGGTGAGTTAAGTGATCTGATACGAATCCTATTAGTGGTGGAATGATGGTAGAAAAAGAATGGCAATATAAACCCTGTTAAGGGAGATAGTATTGCCTATTTGCTTTTTTGATAATCAGCATATTGAGAAATGCATGACAAATGCCTTAAAAAAATAGTAGGGAGAAAGGATGAAATCAAACGGTCAATACCATTTAGTGAAGTACATAGAAAATTAATTTCTAGTACTTGATTCCTAGTTCCTCTTAAAAATGTTAAATATGAAAAACTTCACTCGATTTGAGTCTAAAGGACTGACAGAAAGCTTATTGAAGCTAGCGAAGATTTATAAGCGAGAGCCTTGGCGTGACCATGAGCTGGGAAAGGGAAGAAGACTGGGAGCAGTCTTTTTAAACCCCTCTTTACGTACGCGCAACAGCCTACAGATAGCCGCAGATCATCTCGGCTTGAGTATGCAAGAAATGAACATGAGCCGCGATAGCTGGGCACTTGAAATGTCAGAGGGCGCCATCATGAATGCCGATAAGGCGGAGCACATTCGAGAAGCAGCGGGGGTGATGGGAGCATATTTCGATTTTTTGGCCATTCGATGCTTCCCCAACTTGGTTGATAAAGAAGCCGACCAATCAGACGATGTATTGAAGCAATTTCAAAAATATTCGAAGCTTCCTACCGTCAGTCTAGAGAGTGCAAGTCGGCATCCACTACAAAGCTTGGCTGATTTAATGACCATTTCGGAGCATAGCAAGAAAGATCAGCCTAAGGTAGTACTCACATGGGCACCTCATGTAAAGGCCATCCCTCATGCGGTAGCGCATTCTTTTGCTGAGTGGACACTAGGCATGGACATGGATCTCACCATCACTCAACCCAAAGGTTATGAGCTATCTGATGAGTTCACCCAAGGCGCTAAAATCAGTTACAATCAAGAGGAAGCCATAGCAGATGCTGACTTCGTTTATGTGAAAAATTGGAGTGCTTTTCAAGAATACGGGCATACACCCAAAGTGGATGAAGATTGGTTGCTAAAAGAAAGTC
The DNA here is from genome assembly GCA_020832375.1 of Cyclobacteriaceae bacterium. Lineage (GTDB taxonomy): Bacteria > Bacteroidota > Bacteroidia > Cytophagales > Cyclobacteriaceae > JAFIEW01. Next base: position 2,474 of record JAFIEW010000119.1, read on the forward strand.
AGCTACAAAAGTTGGCGCCTGAGGCAAAAATCATGCATTGTCTTCCTGTGCGCCGCAATGTAGAGTTAGCCGATGAATTGCTCGATGGAGATCGTTCGCTGGTGCTGCATCAGGCGAAAAATAGAATTTTCACAGCGCAGGCAGTCTTGGCGACGCTACTCAAGCAGCCTACATCTATTAAGGTGTAAGATGTATTTTAGAGGAGAGGTTAAAAGCACCTCTTTGTGGCTAAAGACCTTGAATTTATTGAATCATTCACGGAAACATTAACATCATGCTCACAAATGCACACGTACATATTGTGAAGATTGGCGGAGAAGTACTCGACTATCCTCATTTGCTCGATCAACTGATAGACTTTCTTTCTCAGCAGCAAGATCCTTTCGTCTTGGTGCACGGAGGGGGTAAGCAAGCTACCGAAATGGCGCAACGCATGGGCATTGAGAGTAAAATGATAGCTGGCAGGCGGGTAACCGATCAAGCTACGCTAGAATTGGCATGCATGGTCTATGCAGGTTTGCTCAATAAGCAGTTAGTGGCTCGTTTGCAGGCGCATCACATCGACGCATGGGGACTAACCGGTGCAGATGGCAATCTCATTCGCAGTTCAAAGCGTCCATCTGAGCCGATTGATTATGGCTTTGCGGGTGATATTGAGCAAGTAAATACGCATCAGATCATGCGACTCATTAGCACGGGTTCGGTACCTGTATTGGCAGCCATTACCCACGACCGTAAAGGTCAGCTACTCAATACTAATGCGGATAGCATCGCAACTGCGGTTGCTACAGCGCTTGCAAAAAAAGTATCGGTAAGCCTGCATCTGTGCATGAATAAAATAGGCGTTTTGGACGATGCAGGCGCTGATGACACCCTCATTTCAACACTTAATTTCACCCAATACCAAGAGCTGAAGAAGCTAGGTAAAATCCACTCAGGCATGATTCCCAAGCTCGACAATGCATTTGTGGCAATCGATGGAGGTGTGAAATCTGTTAGATTATCATCCCCCGAAAACCTAGATTTTAATGGTCATACAAAGCTGAAAGGCACTCAAATTATAAAGCAAACCGACTCGAAATATGAATAAAGAGATCCTTTCCTCAGATGTTGATGCTCAAGCGGATGAGCTGTCGCTGGCGGTGAATTTACTCCGCCAACTGATACAGATTCCTTCTTTTAGTCGTGAGGAAGCCAAGACGGCGGATTTGATCGAGCATTTTTTGAAGGATCACGTTGGGATGAGCTACCGTAGCGGCAACAATGTGTGGGCCTATGCGCATCCCTACCAAAAAGAGCTACCCACGCTTTGGCTGAATTCGCATCACGATACCGTAAAACCTAATGCGGGCTATACAAATGATCCTTTCGGTGCGGAAGTAAGGGGCGACCAGCTTTTTGGATTGGGGAGTAATGATGCGGGCGGATGCTTGGTGTCGCTCATGGCGACATTTCTGTACTTTGCTAAGCAAGATGAACCTTTGCCATATAATTTGCTGATGGTGGCATCGGCAGAGGAGGAAATTTCAGGTAAGGGTGGGATGGAGAGCCTAATCGGGCAACTCCCTGAAGCTGAGGTCTGTGTAGTGGGTGAGCCTACGGGGATGCTGGCGGCTGTTGCCGAGCGGGGACTCATCGTAGCCGATTTGGAGGTGAAGGGGCGCTCGGGACATGCTGCAAGGGAAGAAGGCGAGAGTGCCATTTATAAGGCGCTTCCTGATATGCAGTTTATGAGTGGTTTTCAGTTCCAAAAGCAGTCGAAATACTTGGGAGCCTCTAAGGCGAGCTTGACCGTATTGAATAGTGGCACTCAGCACAATGTAGTGCCTGATACTTGCAGCATGACGATTGATATCCGCCTGACGGATGCTTATACCCCTGCGGAGGCATTGGCAGAATTGCAAGGAGGCTTGTCAGCACCCTTAAAAGCACGATCAACAAGGCTCAAGCCTTCTTTCTTGCCTCAAAATCATAAAATGTATCAGCTCTTGGAGCGGCTTGAAATTGAGCGATTTGGTAGTGCTACCCTCTCTGATCAAGCCTTGATCCCCTATCCGTCGGTGAAGATAGGGCCTGGCTTATCGGAGCGATCGCATACCGCCGATGAGTTTGTTTTGATTTCTGAATTGGAAGCGGGTATTGGTGGCTATAAAAGATTGTTAGCCAATTACTTTTGGGGTGATTTTAAAAGATAAAACTGATCAAAAAGATGAAAAAGAATAAGATTTGGCAAAAGAATAGTGTTCCTCTGAAAGAGGTAGAGCGATTTACTGTGGGAAATGATCCTGATTTTGATCTATTGCTTGCACCCTACGATGTAATGGGGTCGCTCGGACATGCTTTCATGTTGAAGGAAATCCATCTTATTTCGCAAGAGGAATACGACCAGCTCAAGTCAGGTTTGATACAGATTTATGATGAAATCGCAGCTGGTAAATTTGAAATCGCAGAAGGAGTGGAGGATGTGCATTCTCAGGTAGAAATATTACTCACTGAAAGGCTGGGGGATGTAGGTAAGAAGCTGCATTCGGGACGCTCACGAAATGATCAAGTACTATTGGATTTGAAATTGTACTATCGCGCACGCATTGAAGGTTTATTAGGAAAAGTAGAAGGTCTGATTGACTTGTTTCTTGATCGAGCGGAAGAGCTCAAGTCTGACCTGATGCCTGGCTATACACACAGCCAATTGGCCATGCCTTCTTCCTTCGGCCTATGGCTCAGCTCTTTTGCGGAAGGCCTGGTGGAGGATTTAGACTTACTTTTTGCGGCATTTGAGTTGGTGAATAAAAATCCACTCGGATCCGCTGCAGGTTATGGTTCTTCTTTTCCTCTTGATCGAGGACTGACCACTCATGTATTGGGTTTTGAAAAGGCGCATATCAATGCGATCAATGCACAAAATAGTCGTGGTAAGACTGAAAGAAATCTCGCTTTTGCACTCAGTGGCTTTGCCGCTACCCTAAATCGCTTTGCTGCAGATAGTATCTTGTTCATGAATCAGCACTATGGATTCATCAGCTTCCCCGACGAGCTGACCACAGGATCGAGCATCATGCCGCATAAGAAAAACCCTGATGTCTTCGAAATTATCCGTGCTCAGACTACGAGCATGATGGTTAAGCCGCAAGAGCTGAATGCTTTCATTGCCAACTATACCACAGGCTATCATCGGGATTTACAGCTGACAAAGTCAATTTTGATTCCGCTTTTTGATCAGCTAGAAGATTGCATTCAAATGACCCAGCTGATGCTTGAAAATATGCAGGTGAAAAAAGATATTTTGAAAGATGATAAATATCGGTACCTCTTTACTGTGGAGGCGGTGAATGAGCGTGTTTTGGCAGGTGTTCCTTTTCGGGAGGCTTACGTACAAGTAGGAGAGGAGGTAGAAGCGGGTGCTTTCCAATATGAACTTAAAGCTTTGAATCATACCCATGTAGGAAGTATTGGTAATTTGAGCTTAGATCTGATCAAGAAGGAGAAGGAAGAAAAGCTAGAAAAATTTCCTTACTGGATTATCAATGAGATTCTGGGGGATTTGTTCACGCGGTAAAAGGGTAAAACCGTGAATTTTTTGTCAGGATTAGAGCTGATTGATTACAATATAAGTCAGCCTAAAGACTGACCTTATTGTTGATGAGCTAGACCCTTTTATTAAACCCATAGATCGTATGTTTTTAAATATTTCCTCAAGTGGCACCATTTGCTTGACCTTATTAAAATGCTAATTCTTAAGTAGCTAACAGCCGCTTATAAGAAATATGCTTGCAGCTTTCATGAATTATTTTGTCTCTAGCTCAAATTTAAAAGTTGTGAGACAAACATCGTGAAGTCTAGTCGCACAGCTCACTATCTTCCAAAATCTTCTACATCATCCTCTTTCACTCGTCTAAGATTCGTCCTTTGAACCCATTAAACCATTAAATCAGACCTATATTCATCTTCAATAATAGCGCGTATATTTTCTTTTTCGCAGAAAATAAAGAACTAAGCCCATCAGTAAAAGTACTGCCAGTGGTAATGCGAGATTGATCATCTGCCAAAAGGTGCGTCGATCGCGGGTTTGAAACTGATCCAATGGCCTAAGTGCAATTTCCTTATTTCTTGCGAGTATCAGCCCATCCTCTTCTAAGAGGTAGGTCATCATGTTCAAAAAGAAATCTTTGTTGGCAAAGTTGCGCTTAGTATAGGGTTCGAAGCCAAGGTCATGAGGTCTACCCCCTTTTTCAAAGTCTAGCTCATTGCGAAGAAAATCACCATCTGATACCACAAAAATTCTATTAGGTATGGACTGCTCTTTATGATCCGCTTTGCTAAAGCCATCGGGTAGGAAGCGATTTTTGTATAGCGATTCAAATTCACCTTCTAGTAGGTATGCAAGTGGGATGTTAGCCTTGTTGTATTCTTGAGGATCAGGCTCTCGCCTCATCTCATTAAAACTCACATTGACTGGCGCGGTACGTCGCTGACTGTATCTTGAACTGAAGAAGAGCGGTGTTTTTCTTATACCGTCAGCTCTTACAGAGTCAATCGTGCCCGCAAAGCGCAGATATACATTATCCAAGTTACGAGTGGTTGGGTGCGTACCAAAATTATTGACGATTGGGTAAAACGGCCATGGTAGCAAGCGGATTTGAGGCTGATTGCCCATGCTGCCCACAAAAACAGGGTGAGCACCTGAATTTAGGTCCATGATCAAGTCTTTATTGAGCCTTACGCCATACTTGAAGAGTAAGTCGTCTAAGTCATGCTCGTAAGGTAGCGCAATAGTACCTTCGGGTGCACCCGCACTATCCATGCGAATGTGCAATTGCGAAAGTGTGAGTAGCAATGGTCTTCCGCTCATTACAAATTGGTCGATCGCATACTTTTCGGCCTCACTAAATCGGTACTTTGGCTGCGCGATGATCAGTGCGTCCACACCTTCAAGGTCAGCGGGTGTAGCATTCACTCGTTTGATGTCATGCCTTTGCGAAAGTGCGGCCTTTGCAGCGGCAACATCCACAGAGTCGAGTTCGGCATGGCCCACCATCCAACCGATGGTATTGCGATTTATGCCACTAAGTTCTTGAATGGCTGTAGCTAGCTCAAACTCAATGTTTTCAACCGATTGGTTCAAAACTTCCTGCGAGCCTGCCGATCGGTTGCCTTTAAGTAGCATTACACCCCTTTCTTTACCCTTAAAGCTCACGATTGCGCCGGGGAAAATCAATTTTTCAGTCCGCTTCCCCTTTACTGTTTCGAAGATATTCGTAGGCTGTATGCCTAAGTCGCTCAGCTTTTCAATCAGCTCTCTTTTGGCACTTGCATCGGTAATCGCATCAGGATTAATGAAATTATACTGAATATTTCTACCTGCATATACCTGAAATTCTTCTAAGGTTTCTCGCGTGCTTCGGCTTAAGCGTTTGAAGCCCGAGTTAAGGTCGCCTTCTAGATAAACATCTACATAAATCCGCTCATCTAGCGAGGACAATAGCTTTTTTGTTGCCTCTTGTATTGTATATCGCTTATCTTCTGTCAGGTCGAGCCGAAGGTAGTAGGCAGAAGAGAGCACATTGAGCGCGACTAAGATGCTCATCCCCACTAAAAAAAACTGCAAAGCACTTTTGCGATTCGATTGGTTTACCATTTTCTACTACTTAAGCTTAGTTTTGAAATCATAAGGAAAAAGGCGCACAAAGAAATGAGGTAGACCACATTACGGGTGTCGATGAGCCCTCGGCTGAGTGCGTCGTAATGATACAAAAGCCCCGTTCGCTCTATCCACACCGCCCCTTCGCCGAAGGGATTAATTTTACTGATAGAGTCGAAGCCTGAAAAAAAGATGAAACACAACAAGGAAGCCATGATAAAGGCCACGATCTGATTGGTAGTGAAGCTTCCCGCCAGTATGCCAATGGCACAATATACCGCCGCCAAAAGCAACAAGCCTGTCATTGATCCGATGTAGGCAGCTGAATCGATATTTCCAGCCGGATTACCCAAAAGGTAGACCGATACATAAAAGATGGCTGTAGGGATAAGTGCAAAAATGACCAGCGTCCATGCTGCAAAAAACTTACTCATGATGATTTGCCCATCGCTGAGTGGCTTGGTGAGCAGTAGCTCTATGGTGCCTTCTTTCTTTTCTTCCGCCAAGCTGCGCATCGTTATGGCGGGAATGAGAAATAAAAACACATAGGGACTCAGGCTGAAATAGGTAGATAAATCCGCATAGCCATAGTCGAAGAGGTTGGTTTCAGGAAATACCCACAATAGTAAGCCCTGCAACAGTAAAAAAGTACCGATTACCACATAGGCAATCAGAGAATGCAAGAATAATCGAACTTCTTTTAAATAGACTTGAAGCATAGTCAGTTGTTAATTTTATTTGCGTGGAATGAGGATTTAAGTCAGCTATTTCATCTTGAATTCCATCTCATGGGTGTATACACCTTTGTATCTTTTATTAATTCAGGAATACTCATTTGTGGCTTGATCTTGATTGGTGAGCTCTCTGAAAATACCCTCTAGGTTTTCTCCTTTTTCATCTGTCAACTGCAGAATAGGCACATTTTCCTGTACTGCCAATTCAAATAGCGCAATTTTTATAGCTTCGCTATTTGCTTTTTCGCAACTTATTTCAAATTGCCTCTGGTCATCGCTAGCACTTACTGCATCCACATTGCTAATGGTTTCTACACTTGCAGGAATGATCGCCTTGGCGAACTGTACTATTACCCGATGCTTTCCATCAGCTCGTTCTGAAAGTCGATCAAAGTGATCGTCGGCTACGATCCTACCGCGATTAATGATCACTACCCGATCGCAAAGTGCTTGAACCTCTTGCATAATGTGCGTAGAGAGGATCACGGTTTTCTCCAGACTCACAGATTTTATCAGCGATCGAATTTCAACCAGCTGATTAGGATCCAAGCCTGTAGTTGGTTCATCTAGAATCAAAAAGCGGGGATCGTGTATGAGTGCCTGCGCTAATCCTACTCGCTGTCGATAGCCTTTTGAAAGCTGGCCTATCTTTTTAGAACGCTCAACTTGTAAGCCACATTGCTCGATCATGTCAATCACACGTCTCTTTCTCTTAGCGCCCTTGATGCCATAGAGTCCTGCACAAAACTCAAGGTATTCGGCTACATACATATCCAAATAAAGAGGATTATGCTCAGGTAGATAGCCAACTATTCGCTTTACTTCCATGGGGGATTCACTCACCTTGAGCCCTTCCACTTCCACCTCGCCCATATCGGCACTGATAAAAGCGGTGGCAATTTTCATGGTGGTACTTTTACCAGCCCCATTTGGCCCTAAAAACCCTAATATCTCCCCCTTGTTTGCAGAAAATGATACATCATCAAGCGCCTTCTGATCACCATAAAATTTACTTAAGCCTTTTACTTCTATCGACATTGATCTAATTTTTTGACATTAGTAGTAATTAGTGAGTACAATCCCCAATATCTAATCCCTCATCCCTAATTCCTCATTTCCCCTTAGGACGCAAAGGTCTCACCTCAATATCTACTACATGATAGTTTTCGTGAGTATTAAGGCAGTGCCATACACTTTCTGCGATATCTTCGGCTCGCATCATATTTTCATTGGCAGTAACAGCGGCAATCTCATCAAAAAAATTGGTATTTACACTTCCGGGATACACACAGCTCACCTTGATACCGTCTTGTCGTAACTCCTTATACCAAGAGTGGGATATTCCCCTCACAGCATGCTTGGTACCCACATAAGCAGACATTTGTTCTATACCAGTAGTACCCGCTATTGAACTAATATTGATAATATGTCCGAATCCGCGCTTTTTCATATCAGGCACAGCAAGTCGAGAGCTGTAAAAGAGTCCGTGTACATTGACAGCAAACATGTTTTCCCAATCACTCACTTCCATTTCTTCTACCTTTCCTGCCAAGCCAAAACCTGCATTATTGATCAAGACTGCGGCGGCTTCGCCCAAGAGCTCTGTCGATTTTGCGTAGGCTTTTTCTACACGCTTTCGATCACTCATGTCGCAGCTTATATCAAAGTAATTGTCGTGTTTCAGTTCACTTCCCGAGCGACTCCATCCTACCACTTTGAAACCCTCTTTTAGCAATAATTCGCAAATCGCTAAGCCAATCCCTTTCGAAGAGCCCGTAACAATTGCGCTTTTATACTCATTTTTGATGTAATTCATTAATCTGGAATCTTTTTTGCACGTAAATAATTCTTTTATTTTTCAACTTGCAATTTCGTAAAGATGATAGGAATTAAAAACTTTTTTCCCACGGGTGGCAGAATACTCATTCTATTTTTTTTCTATTTTTTGTGGAATGAAGACACAAAAGCACAGTCCGCCAGATCGAACCATCTCAGCCTAGGATTTACCCAAGCTAATATTCTGACCCATAGTGATAGAGTAAAACCCTTTGCCGAGTATAACCCAAGGACTTTTAGAATTAATTGGTCACAGAGTAGTGATGGAAGCAAATCTTGGCATCATTATTACAAACTACCTCATACGGGTATTAGTCTTTTTGCTATTGACTATGAGAGTCCTATTCTAGGCAACAGCTATGGCGCTAACTTATTTATAGATTTTACGCTACGACAATACAATACCGGCAAGCTTTATTTTAGGTCTAGTGCGGGTTTTTCATACCAAACGAACCCTTATGATGCCTCCACTAATCCTGACAACCTTCTTTTTGGCTCGCCTTTCGCTGTCGCTTTGCAGTTGCAACTTGGTTACGAATGGCAGCTTTTGCCAGATTGGCAATTACAAACGGCAGTAGATATCTTTCATTCATCCAATGGAGCAGTGCGACTACCCAATAGCGGTGTTAATGCTATCGGATTGGAAGCTCAACTCAAATATCAAATCAAAGATGCAACCGCAAGAGTAGTAGATAGAGAAAATGCGCATAGACCTCAATACAAAGCCAATAATTTACAAGTGCAGTTCACCGCCGCTATGGTGGATGATCGATCTGATGAAATATCCCGCACAGGAGCGTATTTTCTACAAACCTATATGGAACATCGGCTGAACGATTTCCATGGATTTTCCTATGGATTGGAAGGAGTATGGAACTTAAGGAGTAGAGATCGTATCGATCAGCAATTTGACATTGATGATGAAGATCGACCTGATTACCGCAGATTGGCAGCTACTGTGGGGTATGAAATGTACTTTGATCGCCTATCTTTTATGGTTCGAATGGGAGCCTACATCTACCGACCCCACCGCGAAGATCAAATGCTTTTCCAGCGGTATGTCTTGAAGTATCAAATTTTTAAAGATGCACCGCTCTTTGCAGTTGCCGGATTAAGAGCTTATACTGGCTCTGCAGATGCCTTTGATATGGGACTTTTGATAAAGTTGTAAGGTATTTACTCACATTTAAGAGCTTTTATTATGGCGTATTTAAGCCCGAAGATCGAACCATATCACTGAATAACCCTCTGTATTGTGCTGAATTCTAAGTCACTAACCAAAATTTATTTTTGTAGGTAGGGCTTGCTTAAAAAGTCCCAAGTACTGCAGATTCGAGGCGGCAAAGCGAAGA
>JAFIEW010000120.1 GCA_020832375.1 Cyclobacteriaceae bacterium
ACTATTAACTAGATTAAGTGAATTTGAGGGTATTTTTCATGAGAGGCCTAAATATAGTAAGGATTAGTATCTAAGTTATTCTCAGCACTTAGATACGATTATAAAGAATCATTAAGATTTCAGATTAATTTCTACCACTAAAGTAAACCCAAATATTTTGTTGACTTACCTCTGTCACTTTGGATGTATCTCGATTCCAATGCACCATACCTGTAGTCGTACTTTCAAAAACATTTGATATAGGATTATTCTCTTTGATGTGTATCTTACTGAGTTGCCGTATATCAGGGTACTCTATACCAATTTCATTTTGGCTTTTAGACGTATTGTAAACGATCAAATAGTGCATATCTGCATTTTGAGAGATGGATCTTAGTAAGTTTTGTAATTCAGAACCTGACTTCTGATAATCTATAAAAAATACTGATCTTATATTTTCTTCTTGGGGAAGTTCTCCTTCTAGTAAAATCTCTAATTCAGTTTTTTTAGAACAAGAAAACAGCATTAGGCTCAGTAAAAAAACATATAGGTTGTAATGAATCATATTAAAAGGTGATTTAACCAAAAACATCTATCTATCAGTTATTTCTTATATTCTATAACATGAGACCATATAAAATAATAAGAGCTGATTTCATATCCTATCAACTGATAATTTTAGACATGAAATTCTAATCATCATTTTAAAGAAGACCTATAAATCATGATACTATTAGTGACAGATAAATAAATTTATCTATAAGTACTTTATATTAGTTGCCTATAGTAACAGTTCTAAGATAACGAGTCTTCATCTTTTAACCTATATTTATTTGTTTAGGTTATAAAAATTCGTGAAATAAAAAAGGCAAAAGATTTACTAAAACCTTCTGCCTTCAAAAAACAGTTAAATTTTTAATCCCTACTCGCTTTTTGCCTCTTCACTTTTTTCTTCTTCTTGATCAGGATTTTTCTTATCAGTAAAAGCCTGATAAGTAGTCTTTTTATCAAATGGCCTTTTACCAATCAACCTTTCCAGATCACTTTGGAACAGTATTTCTTTTTCAAGTAATTCTTTCGCAATAATTTCCAAAGCATCTCTTTTTTCTATCAGTAAATCACGCGTACGCTCATAAGCTGATTGAACAAGCTTTTTAACTTCCTCATCAATGATCCTTGAGGTCTCTTCACTATAAGGCTTATTGAAAGAGTAATCACTTTTATTGGGATCATAAAAAGATATGTGTCCAATTTTATCGTTCATGCCATATATGGATACAATACTGTAAGCCATTTTGGTAATTCTCTCCAAATCACTCAAGGCACCTGTACTAATCTTTTTGAATACAATCTCCTCAGCAGCTCTACCACCTAAGGTCATGCACATACTATCAATCAATTGATCTGTCTGATGTAGAAATTGCTCTTTTGGCAGATATTGAGCGTATCCAAGCGCAGCAACACCTCTAGGAACAATACTAACTTTCACCAAAGGGTCGGCATGCTCTAAGAACCACCCAACTACTGCATGACCTGCTTCATGGTAAGCAACAATTTCCTTCTCTTCAGGCGAAATCAATTTATTTTTCTTTTCTAAGCCGCCAATTACTCGGTCAATGGCATCTTGGAAGTCTTGCATTTCTACACGCTCCTTATTTCTACGAGCAGCTATTAGAGCGGCTTCATTACAAACATTGGCAATTTCAGCACCTGCAAAACCAGGTGTTTGAGCGGCGATCTTTTTAGCATCAACATCCTTATCTAATCTTAAAGGCTTAAGATGAACCTTAAAAATAGCCTCTCTACCATTGATGTCGGGCTTGTCTACAGATATCTGTCTGTCAAATCTTCCTGGTCTTAGCAATGCTTGGTCGAGTACCTCAGGTCGGTTCGTAGCCGCTAAGATGATTACACCACTATCTGTCGCAAAGCCGTCCATTTCTACAAGCAATGAATTAAGTGTATTTTCTCTTTCATCATTTGACCCAGGCATTCCACCTTTACCTCTACTCCTACCGATAGCGTCGATTTCATCAATAAAGACGATACAAGGAGCTTTTTCTTTAGCCTGCTTGAACAAATCTCTTACTCTAGCTGCACCGACACCTACAAACATTTCTACAAAGTCAGAACCTGACAATGAAAAGAATGGAACCCCAGCTTCACCTGCAACGGCCTTGGCCAATAGGGTTTTACCTGTTCCTGGAGGGCCTACTAGCAATGCTCCTTTTGGAATTTTACCCCCTAGCTTTGTAAATTTAGAAGGGTTCTTCAGAAACTCTACAATTTCTATGATTTCCTCTTTAGCCTCTTCGAGACCTGCAACATTATTGAAAGTAATCTTAACTTTATTTTCTTGATCAAATAGCGCAGCTTTAGACTTACCAATATTGAATATTTGTCCACCAGGTCCTCCCTGGCCAGTCATTCGACGCAATAAGAACCAAAAAAGCACAATGATCAAAATGAAAAATCCCCATTGCAGAATAATGCCCGTAAAATCGGTTCGCTCTTCTACTCGATAGCCTATACGATTTTCTTCAGCAACTTCTTGCTCTAACTTTTCAAAGTCTTTCTCAAAAGTTTCAGAACTTATTACCTTAAAGGAGTAATGAGGGGGTGTGATGGTGGATAAAAAACCATTGGACTGCAACTCATTCTTATATTTACTATCTTGAAGTGCAGACTCCCGAAGGCTTACTTCAACTTTATTTTTATTGCTGATAAAGACAACCTTCTCTACATCACCTGAAGCGTACATGCTTCGAAACCTATTCAAATCAATATCAACCGTGCTACCAGAATTGTTAAATATGGTAAAGATGAAAACGGAGATCAACAATCCTCCTACCACCCACAATTGATAATTCGGGCTTTCATTAGGTACTTTTGGTGATTTACCTTGTTTTTTTTTCATAAATATTTTCTTGTGAACCTTCTCTCAGGTAAAAGATTCTATTTTAATTTTTCTGAGCCTTGTGAAATACTTAATTGAGTTTAAAGCAGCTAGGACTGTGAGGCAGTTAACAAATATTAAACAACATGAATGGTATGGTTATAGCACATCTAAGTCCCTTCGTCAAACATCATTATCAAGCATTAGATATGCTAGTTTCGCTGACTGTTGATATTTCAGCATCTCCCCATAACTCTTCAATTGCATAAAAGTCCCTTTTCCCTTTAAGAAAGACGTGAACTACTACATCAACATAATCTAAAAGCACCCACTCTCTGTTTTCTTTACCTTCTACTTGCCATGGGTCTTCGTTGCAGGTTTCAAAAACCTGCTTTTTAACAGAATCAGCTATAGCACCAACTTGTGTATCTGAGTTAGCAGAACAAATGATGAAATAATCTGCAACAGTATTAGAGATGTTCTTTAAATTCAATATGGTTATGTCTTGCGCTTTCTTTTCAAGCATTCCTTCTATAACGTGTTCGCTTAATTCTTTTGATGTCATCTATAAATTGATCTTTATTGTCAAAATGAAATTTGATTATTAATACTACTTAGTGATAGGATTTAAAAACATTCCGCTTTAAGAAAATACCCTAAGTTTTGTAGGTCAATTATTCCAATACAATTTCCTAACCAAAAGGGTTTGGAAAAATAGAAATAATCTAGGAAGAGAAGAAGCCTAATGAGCAAAATTAGGCTATTTTTGCAGTAAGCACAACGAATAATAAACAATTTAAGACACAGTAAAAATTTTGGAATCGATATCCCCTGACACTTTATTCATAGGACAAAGTTATATCTATCTGCCAAAGTGTCACTCTACCAACTCCTATTTGATGGATTTGATACACAAAAAACACTTGGCGGAAGGTCAAATAGTACTTTGCGAAGAACAAACCGCTGGCAGGGGACAAAGAGGTAATGTTTGGGTAAGTGAACCTAAGAAAAACCTAACCTTTTCTCTGTTATTAAAACCTACCTTCTTATTAGCTTCCGATCAATCCCTTTTAAACATGGTGGTTTCGGTTGGAATATGGCGGGCTTTAGCGGCATTTATAAAAGAAGACCTAAGACTCAAATGGCCTAATGACATCTACATTTCCAATAAGAAAATTGGAGGCATATTGATTGAAAATAACCTTTCAGCAAGATCAATCGCTAATTCCATCATAGGCATTGGTTTAAATATCAACCAGAGCTACTTCCCATTAGATAGTGCAACTTCTTTAAAGCTGGAAAATCATCAAGATTACGATAGGAGAATCATCTTACATCGCATTCTAAAAGAAATAGAAGCTCAATACTTAAAATTAAAGTCGGGTAATCAAGCCGCCTTAAAACAAAATTATCTTGAAAGGCTATTGGGTTTTAAAAATGTAGTGGAATTTCAGGATTTAAAGGATGGACAATTTTTTCATGCATTTATTGATGATGTTGATGACCAAGGACGGATATGCCTTAAACTTCCCAATCAAAAATTATTAAAGTACGATGTCAAAGAGGTTAAAATGATATTATAGCAAGATTATTATCTTGGGGATTAATAAAAGCAATGATATGATATTTATAACCGTCTGGAATTTATTTGCCTTGCCTTATCTATTGCAGGGTCCATAAAGATTAAGTTTAATACCCACAGTCTTTAAATTAAACAAACCTAATTTTGGTAGGGTATTATTGCTTTGAAAATAAAGATTATATATTCCTGTTTTAGCAAAATAATAATTTACATGCACTAACAGAACCCCTAGCTTTCGCTACCTTCAGAAAAAAAATTGAACTTTTTTTTATTTTTTTTCACTCAAAAGAAAACATTAATAAAGCCTACCTGTTTAAGCTATCATAAACAAAACTACTTAAACAAATGGAACAATTTATTTTACTTAATGTACTCGAAATTCCTACGGATGATTGGGTAGCCATTACCTTCTTCATTGGTTACATGGCAATGTTTGCTTCGGCAGTATTCTTCTTTGTAGAAAGAGGAAATGTATCACAAAAGTGGAAAACTTCACTTTTAGTTTCAGGTCTTATCACAGGTATTGCAGCAGTGCACTACTATTACATGAAAGACTATTATCTAGCTACTGGAGAAAATCCAACTGCATTACGTTACATCGACTGGACATTAACTGTACCTTTGATGTGCGTTGAGTTCTATCTATTGACAAAACCTTTCGGCGCTAAAGGTTCTACGCTATTTAAGTTGATTTTAGCTTCAATCGGTATGCTTATCACCGGATTTATCGGTGAAACTACTGGTGTTGATAGCAACATCTTTTGGGGTGTATTATCTACTATCTTCTATCTTTATATAGTATATGAAGTGTTTGCAGGTGATGTAGCTAAACTAACACAAAACTCAAATAGTGAGGGCTTGAAGCAGGCGATGTTTTTAATGAAAATTTTTATCACTGCAGGTTGGGCAATTTATCCTATTGGATACATGATTCTACCAGGCAACTTATTGTCAGGAGTATTTGAGACTTCACAAATTGACTTGTTCTATAATATTGCGGATGCAGTGAATAAAATTGGTTTCGGATTAGTTGTATACTATGTAGCGACTAAGGAGACTGCTAAAGAGAAAGCTGCAGCTTAATCTATTAATAATTACAACATTTAAAAGGGGAATGATTCATTCCCCTTTTTTATGCCTATTCGAAAATCGCATAAGCCAGTTTACCAAAAACTTGACAAAATATAACAAGGAATTGGTGTACATCCTTGTATAAAATATCGAGTGGCATAATGTTTTAAGGTGAAAGCGTAACAGAATGTTGGTAAAGAGTCTCACAGGGTACCATCACTGATAAGTATGACCGATTAAATTGAGCGAAGAAACTTCCCTCTCTTACTAATATCTGTCAAGCTAATGACTTTGATACAATGCTTTACTTATTAACTAAATAGCACACATTCGTAAGCCCGCAACTAAGCATATTATTATATTGCCCATTTTTCTAATTGATAGGCAGAGTCCCAAAACATCCACTCTAATTTAGCTGCCATTATATAGGCTTCAAACATTTGCTGTTTTGTCTTTTCACTAGCATTTTCAGCTAGCTCATCGGTTATTTCTATGGCCCGCTTCACTGAATTACCAAAATCCTCACCAGAATACGTATCGATCCAGCTTTGATAAGGGTTGTTCGCCACTCCATTTTCAAAAATATGATCGCCTACTTCTTTATAAATCCAAAAACAAGGTAATGTGGCAGCAACAGCTACTTCTACCGATTGATAGGCACTCGTAGACAATAGAAAATTAGTATAATTATAACAGGTAGGAGACTTCTCATAATCTTCAAAACGAATCCCAAATTGCTCAAAATACCCGCCATGCAGTGCACGCTCTACTTGAATAGTCTCACTTGAAAACTTTAAAAAAGACAAGGCTTGATCAGCATCGCTCAGCTTTGATCCAATAGTTGCAAGAGCCTTCCCGAAATCCGCTAGATACATGCTGT
This sequence comes from Cyclobacteriaceae bacterium, assembly GCA_020832375.1. Taxonomy (GTDB): domain Bacteria; phylum Bacteroidota; class Bacteroidia; order Cytophagales; family Cyclobacteriaceae; genus JAFIEW01. The sequence goes on from JAFIEW010000120.1 coordinate 6,409, forward strand.
CTTGAGCAACATAAAACTTAAACCTGTTTTCTGCAAGCGTTCCTTTCATCAACTCTTGATTAAAAGGCATAGCTACTATTTTTTCATAAACTGAAGCACTACGCTCCCACGCAACTGAAGACCATTTCTTTTTCATAAGATTTTAATAGATTGCAAAATGAGAAGCCATAGGAACTTAACCCTATTGCGAATCATTTCTTAGGTTAAAATTTGCTATCATTATAGGTGTAAAAAATGAAAGTACACACTGTATGTACCTACCATTTCAATCATATTACAATAATAGAACTTATTTTATGGGCACTTTGATCAACGCTTCAGGTGCAAAGAAATGATTTAAAGGACCACTCCCCGCACCTATCTGAACATCCGCGGCTTCCTTAATAGCATCGTTGATATACTGATGGGAAAGTTTAATGGCAGAAGACATTTCCTCACCTCTGGCTAAAAATGCAGCAATAGCTGAAGAGAGCGAACATCCGGAGCCGTGAATATTAGTTGTATTAATTCGCTTGGTATGATAGAATTCCTCATCCCCCGCTGAAGAAAGGTACAAATCGTATAAATCATCGGAGTCAAGATGTCCCCCTTTGAGTAATACAGCTTGGCTTCCTAAATCAATGAGACTTTGAGCCGCAGCCTTCATCTCCACTTGATCGTTGATATGATTGATTTGCAGCAAGTACTTGGCTTCGTCTAGATTGGGAGTAATGAGGTCAGCAATTGGAAATAGTTTATTGATAATGTAAGAGCGAGTCTCTTCTAAAATAAGTGGATCTCCACTAGCTGCAACCATTACTGGATCGAATACGATTTTAATCTGATCACGATAATTTAGCAAAGTATCAGCTACAGCATCTACTAGCTCATTGGAAAAGATCATTCCGATCTTTACCGCCACCGGTCGGATATCGTCCATTACGGATCTAATTTGCTGTGAAACCACTGCTGACGGAATAGCGTGAATACCAGATACACCCAAGGTATTTTGTACAGTAACGGCAGTGATTGCCGTGCATCCGTAGCAGCCTAATGCAGAAAATGTTTTTAAGTCGGCTTGTATGCCAGCACCACCACCGCTATCTGATCCAGCTATAGATAATACACTGAGATATTGTTTACTCATCAGCTTTACTTCTTTTGAGATTTAAAATGATCAATGATATTTCTAAGTTCTTCAGCTGCATGAGCAGGTGAGTCAGCACTACATATTGCTGATACCACAGCCAAGCAATCTGCGCCAGATCTGAGCATATTACGAGCATTGCCCGAGTTTACCCTCCCAATAGCTACAATAGGTAGTTGAGTTCTTGCTCTTACTCGCCTAATACCCGTAAGCCCCCACTCTGCGTGAGTATCTGATTTAGTAGGTGTCTTATAAATTGGACTTAAGGCAATATAGTCAACTACTTCTTGATCTAGGCTATATAAGTCATAAGGCTTATCGATACTTACGCCTACAATCAATGATTTTTCAGTAAATGACAAATCTGATACCTTTTTATCATTTTGACCGATATGAAAGCCTTGAGCCCCAACCTCCTCTGCTATATCAGGAAAATCATTTATTAACAAAGGCACGTCATACTTTACTAAAACATCAGCAAGCTCATGCGCTTGCTTTCTAATTTCATCTTTAGAGGCATCCTTATCTCTTAACTGTACCAAATCAACACCTCCTTTTACAGCTTCTTCCACTATCCATTTTAGAGGCCTGCCTTTAGACAGTTCTTTATCGGTGACTAAATACAGATTCTTATTAAATTTATTATCTATTTCCATCGGTTATTTTTGCGACCTCACTAAGTTTTTGTGGAGAAATGAGATATAATGCATCTAAAAAATGGACTTGAAAAGTTCCAGGCCCTTCACTTTTATCACTCGCTATCTCACCAGCTACTCCCATGCAGGCCATGGCACTGACTGTAGCTTCGAAAGCATCCTCACTAATCGCTAAAAAAGCCGCACATATTGCCGTTGCTGTGCAGCCCATTCCAGTGATCTTCGACATAAGGGGGTGACCATTGTGTACTTTTGCCTTTTTGGTTGAACTAACTATCAAATCAACATTACCAGATACACAAACTATGCAATTATACTGGGATGCTAATGCTTCAGCTGCGGACTCCGCATCTTCTACACTATGGGTGCTATCAACTCCTTTAGTTTTTGATGATGCATTATATAGCGCCATAATTTCAGAAGCATTACCACGTATCAAAGTCGGATTTGCAGCCTTTAAAATTTGATTACATGCATAGTTTCTATATGGCGTAGCACCTACTCCCACTGGATCTAAAACCAATGGCTTATTCAATTCATTAGCAGCCTGAGCGGCCATGAGATAAGAATCTAACCAATATTCGTCTAATGTTCCAATATTGACTACAACTGAAGACGCGATCTTCACCATGTCTTGAAGCTCCGGATGAGCATGTGCCATAACAGGAGACGCGCCAATGCTTAATAAAGCGTTTGCAGTGTTATTCATCACAACATAGTTGGTGAGACTATGTACCAACGGTGATAACTCCCTAAGTTTGTCTAAATGTGTATCTCGCATTTTAATGAATATTTATGTCTGAGTATCCCTACTTTATGCTGCGAGAAAAATGATTGGTCTTTTCCCTACGCCAGCACTACCTGGGTCAGGTAAAGGGTGTAATCTCAGCTGATGAACGAAAATTTGATCTCCAGCACCCCTAAAGCAATTATTGAATATAAAAAACCTTTTTTACTATTTCAGCTTTGTATCTCAATTTAGATGCAATAATCTTAAAAAGCTTGCATAAAACCAAGACTGTGTTAATCATAAAAAAAATAATTGTGACTTATTTTATTATTCAGTCACTGTAACACCTTTCCAGAAAGCAACCCTATCTGTAATATTTTCAGCTGCTGACTTAGGATGAGGATAATACCAAGCTGCATCATAATTGACTTGATCTCCAACTTTAATGGAATAATAAGCTGCATCACCCTTCCAAGGGCAATGAGTTGTTGTGCTGCTTTCCTCAAATAGGTCAGTTCTACAGCTAGACCTTGGGAAATAATGATTCCCCTCCACAACTACTGTATCATTGCTTTCCGCTACAACTACATCTTTCCAAATAGCTTTCATATGCCTCTCTTGTATTAAAATCTTTAAATTATAGGTATACATACTCTTAAAAAACCATTAAGGTTTTAATAAGCTAGAGAAAAATGTATTCAAATTATAGGTTAAAAATCAATTATTTATATCACGAAAACCAACAAAATTAACTGCTCCTTCAGTATTTTAAAAGAAAGACTATGTATGAATTTCAACTTTAAAATTAATAACAATCACGCAACATCATTGAAAGCTATTATAATTTTTAGGAATTAGAGCCATAGGCTTAAAAAGCTAAAAAACCGACACTCAAAGAGATGTCGGCTTTTCCCAATCTACTACTACTATTATCTACTTATCTTTAATTGTTTAAAAATCTTAGGACATATCTTATTGAATTTGCTAATCAAATAGCCAATTTGAACATGACAGTTTGAAATTTGCGTTAACACCTATCTTTCTGCTTTTTTACAATAAAAACTAGTTGATTTTTAATATCATCAACTAATATAAAAAGCACTAGCTGTCGTTGTAACAATTTGAATAACTTTCATAAATATAAGAAGGTCATGCCTTAATTTTCAAATTTTCTTTATCAAAGTACTACCCTTCTTTGCCAAAAAACTTGAACTTTAACCCACAGACGCTCATGCTTATAATATAAGCTTTTTTAAAAATAAAATCATACTGTCTTAAGCCTATCTTCAAGAAGTGACCGATACGGTTTACTAATAGGTAATACATTTCCTATGCTCAAAATAAGTCCATTATTTTGAAAATCAAGAGTCTGAGCATGTTTTAGGTTGACAAGAAAAGAACGATGCACTCTCATAAACTCTTGATTAAAAGCGAGCATATCTTCAAAATATTTCATTGATTTAGCAAGTGTATATACACCACAAGTCGATACCAAACTAACATATGCACGCTGTGCTTCAAAATATATGATGTCTTCGGTGTTGATTAATAAGTTTTTATTTTTATGAGGGATGATAAGCTTTTTAACCGATTTTAGACTTTGAGGCTCATTGTCTATCTGTTGCCTTACTTTTTCTATTGCCTTTATCAAGCGGTCTTCCTGAATAGGTTTTAATAAATAATCCTGTGCAGATACTTCAAAAGCCTTCAAGGCATATTGCTCATGCGCAGTAGTAAAAACCAATGAAAACTCCATGGTCTGTAACTCTTCCAAAAGTTGGAAGCCATTTTTTTCCGGCATTTCCACATCTAAAAAAACAAGGTCAGGTTTATTCTCATTAAGATAGTTTTTTGCGCCATCAACAGAACCGGCTTCAGCAATTGTAAATGCCTGATTAGTCATCGTTTCCAGTAATGCTCGCAGATATTTGCGTGCCTTTCTTTCATCATCCACGATTAGTATATGCATAGTTTTTGCACTTTCTTATTGAGATTGCATGAACTTTAAAACAACTTTCGTGCCTATTGACATACATTCTTGATCACTAGATTTAATTGCTTGCACCGTAACGGACAATCCATTCTCATCAATCACCTTAGCGAGTGACGCCAAGTGCGGCATGGCCTCAAAAAAGCCTACTGGATCTTCTGAGTCTATGATAGATGCATTATCTATAATACTGCAGCAGATATCATCATTTTCTCTTTCAACTACCAAGTCAATTTGCTTTGATTGAGTGCAATGCCTTAATCTTTCACTTATGGCATTCTGAGTAAATACTCTAATAAAATGGGGTGGAATGAGAACATCATCTAGATCTGAGGAACAGACGATACTAAAATTGAAATTATCTTCCCATCTGAGTTTTTCTAAATCTAAATAGGTTTTGGTCAGTTCAAGCTCATCCGATAGCGTAATCCAGTTCTCACCATGATGCTTGATGGTCGACCTAAAAAAGATCGCTAACCGGTCAAGTGCCTTTCGCGCAACTGATGGTTCATTGGATATAATGAGATATTGAATATTGGTGATCGCATTGAGAAAAAAATGAGGATAAAGTAATTCCTTAAGCTCAAAAGTTTTTGTTGGACTATAAGTGAGCGCCGCTTTACTATCTTTTGTAATAGCTAAGCTCTTAAGCCGTCGATTTTGCACATACAAATAGATTGAAAGCAATGATAGTAGTACTAATAAGCTATAAAGTATAAGCATCATCTACCAAATATAATTAGCTTCTAGCTAATTATACCTAAAAATTTAGATTTTATGGTCTTCATCAAGGTAAAACCACTTACTTTTCAAGATTATGATAGAGTTTTGTCTGATCAATAGAAGAAATCTGCGAATTGATTTTTAGCTCGGATTCTAAGACCTGAAAAATAAGTAACGTAAAGTAGCTAACTTTAGATTGTAGCATGAAAAAGCCTATGCATCAAATGGTGATTTTATCCCTTCTCGGATTCTGGTAGAAATGTAAAACCCCAACTGCACAAGTTAGGGTTTTTGAAAAA
>JAFIEW010000121.1 GCA_020832375.1 Cyclobacteriaceae bacterium
TACCAAAACTAGAGTTCAATACTGAACATTTAACTTTATATTTTTTTAAAAAGCGTAAAGCCTCAGTTTTGAAATAAAAAGTTTAAGCAATGAGTATGTTCAACGGAATCTATTGGCAAATTATTAATCACAATTTTGACTTAGCATTCTAGAGGCAGCTTCAAGTCCTTTAGACTGAGCTATTTTCCAGTTCTCACAAGCTTTTTTAGAATTGTTTTTAGACAGATATGCTGCACCTCTATAAAGATATGTTTCTCCATGATCTTTATCAATAGAAACTACCTGATCATAATATACAATGGCGTCATCGATTCTTCCTTTTTTATGAAAAGATCTTCCTTTTAGATAAAGTGCTTGAGCGTGTTCTGGTTTTTTTGTTAAGACATTATCGAAATGGAAGATAGCATTGTCATAACTTTTCTTTTTATAAAAGACAGAACCCATACTCAAGTTTGCGTCAACATGATTCTCATCCATATCTAGCACTTGCTTATAATTATTCATTGCCTCATCTAAATCGCCTAGTTCTTGGTAAGCTCTACCTCTGTGGTAGATGGATCTCGTATGGCTTGGTCTTGTGCTTAAATATTTATCATACTGGTCAATTGCTTCTTGATATTTCCCTTCTTTCAACAATCGATCTCCAATATCGCCAGCATGCTTTTCATCTCCACAAGAAGTGATGATAAGAAGGAGAACTGCGGCCAATAATAAATTGAAATGAATTTTTTTCATTTTTCTCTAATGTATAGGTTATTTTAATTTTTTTGTAAAAATATAAGATATAGAAAGATCTAGCCTAAAGGACGGCCAAAATTCAGATTGGTATGTTTAAAATGCTTCTTTCCATATTTTAATGTCTGCCTCTATTCCTTCTTTTATAAGATTATCCTCTAATTCTTTTAAAAGACTTTCCCTTACTTTAAGAAATATCTTGTCTTCAACCATTTGTTTCTTTTTTTCTGAGGATAAAAAAGCACCTACCATTTGACCTCCTAAACCTCCTTTACTTTTAAAGACCTCTGAAGCATTCTTAACATTGATATCGACAACGATTTTGGACATAAACGAGTGTTTGGTTAATGTGAGTTAATGCAATTTTACGGTTTAAATAGAGATATTCAAAGGATATAGTTTATAATTTGGTGAAATCACAGATATCATGAGCTTTTATATCACATTACTCGTTTATTATGATAAGTTAATTAGGTTAGATTAATAGATTATATGCTCTTTGATAACATAATATGTTGAGATCGAAACATCAACCTGTTGATGAAATGAAATGAATAATTGCTTGATTTTCATTGGGTATTCTGAGATGATTACTAGCTTTCCTTCATCAAACGCTAAATGAACATTAATTATTTTAGATAGCGCTAAAAAAACCAATCAATTAAAGCTTATTTTGAAGAAAAAAGTTAAAATAAATGGGAGAATTAACTTGTGCCTAGATCCATAAATAATAGATCGAATGGGACTTATAGCTAATAAGCCAAAGTAAATTTATAAGTTCAGGAAATTTTGATGATTAGGGTAATAGATAGAAAGGAATAGAAAGCTAATCGCTTGTTGCCTCATGTAAAAGAGTTTAACATAAACCCCTACCCCATTTCAATATGAAAATTACATAACAAACCCTTAAAAACACACAAAATTACCTATAACTTGAAGCCAAGCTTAATTGACCATACTTGGATAAGATTAATCTCTTCACAATAATATTCTTGATCAAATTCAAAAGCTCAGATGGATTGTAGTTTGATAAAACTGTCCATTAATAAGATCATGTCACAGAATACCTATAAATAAAAAAGGTGAAAAAAAGAAAAATGGATATTAATCGTATCTGAAGCAAAAAAGAATAGGTAATCATCTGCAAGGAACAACCGGATTGGGAATTGGGACTTATTTATATTGCTAAAATTTTTAGTATTTCAAAAGAAAAAAACCAGCAGCACCAATGCTGCTGGTCAAATTTTTAAAATGCTAAAGTACAATAAGCTAAGCCGATATATTACAGTTTCGGTACCATACATTAGAACTTACAACACCTTGCATAACTGGGAGATTAATAAAAAGCTTTAAACGGCAACATTATTTTCTCTCAAAGCCTCATTTAAAGAAGTCTTTTTGTCAGTACTTTCCTTTCTTTTACCGATAATTAATGCACACGGCACTTGATACTCGCCTGCGGGGAATTTTTTGGTATATGAACCAGGTATAACAACTGATCTTTCAGGAACGTAACCTGTATAAGTTATAGGCTCATTGCCACTTACGTCGATTATCTTTGAGCTTCCTGTAAGTACCACATTTGCACCTAGAACAGCCTCTTTACCCACTCTTACTCCTTCTACCACGATGCATCTACTACCAATGAAGGCATTATCCTCAATAATTACAGGAGCTGCTTGTACAGGTTCTAATACACCCCCAATTCCGACACCTCCACTAAGATGAACATTTTTGCCTATTTGAGCACATGAGCCTACTGTCGCCCAAGTATCCACCATTGTACCTTCATCAACATAAGCCCCAATATTAACGTAGGATGGCATCATAACCACGTTTGAAGCTAAATATGCTCCATAACGTGCCACCGCGTGAGGAACAACCCTTACACCAGCCTTATCATAGCCAGTTTTTAGTTTCATCTTATCATGGAATTCAAATGGGCCTACATCAATTCGAGTCATCTTCTGAATAGGGAAATATAAGATTACTGCTTTTTTAACCCATTCATTTACCTGCCAACTTCCATCTTCCAAAGGCTCTGCAGTTCTAACCTTACCCTCATTTAGGTCATCAATAGTGCTTTTAATAGCAACTTCAGTGTCTTTGTCTTTTAGCAGGCTACGATCTTCCCATGCAGCCTCTATTAGTGCTTTAAAATCCATGTTTTTTTGATTGAGATTGTATTTATTTATCTGTAATAAAGCGCAAATCAATGAAATGTAAGCTAAAAAACATAGGTATTTCACCTAAATTTTATTAACGGTAGGTTAATAATGGTCAAGCAGTACTTCAACCTCCTATTAGCCTTATGCACCTAAGGGTCTGGCTAGTATATATTTATACCTCAACACGAAATATTATTTGGTTCTCACTTCTATTACTAATATAATTAGCACCGGGTCACTGTAGTTTATTTGAGAATTTTTAGACACGCCTAAAGTTTGCAATATCCCTAAGTGCTTTCGCTAAAAAAATTAGTATATGCTTTTTAGGCTAATCTAAATAATCTATTTTTTTTTAGATGTACCTAAAAGCTTCAAGGTGAAAATCTTTTATCTCCTATTTTTTTAGAATAACCTAAAAAACGCTTAGCTTTGTATATATGGGAAATCTACCATCTCTTACTTCTGCAGAGGAAAACTATTTGAAGTGTATTTACCATCTTAGTGGAGGCGGAAAAATGCTTGTCAGCACTAATGGTATAGCTGCTGAAATTCAAACAAAGCCAGCGAGTGTTACCGACATGCTAAAAAAGCTGCAAAAGAAACAAGTTATAGATTACTATAAATATAAAGGAGTAAATATTACCCGGAGCGGAAAATTGGTTGCTCTTCTAATTATCAGAAAGCATCGACTATGGGAAGTTTTTCTAGTAGAAAAATTAGGCTTCCATTGGGACGAAGTTGAAGAAATTGCTGAACAATTAGAACATATCAGATCTATTAACCTAATAAACAAATTAGATCATTTTTTAGGATACCCTAGAGTGGACCCTCATGGTGACCCAATTCCCAACGAGGATGGAATTATAGAATCAAAGCCGAAAATTTTATTGGCAAAGCTAACTCAAGATAAAGAAGCGCGATTCATTTCTGTAAAGAACACCTCTCCTATTTTCCTCCAGTATCTTGATAAATTAGGACTGCATCTAGGATCTGATTTAAAAGTACTAGACCGTAATGAGTTTGATCACTCCTTACAAATCATGATTAATCAAGGGAGCACGATCTTTATTTCTAGGGATGTTGCTGAAAACATTTTAGTGAGTGAGCAGTAATTATATTTTCTTGGGCCGAATGTTATTACTTTATAGGTATAGTCAATGTTAGAATCTATTATTTTGCGAGAGGAGTGGTTATGCTAATCAATTGGATGATGAGATGCGGGTAGGATGAAAAGATCTTTTTAACAATAAACAGTAAGTTTCATATATGAGGAGATCAGTAACCTATAAAATATCTTTTTTTACAACACTTATAGTGTTGATGAACTCTTGCGATTTTAAATACGGCCATCATACTAAAGAAAAAACACAAGTACTATGTACTACTGGGATTATTGCAGAATGCCTTGCAAATTTACTGCCTTCTGAAAAATTTGAGATCTTCTCATTAATGGGGCCCGGTGTAGACCCACACAGCTACAAAGCAACCTATGGAGATATAAGAAAAATAAGAGATGCCGATATTCTAATTTCTAATGGTCTCTATCTAGAAGGTAAGTTAGAAGATATCTTCCTTCAATTAGGAAAGGACAAACCTCATTATATGTTAGGCGATTTTATCAATGACAATCAGCTTATCTATCAACAAGGACAAAAAGACCCTCACATATGGCACGATGTAGCCTTATGGAGTAACGCTCTTAAAGCATTGATACAAGTTGATGAATTTAAAGGATACGCCAACAGCGAAAGGAGCATGCGTTATCTTTCTCAATTAGATTCATTAGATAATAGTATTCAAAAATTGATTAATAGCATACCAATAAAGAAAAGAATACTGGTAACTTCTCACGATGCCTTCTCCTATTATGGCAAAAGGTACGGTTTAGAGATAGCTGCATTACAAGGTTTTAGTACATTAGCTGAGTTTGGAATCGGCGACATTAAAAGAATAAGAGAGCTAGTTTTAAAAAATGAAATTCCTGTTGTATTTCCAGAGCACTCCCTTTCGGATCGAAGTATGAGAGCTTTACTAAGTGGCATTGATCAAAGTCAATTAAAAGTAAGTATGGGAGAACAACTTTATTCAGACGCCTTATCCACAGTGGATGAAGGGAGTCATAGTTATATATTGATGCTTTCCAATAATACAAATACAATTACCAACGGTCTGAGCGTGAAACATAAAGATATTGAAAATAGATCGGTGAGCCATTTTAAAGTGCTCGAATCTTCATCTCCCCTAAGAAATGTGGCAAGAAATCTTTCTATTTAACATAAAATAAATTATTTATTATAGACACCAAAAATGAAAGCTGAAGAAAAAATAGCTTTGGAAGCACATGACTTAAGTGTTGGATATGATGGTAAGCCAGTGCTTTGGGGTATAGATTTACAGGTTCCTGTTGGTAGTCTTACTGGGGTAATCGGACCTAACGGGGCAGGAAAGTCTACTTTCATAAAAGCAATTATGGGACTAACCCCTACTATGAGCGGATACGTACGCTTATTTAATAAAAAGCTAGATGATGTAAGAAAGCAAATTGCTTATGTACCTCAAAAAGAAGCTGTAGATTGGGATTTCCCAATTAGTGTTACCGAACTAGTAATGATGGGAAGATTTCCTCACATGGGTTGGATGAAACGCCCTACGAAAAAAGACCGAGAAGTGGTAGAAGAGACCTTAGAAAAAATGAAGATCAGTGATTTATCAACTAAGCAAATTGGGCAATTAAGTGGAGGACAGCAACAAAGAGCATTTATAGCTCGTGCACTAGCACAAGAGGCTTCCATATATTTACTTGATGAACCCTTTGCGGGTGTTGATGCAAACTCGGAGAAGGTGATTATCAATTTGCTAAAAGAGCAAGTGAAAGAAGGAAAGACTGCCATAGTAGTACACCACGATCTGAACGCAGTAAACACTTACTTTGACCGCTTAATTTTATTAAATTTAAGGTTGGTAGCAAATGGTCCTACAGATGAGGTATTCAGGACAGACTATCTTAAAGAGACTTTTGGAGGTGAGCTCAGCCTACTTGCTGAGATGAGTGAGTTATTAAGGAAAAGAGACATTAAACAGAAAAAATAAATTATTTTGAGACTAGCAGCGGTAGATATTGGTTCTAATGCCATCAGGATGCAAATTACAGATGTGACCCATTATGAAGGTTTGCCAACCTTTAAACGCTTAGAGTATGTACGCTTTCCCTTACGACTAGGTAATGATGTGTTCAAGTTTGGTCAAATCAGCGATACCAATAAGGAGCGATTCTTGAAGCTAATGCACGCCTTTAAAATATTAATAGACCTATACGAAGTGAATGACTATATGGGATGTGCCACTTCTGCAGTTCGTGAATCAGACAACGGTCAAGAATTAATAGCGCTTACTAAGAAAAAATGGGGACTTGATATTGAAATAATCGACGGTAAGGCTGAGGCCGAAATGATCAATCGTGCGATTGTCCAGTATTTGAAGGATAAAACTTATCTTCATATTGATGTCGGTGGTGGGAGCACAGAATTAAACCTGTATCGATCGAAAAGAAAAATTAACTCGCAATCATTTAAAGTTGGATCAGTTAGACTTTTAGGACAGTATACCACTCAAGAGGCATGGGATGATATGCGCAATTGGGTATTTGAGATGAAAAATCAACATAAGCTAAAAAATATTCATGCAGTCGGAACAGGTGGAAACATCAATAAAATCATGGACCTTTCTAAAAAGAAGGTAGGGAAGCTAATTAGTTTAAGTACGGTAAAAGAAATTGTGGACTTTATTACTAAGCATGATTATAACGAACGAATGTATAAGTTACATATGAATGCAGACAGGGCGGATGTAATCATACCGGCTTCAGAAATATATGTAAAAGTAATGGAATGGGCAGATGCAACAAAAATCATGATTCCTGATGTTGGGCTAAAAGATGGTATCATGCAATCACTATACGAAAAAAATAAACCTAAGATAGAAGCTATATGAAAACTCAAGATAACGAGATAAAACAATCTACTGCCGTTCTTTTAGCTTTATTTACAGGTTTTGTAGGCGGACACAGGTTTTATTTAGGTCAAAAAAAAATCGGCTACCTTTTTTTGGGTTTTTCTTGGACTTTGATACCGCTTTTGTCCTCATTAATAGAAGCAGTAATTCTCTATCGAATGCCTCAGCAAGTCTTTAAAGAAAAATATAGGGAGGGCAATCCAAATATTGGTCTTACCAAAGATGAGGCTAAAAAACCGTCATAAAGCACATAATAGATGATTAATCCGATTTCAGCTTTTATAAGTACCAATTACTGATCACCTGAGCTATCGCTTTCAGACAATAAACCTTCCATTTCACTCAATATTGTCTCATAATACTCCTTTTTATGTTGATAATGGTCATTTTTAGAAGTATTATGTGAAAAATGTTCCCAGTTTTTCGCTAACTTTTTAAGCGTTCTAGGAGTAATAACGAATTCCTCGTGATCTAATTTAAGTCTAGCTAAAGCACTACTTTTAAAACTCCCATATAGAAACACTTTAAAGTAGTCAACAAAGTTACTTTCAGATGAAAACGCTTCAAGCGCCTCCATTAATACACCTTCTCGATATTTACCTTTTTCAAGAAGTTTAAAAACCGCTTCACCTTGCTCGTCTGTAAGTTCGGTCATATTTTGGAGCGCTCTCGCTACCAGATACTTTTCCTCTTCATTACCTTCTGACAAAAGACGATAAAATTCATCCCATAGATCTGTAGGGTTACGTTTTCCTAATTCTTCCGCATATCGAAAAGCATTTTCTTCATTTTTATCCAGCATGGCGGCTAGCAAATCCGAATTAGTAAGTGATTTAATATTTTTCATAATAAATACATGTATTTAAATTCAAAGATACGCCTTCAAATTCTATTAAGGGCGTATTTCAATCACAATCTTAGAGATATCTAAAAAAAGATCTCTCCTTTTTATAATTTTCATAGAAAAACCTAGAACATGTTGGCATTAAAACAGGAATTCGCTAAATATAATTTTGGTGAAATTATCAATAATATCTAATCTTCCTAAATGAATTATCGTATTAACAAATAACTTATTAGAAGCTAATTAAAGAACTACTGCTTTTTTTCAAGCTTACCAACACTCTATATATACTCTGGTTAAAGATTTTAAGACCACCTTTATGACAAACATTATATAAAATGAGGTATTTTCTATTTATTGTATTTATACTTTTATCAGCTTGCCAAGGTCCAACTCGGGTCCACCAACATTGGGTGAAAGAAGACCTCAATGAAAAGAATTATAAAAAATTCTTCTTGCTAGTACTTTCTGAATCGAATAAAAGTTATCAGTTTCTTGAAAATTCATTTGCTAAAGAAATAGAACGAAGAGGAAAAAAGGTGGTTAAAGCATCTGAATATTCTTATTTTAGAGAAATAGAAAACCAAGCTAGTTCTCTTCAACTTTTGAGTGACTCGTTAGAAAAAGATGGATTCGACGCCATTTTAACGGTAACCATTTTGGATGTAGCGTCTGAAAGGAGATATAATCCATCAGCAGGAATGACTCCCAAGACAGCATCTACGCCTGGGGTTTATATTCCTACAGAAAACCCATCGTATACTACCTTTGGTCAATATACTGATGCTTATTACCGGTCAACACAGCAGCCATTAGGTAACTTTGAAAGATATTTTTTAGAGAGTAATGTATACAGAGTTGTGGATGGTTCATTGATCTGGAGCATACAAACTGAAACTTTTGCACCTGAAACATTGGAAGATCTTGTCAATAGTAAAATATCGGAGGTCTTCAAGCAGTTAAAGAAAGATAAAATCATCTCATCTAAATAAATCATCAAAAGGTTTTAACTTTCAGACAAGATAATAATGCATGATTTACCCTAAAACTAATTAAAAAAGCATGTAAAGTGTCAAGGTTTTTCACTCAGTGTGAGCGAGTGATAAAGATGCTGCCATACCAACTCTTGACTCTGAGGGCTGATACATGGAAGGTGTAATTTAACTAAGACCAATTTTCGCCTCCTCAATTTCTTCCATATCCATCTGATAATCAAACCTAATATCCTCATGAAGTTTTTCATAAGCACTTTCTAAAGATTTCACCTCCGTCAACCAATAGTTTTGTAGACTTGAATAGCGAATTTCGTCCCATAACCCCTCTTCAACAACTTTCTGACAAAACATCAGTCTAATCCTGAAGTTTAATGGTTTATCCTTGACTAACTTCAGGATCTTTTTGTAACGTTTTTTAATTTTCATTAGCTTTTTTTTCATACCATAAAAGTGATACTCCATAGCATCATTAAACTCAAGGGCGATCCACTCCTCAAAATCTTCAAGAAATTCTTCAGGAAAAAATTTTTCAGACAAATGGAAAGAAATTAAGTCTTTATTATCTGCTTGAAAACTAGCTAAATTAATTACAATTTCTTGTAGCTCTTCTTGACTCTTGTCTTTTAGAAGCTTCCTAATCTTTGGTACAGAAGAATATTCAAAATTCATAAGTTATAGTTATGTTTTTGCGGTTCATGAAACATTAAAACTAACATGCTCCCAATGAAGCTCACTAATATTGAAAGAAATAAATGATCTACTTGGGATGAAGTATCATATGATTGACACTTCTTATAGCTCAACATTAAGCAGAATTTAAGGTTGGCTATTTAGTCTGGTGACATCATTTATTGATGGTATAAAAATTCATCATGGCGAGGCATAGTTGTAAAAATAACGATTGATTTTGTTAAATTTATGACAAAGATAAAGAATCCATGCTAAGCCATAGCAATCGTTAACATTCGCTTTACATTTTCTTGAAAACTCTCATTTAAATTCGTAATAATTCATTGATGAAGTCCATTCTAATTGATTATAGTGATTTCAAAAGCTTGGGTCTAGAACTAAACACACTTACCGAATGTGATTATCAAAAAGATCGACATCAGATTACCATTCATTCAAATTTTACCATAAGATTACCGATGACCTTAGAGTTTAATGAATCTAACCATAGTATTTTTAGAAGTGAAAGCTTCTTTTATGGGATTTTAATAATTGGTTCAGAATTTTCTATCATTGGGATAAGTGATGGTAAAGAATTAATCGATCATAAAGTCTTTAAGACTTATTCTGTTAGAAAAAGACAAGGAAGATCTCAAATAAATTACCTTAAGACTAAAGGAAAGTCTAAAGCAGGGTCTAGAGTTAGATTAGGGAATATCACGCTATACTTAGAGTCCATCAACGAAAAGTGGAATCAGTTAGAATTGCAATATAAGCCCAGTAAGTGGGTCTTTCATTGTTCAAAAATATTAATTTCATATGTTTATGAGAGTAAAATAAAGCCTCTCATACCTTTGCAATCAGAAAAATTAATAAAACCTGGATTAAGTCTCAGCAAACCAAAACTTGAAGACTTATTGACCCTAGAAAAAGAGTTGAATCTATTTAAGCTAAGCTATAACGAAGAGTCCATTCCTAACATTCTAGTGCCGATGATCTCCAAAGATATACCTAATAAAGAGGAGGATGAAGGCTGGTATGATTTTGAATAAATTCATTGATTCTAAACTATTTAATCGATTTTTTTGTAATTTTAATGGCTGTAAAATTATAATCTTAAAGAATCCCAAATTAACTTATGCTTCGCCTTCTCTTCATTGCGTATTTTGTTATATTGCTGAGTAGTGTAGAGACAAAAGCACAATATCTTTCACTAAAAAATCTCACTGAATTTCAAGAAACTAAAATAGATTCAGTAGCATTTTTCTTAAAGCCACAGGGTTGGTATTTATACGATCGTGCACCTTTGAGCGAAGCTGGGATTTCTGAGGTCATCTTTGCCCATAATCAAAAGAACAGATCGTCGGCTGATGCATGGTTGACAATAATAGAATACAAAAATTCTAATATTATTAAATATGAGACCGATAATCCTACATTTAAAGATTCGATTATGAATGAATTAATCGCTACAGATATGAATATTGTAGCGGAACAGGCAATTAGTCAGCAGAGATATAAAGTATATCAGAATCAATGGGTGACCTTTATGCTCATACAAGAAGCCTCCAGCAACCAACTTGGCAATCATTATTTAATAAGCATTATGAACAATGAAGCTTATGATAAGTTATATGCTAAAGAAAGGAGACTATTCTATCAAAATGACATAGAAAATCAAAATAAACAATTGTTTTCCGGTAATTATTTAGTGAAAACCATTACAGAATGTAAAGCTCCAATCTTTAAGGACGAATCTCTTTCGGAAATTGAAGTCAATTTAGGAATTGGTGAAGATTTGTATATCATAAAACGTGTGAATAGCGATGCAATTCAGGTATGGTACAAAGGTAAATATGGTTTTATTAGCAAAGATATATTAAAGGAATTCACTTATAGACTATAGCAAAATGAATAGATTTTTAGAATACGTAGCCTCAAATCCAGACTATCTTATTGCACTATTTTTGAGCGTATTTGTTTTAGCTGTTGTAATTTATAGAGTTTTATTTTTTTCCGATGGAAATGATTTTAATGGAGGCGATGGAGGAATAGGTAATAATGGGGATATACCTCCCAACATTGACTTACCTCCGGGTGTGAGTTGGCCAAAAGATGAAAAAGAGGAAGTAAGCTTTAATCGTTTAGCGGCTTAGTAAATACTTTTTAATATTGTTTTATATAAATTCATTACTTCAATCATCATAAGTAATATTAAAAAAGTCGGCCTAATAGACCAACTCTTTATATTACATTAATAACCATCTAACCTAATTACCAAATAAGACCAAATTGATCTCATTCAAAGGTGATAGATATATTCGATAATTTCGTAAGACATTATACTCAAATCGATTGACCAAACTACTTAAATCCCGTTTTATGCATTTTAAATCTCTTAATTCGGATAAATAGTTTTAAGAACACAAACCCTTCACTTGTACTAATTAGGTAAGGATATATCAAAAGAGAAT
>JAFIEW010000122.1 GCA_020832375.1 Cyclobacteriaceae bacterium
AGGGGTATTGAACCCCTTTGATCTTTGCACAAGAGAAGAACCTCAGGCTCATATTCGCCCCATGAAAACAAATAGTATTTTTTAACCAAAACGGTCAATGCCATTTAGGGAAGTACAATTAATACCACTTACTATTTACGAATTACAAATTATGATAATGCTTGGGACTAAGCTACAAAATGTCAATCTCAGACATTTTCGTGCAAGCATTTTTACTACTTATGAATAAAAACTGTGCACTCAAATAAATAAAGTATAGATTTAATGATTTATTGATCAATAATTTAGCTGTTTTTGAGCATGCCCTAAGTAGCAAGCACTAAAAGTAATGTTGCCTATCTGAAAGATTGCACAAGTCACTTTATCATAAGCTGGTCACAGCTTTAAGACAACTAGGAATCACTTTTCAACAGGGGGTTAAAGATTGAGCTATATGGTTTAATTCTTTTAGTAGGTCACAGTGTACTACAATGTTGGTATAGGGTAGGGGCTCAGAGGGCATAATTATTGAGAAAAATGGTCGGTTATATTGGGCGAATAAAGCCCCCCTCTTGTATCATTATGTTTCAAGCTAATTGACTTAGATGAATTGTATTACTTGATGACAAAATACTCAGTTTTATAAACTTGCGGATAAGATTAAAAATGATTGTTATCTAGTGGCAATACCAAAAAAGAGGCCTCAAATTGAGACCTCTTCTTCTATGATATTATCGGTGGACTATCAATTACCTAAGCCGTTTCTAATAATGAACTGCTCATAACTAGCTTTGAAATCAGGTACGTCTGGAGAGAGTTTGATAGCTTTCTCATAGTATGTCAAAGCATCTAGCAAGAGGTTATTGTCTTCAAAGAAAGAAGCAATGATCAGAGCGTTTAGTGAGCTTTCTTCATCAGAAAGTTCATTTTTAAGATCAATGTAGACAGCGCTTAAATTTCCATTAGCAGCTTTTTTAATAGCATAGTCATCAGACTTCGCCTCATTAGCCCCTTTACTTTTAATAGATACAATTATCATCTTCTGCTTTTCGAACACCTCGCTTAAGTCAAGTGTGGTAGACGTTTCTGTAACATCTTTGGTCATGATGACATCGTCAAACATACTACTTACTTTTACTTGATAACCATCTGCGTTTTCTATACCATTCCATCTAAGCACAGTGGATGTATTCAACAGATCAACAGTTTTTGGGGCGATCAGTTTTAGCTCTGCGCTGCTTGTTGCTCTTTCTACAGCTCCTGTTACAGCCATGTACTTTCTATGGTTTTTATTGATGTCCTCTTCGTTATCAGACATCTTACTCTTTACAAAGTCTGCATATTTACTTGCCACAGAGTTATTACCAGCTTTTACCGAGGTTGCCAAATCTTCCACTTTGTATTTACCCGCTGATTTTAACTCTAATGTTTTACCACTGCTATGCATCAATCCTAGGTAGGAAGAGGAGCCTATTTTCACCTCATCACTATCGTTTAGGGTGCTACCCGTTTTAAGAGGTACCCAGTCTTTACCTTTTTTGATACTATTATCTCCTTTATTTGCAAGTACCTTGAAGGTATACCCTTGAGCGTTAGCTTGATTTAAAGAAAAAAATAGCGTCACTACTACAATTAATAACGTTTTGATTTTCATAACTATATTTTTAAATTATTTACTATACTTTTTAATGCTAACTTAAATCTTCAACTCTCTTTTAGTGGATTTTAATTTTTATCCGAACTATTGATAATTCCTTTACTACCTACAATTTCTTGCCTAGCTTCCTTATTAAGGACATTTTTAATCACGCTATGATAAAACTCTAAAGTATCACTAGCAAATAAAGCGGCTATAATACCTAATGTTAAGTCTAGCCTTAAATTGTACCAGTTGAAGACTAGGATTATAACAAACAATAAAAGTGCCACTTGTATTAAAGCGATTAATTTTGTTGTAGCATCGTACCATCTAGGTACAACTCGATAGACGTATCCGAATAGCATAGTAGTCAAAAAACAAAGCGCCACTCCTAAAAGTACTGACATCCACTGAGGTAATCTCTCGATATAGTCTTCATTTATTATCATTGCGGCTATATTGGCATGAATAACGGATTCATACATATCTGGATTAGATCTGCCTACATATTGTTCATTTAAAGGAGTGAAAAATTTACTTTCGTAAGCTGGCCCATACTGATCTCCTAAAAAGCCGAAAATGATAATTTTATCATTTATGATCTCTGGTATAAAATTTTCTTCAAAAACATCATCTACATCTAATGCCATAAACATATACCCAAAGCTTTCACTTGCACCCAGAGCGTTTCCCCGGTAATTGATAATTTCCTTGTCGTTTTTTCTATTTAAAAAACGGTTCAATAGACCTTCGTCATAATAACTAGCAATTTTTAAGCCAAAAGGCAAAATATTTTTCTGACTTATATTGCTTGGATTTGGTGAAAACTCTCTCAGTACGTGAAACTCTTCATGAATACGATCATCAAGCATAAAATCTTGATAGGCGTAAGAAGCATTAGGTAAATCCTGAAGTACTGCAGGTACAAAATATTCGTAGTTGCCATCAGAAACTTTTAGACGACCACCGATGAGTAATTGATCAATTTCCAATAGTGCCTGCATTAGCGCCATCGTGCCTAAATTATCTTCATCCCAATTTAAATCTAAATTAAGTGCAATTAGTCTTGGTCCGTATTGATTAATTATTTTAATCTGCTCTGCTATAGCGCCTTTAGGGAGGCTTGAGGTGTTGATAATGATAATATTGGTATCTGGAACAGGGTCATCACGTAATTGAGAAAATACCAAGTCGGTTGTCTCAAAGTCTGTAAGTGTATGTTCTACGGGGTTTAAAAAGTCAAAATATGTAAAAAACCATAAGGCTATACCCATAAAAGTAAATATGATGATAGTACCAATAGTAGAGTCTATCCAAAAGTTTTTATTTAATCTTCTCATGGTCTCTGGCTATTTGATAAATTCATTTTCTTTAAAAATTTCTTTTCGAGTTTCCTTATTTTTTAAGTTGCGCAATACACCATGGTAAAACTCTATTACATCACTGCTAAAAGCAATGGCTATGATGCCAAGTGTAAGATCTAGTTTGTAGTTGAATTGGGCAAAAACAAAAAGTATAAGACCAATAAAGAAAAATATCTGAATGATTGCGATTACTTTTGTCAGGCCATCATACCATCGTGGAATTCTAAGAAATATAAAGCCAAAAATCACTGCATTGACCCACAGCATCAGGATACCTAAAGTTGTACTCATCCACTCAGGATTAGAATTGATAAAATCCTTGTTGAGTATCATGGATATGATGTTAGCATGTATAACCACTCCATACATGTCGGGTGAAGTTCTGCCTACGTACTCATTATTCAAAGGAGTAAAGAACTTATCTTCCCAGCTAGTATCACCAAATTCCCTACCTAAATATCCAAAGAGGAGGATTTTATCTTTGATAAATGCGGCATCAAAATTTTCTTCAAATACATCGGCAACGTCCAATGCATAATACTTCGGTCGATCGCTCTTTTTGTCATCAATAATATTGCCCTTATAGTTGATGATTTCTACCTCTTGATTTCTATCTAAAAATTGAGTTACCTTAGTGGGGGAGATATATTCTGCTAGTTTTACGCCTAGCGCTACAGTCTGATTGCCATTACTCAAATACTCTCTTGGTGAAAAAGTTCGGGTAAGTTTAAAGTCATCTTGGCTTTCAGCACTTGATATGAAGTTAGCGTAAGCATTGACTGCGTACTGATTGAAACGGGGGTTTGATAATATCTGATCTTGAAAAATACCAGTCTCTTCGTCAGCATCAAAAATCCGACTTACCATTACTAGATTTTTTACCTCAGATAGGGCTAATTCGAAATAGTCGTCTTCTTCGGGGGATTTATCGGTGATAAAAAATGCATCTATACCAATTACTGCGGGATCATACTTATTAAGTATTCGTATCTGTTCTCCTATGCCAGCTCTAGACAGCCTGCCAAAATTCACTAATACTATATTACTGTCGATGCTGGGTTGATTTCTCAATTGTGAAAAAACGATATCCGAAGACTCGAAATCCTCAAGAGCCTCTTCTACTGGGTCCAGAAAGTCGAATATGGTGAAAAAATTAAAAGCTACCCACATAAAAGCAAATACAAAAACAGTGCTCCCTAAGGTGTGGAGCCAAAACCTTGGTGTTAGCTCAAAATCGTTTCCCTCTATGTTAAAATATTTATTTTTCATCCTTTGAAATGAAGCATTTACTTTTATCCCTCTATTCGTTTCAAATTATTGTCTAAGTGACTTTTATCTGAAATTAAAGCCTCGACAATAGGTAATAGCCTTTCGATAACTTGAGGCCGATAATTTAGAACAAAACACCCAGATTGATTATATGTAATCAGTTGATTATACCTTCTAAGAGGAAACTTCTGAATAAAGGACTTCACTAAAATCATGCCTTTATTTTTGAGTCTGAATATTTTTTTGAAGATCTTTAGCAAGCAAGCCATTACTTATTTTTCATTCTGGTTCGGGATGGTTAATGGTAATCGGTTTAATTTGTTGGTGTTATTTGCTGGATAATGGTTGGTTCAGTGGTTAATGAATATTTATATATTTAAGGCCAATATAATAAAGCAATGCCTATTTTTGCCTATGTAGCTGGTAGATTTTTTGATAGCTAGTCAATATCAATGAAAAATAGTTGTCTTATTTTGTAACTTCACTTCAAAAAATAGATTAACTGAAGAGGTTCAAAACAAGTATTAAGGTAAATAAGCTTTTTATTTACTTTGATGTTTGTCTAGAAATATAGGTGTGAGATCATCATAAAAAAGATGGTTTATTTAGTCAATTGAGCTTTCTTTGGACGTGCAAAATGTTTAGGATCAGTCAATTGATGGTGTTTTTCATGGTCCAAAACCATTAATAAATATAAGCAGTAGATATGGTAAAAAGGCGGAAGAGATTGAGGCTTGAAGATTATATAGATGGCGTTTTGAACTCCAAAAGAGGGGTTTTATCAAGAGCAATCACTTTGATAGAAAGTAATCATCCCGAAGATAAAGAGCTGGCATCTCAACTAAGTGATGCTTTGCAGTCAAGGAGGACGCCTGATAAGGCTTTTCGCATAGGAGTGACTGGGGTGCCAGGAGTAGGTAAAAGTACTTTTATTGAAAGCTTTGGCTTGTACTTATGCGATTTAGGTTACAAAATTGCTGTTTTGACCATAGATCCTAGTAGTCAGCGTACTGGTGGCAGTATACTTGGAGACAAAACAAGGATGGATGAGTTGTCCCAGCATCCCAATGCATATATTCGGCCAAGTGCTTCAGGAAGTTCCTTGGGTGGAGTTGCTGCAAAAACAAGAGAGAGTATGTTGCTCTGTGAGGCTGCTGGTTTTGACATTGTTTTAGTGGAAACCGTGGGTGTTGGTCAAAGTGAGACAGCAGTAAAAGGAATGGTTGATTTTTTTCTGCTTTTGATGCTTGCAGGAGCAGGTGATGAGCTACAAGGTATAAAAAAAGGGATTATGGAAATGGCCGATGCTATTGCCATCAATAAATCTGATGGGAATAACGAAACTGCGGCGAAAAAAGCGAAGGGTGAACTTACTCAGGCATTACATTTATTCCCAAGGTCCGAAAGTGGCTGGCAACCTCAGGTATTTACTATCTCTGCCGTAGAGAAAAAGGGTATATCTGATCTATGGGCAAATTTGAATCAGTATCAGGTGTTTGCTAAATCAAATTTGTTTTGGACGGCTAACCGTCAACGCCAAAATGTAAAATGGCTACATGATGTTTTACAGTACGAATTGCTCGATGAGTTGAAGCGAGATGAGATGATTAAAGAGAAGCTAAAAGAGCTGGAACTAGGGGTGAAAGAAGGAAGAAGAAGTGTACCTAAGGCAGTAAAAATATTACTTAAAATGATAAAAAAAACCTAAGCGTTGAGGCTTAGGTTCTTTCAGTTACTTCACGGTGCTATCTGGAATAGGAAGTGATTTACTATCTTTAAAGGTTGATAGAATGATCATGGACTGCATGCCATCTACTTCAGCAATTTCGCTTACTCTTTCAAGCATAAGTTTTTGGTAACTAGAGATGTCCTTGGCAATTACTTTAAGTATGAAATCTCCAGTACCTGTAATGTGGTGACATTCAATGATCTCGTCAATATGATTGATTTGATCAACAAATGAGTCGATATTAGATTTGTTGTGACCTTTCAGGGATACCTGAACGAAGGTGTTAACCCCCAATCCTAGCTTTTCGGTATCAAGCTTAGCATGATAGCTTTTGATAAGCCCTGAATTTTCTAATTTTTTTACACGCTCTAAGGTAGGGGCTGGTGAAAGTCCGATATCTTTTGATAATTGAGCGTTTGTAATTTTTGCCTGTTTTTGAAGAATCTCCAAAATCTTTCGGTCGATTCTATCTAGTTTAATGTTCACTGTTTCTGAATTTTTCACTTCCAAATATTATTTCGTGCAAAGTTAGTATTTGTTTTTTAAGCTAGCTAATAATTTGCTCTACAAGTGAGCAGCATTATGTACTTTATTCTTACATATTGTAGCCGTAAAACCTAATATTATTCCCTATACGGCCGCATGTGCTTTTATATTTTCTAAATCTTGAAGAAATTCTATATTATACTTTATGGATAACGCTTTTATTCCTATCGAAATTATCTTCTAGAGGTTGCAATTTTTTTATGGGCGGTATTAATTTTATTTAATCATGATGCAAATTTTATTTTCATAATAAAACTCCCTATCCACCATTCTACTCAAAGATAAACGTATTCTTTTCGATCAAATCAAATACATTTGTAATATGCTTATGATTAGGAGTTGATGGTAACCTGTACAAAAGTGATCAAACCTTACATGACGCTATTCCGGGAAATTTATAAACTGGATGATCATTATTTGATATAACGATGAAACATATTCAGTAGTATATAAGTTACGCTCTGCGTTCGCAATAGTATATAATAGCTTGTCTTTCAATTGATCTATCTTAAAACAAAATAATGATTTCTCTTTATATTAAAGCGCTTCATCTGATCTTCGTTGTCACTTGGTTTGCTGGTATGTTTTATATCGTAAGATTTTTTATTTATCAAACTGAAGCTCAAGAGAAAGATGAACAAGTGATTATACCCTACGTAAAACTGTGGTCTAAAAGGTTATGGTATGGTATCACTTGGCCATCAGCAATTGTAACCTTGATTCTGGGTTTAAGTGCACTCTATCAAAAGCCCTATTTACTTCAAATGGGTTATTTTCATATCAAAATTGCATTTTTGATAGGGATCTATGCTTACCAACTGTATAATCACCGTTTGTTTTTGAGATTGCAAAACGATATTTACGATCACGGTTCTACATTTTTGAGGTTTTGGAATGAGGTTGCTACTATCTTTTTGGTTGCCATTGTTTTTTTGATTGTGGTAAAAGATTCAATGAGTTTGGTTTATGGAGTATTAGGGTTATTTGTTTTCATACTCGTTTTGATGACTGCAATAAAAATTTATAAAAATATTCGCTTAAAATCCGAGAATAAAAGCTGATTATTCGTTATTAAAAAGAGTTCTTTTCCTTTGAGAAATAGCTAGTTTTTAACTTATACATTTATTTATGCTACGTACTACATTCCCTCTTTTTGTGTTTTCATTAATATTCCTGACTATATCTTGTGATTCTTCTCGCTCAGATGCAGATGCTAACAAAGAAGATGTATTGCCTTTTCTAGGAAGGAAGCAGATCATAGAAAGAGAATTAAATGGCCGAATTGTAACGGACACAGTGCCCCATCAGATTGCCCCATTTACTTATATCAATCAGCATGGTGACTCAGTAACAGAGGCTAACTATATAAATAAAATCTATGTGGCTGACTTCTTCTTTACCAGCTGCCCTACCATTTGCCCT
Source organism: Cyclobacteriaceae bacterium (assembly GCA_020832375.1). GTDB lineage: Bacteria > Bacteroidota > Bacteroidia > Cytophagales > Cyclobacteriaceae > JAFIEW01. Next base: position 7,949 of record JAFIEW010000122.1, read on the forward strand.
ATTATGAAAGATGAGATGCTGCGTGTTCATGAGTACTTTAAAGACGATGACCGTTTGAAGATTCTTTCTCATACTATTGATCCAGAATATGATGATGTGGAGCGGCTATCAGAATTTGCTTCTCGCCTAGATATAGACGGAGATAAATGGTTCTTTGTAACTGGGGATAAATCAGCAATCTACTCTCATGCGCAGAAGTCATACTTCGCAACAGCTCTTGAAGACGAAGATGAGCCTGGTGGATATTTGCATAGCGGTGCATTCATATTGGTGGATCATAACCGTCATATCAGAGGTATTTATGATGGTACCAATAGCAATAAAGTAGATTTAATGATCAAGGATATTGAAAAGCTTTTAAAGGCGGAAGAGGATCAGTTAGGTTAAAATTGAATGGTCGAGCTTTCTTTTCTTTAGGTGTTCAATATCCCCTTTCTTTTTATGAAGTCCATAATCCAGATGAAGCATAGGCATATAAATTTATCTTTAGTAGTTGTTGTAGTTTTTGGGCTTGCGATATTCTTTACTTTAAGCTGTAGTAGTGACACAGCAGAGGGTAAAGTAGAAAGAGTAGATCGAGTTAAAATGCGACAGTATATGGTGAGAGGGGAGATATTGTATCAGCAGCATTGTCAAAATTGCCATAAAGCCGACGGGACAGGTTTAGGTAGACTATACCCACCATTGGCTCAATCCGACTATATGCTTGAGAGTAGAGAGCGAACTGCTCGTCTGATACGGTATGGTCTGCAAGGGGCAATTATAGTGAATGGTGTGGAGTATAATCAACCCATGCCCGCTAATCCCAACTTAATGCCCTTAGATATTGCCCAAATAATGACTTTTATCTACAATAGTTGGGAGAATGAAGAGGGGCTTGTTGAAGTAAATGATGTGGTAGAATATTTGAAATAGGCTACTGTGAGGATCAAAACATATACGGTTATATTAGCCCAATTTGTAACTCTTTCCTTTGTAAATGTTGGTTTCAGATAAATGGGCTGGTTAGCTTTTGGGTAATAAAATGGTAAACTTTGTAAAGCTACGGCCGTCACTTTGAGGGAAAATGTGAGCTTTCATTTTGTCTAGCAGTCTCTTGACTAAATACAATCCTAGACCGCTTCCTTTTGAGTTGAAATTACCTCTGTAAAAGATGTTGAAAATATAGGGTAATACTTGAGAGCTAATTCCTTGCCCGTTGTCTTGGTAATAAATAGCAATAGACTCATTAAATTCTTTTAATTTGATACCAACACTAAGTTTTTGATCCTTTCTCTTAAACATGATACTATTGTCAATTAGCTCTATGAAAATGGTCTGTAATAATTCTTTGGAATAATTGATTGTGTAAAATTGGTCTCCATCAAATTGGATTTCAATACTATTTGTGTCAATTTGATCTTGATATAGCCGTAAGACTTCGCTTAGTTCATCTTTAAATCTCAATGGCCTGGTACTATCAAGTATGTGATTAGACTCTACCTTTGCCAGTTTTTCAACTGTCTTTTGAAGCTTTTTAGTATTCGATCTAAGCATAGCCAAATAGGTTTCTGCCATTGGGCCACCATCTCTTTCGAGTAGCTGTATGAGCCCTTCGATGGTAGAAAGAGGGCCTTTTATGTTATGAGAAAGTTGGTATATAATAGCGTCTAGATCAGCTTGGGTGATTTTGAGTTGTTCACTTTGTTGGTCGAGCTTATTTTTGAAGATCATTTCTTGTGAAATATTCTTCAAAACAATAATATAGTATCTCAAACCTGTTTTTGACTCTCTTACACAACGAACGCTAAGTTCGAAATAGTTGTCACTAGTATTACCTAACTTTATTTTTTTTGTTGCACTTTGATTTTTCTTGGCGTTTTCAATTAAAGTTTGTAGTAGTGTCAGCAAGGTAGTATTCGTATTTTGCCTATAGGCTGAGAAAATGCTTCTTTTTTGCTCGAGTACTATTCCTAGTCTGTTTTTTATGAGCCTAATGATATCTTCATTTGCACTAATAAGCTCAAATTGCTCATTAAGCAATAATATAGGCTCTGGATAGTTTTTTATAAAAAAGTTTTCTTTAAGGCTGTTGATTAGTTTTTGTTCGGCCTTAGTGTCCACACTATTATTAATTACCATAAACTGCCAAACTACCGCATCATCATCATGTGGAACTATCATACAGTTCGTATGGAAAAGTACAGGTTCCTTGTTATTATCTAGTAGGTGAAACTTTATAAGGTGATTAGTGCCCGCTTTAGCATTTGAAAGTTGATTGAGGATATAATTAGATTGCTGGGTAAGCAACTCTGGTAGGTGTGGGACTTGTGAATGGATTTGATGATAATTTAACCTAGAAAGCACATTCAATGAATAGGTCGTAGTTCCTTCTTTAGGGTAGTGATAAATCATTCCCCCTGATTTTTTCTTTTCAGAAATTATATTCTGTGCATCCTGCATAGGTTAAGGCATACTATTGGCTATAGGTTAATAATCCCCAAAGAGCTGTTCACTTGTTCAACTAAATTCTCATTATTTATTGGTTTATCTACGTAATAGGTGTCAGGTAGTTGAAATTTTTCTTGAGTAGGGATTGAATTGGCAAAGGCTGAGATAAAAATTACTGGGCAATGTACTTTCTTTCTTATTTGAGACAATGTTTCCATCCCATTTAGATCTCCTTTAAGCTTATGATCCATTATGATGAGGTCAGGTGTTTCTTGATTGGATATTTCTATCGCTAACTCGCCAGAATTGCATGTTTTAACCTGTGAGTAACCCTGGTTTTTAAGTACAGCCCTGTACTGTTCAGCAATTAAACTCTCATCCTCTACTACAAGAATTAAAAATTTTGATTTCTGTTCATTATCCATCTTACACCTTGTTCGATTCAGTTTTTAAATAACTTGAGTTTGATTTTTCCACTTCAATTCGTTGAGTATAGACCTTAAGTCCTCAAGTTTTAACGGCTTATCAATATAGTATTCATTATCACTTTGTGAGGATCTATCTGATTCTAGCCTTTCTGAAAAAGCGGAAATAAAGACGATTGGTACATTAATTTTATCTCTAATTATATTTGCCGCCTCTAGCCCATTAATTTCACCATTAAGCTGGAAATCCATCAAAATGATATCTGGCGGGGAAATGGTACTATGTATAATCGCGTCCTCTCCAGATTTGCATATATGAGTGTTGGAGTAGCCTTCTTGTTTAAGTAACGCACGTGTACGAGTAGCAATAAGGCTCTCGTCTTCAACAATGAGTATTTTCATATGATTCCTATTGGTGTCAGATACGAATAGCCCATCGTTTTCTTGGCCATCGCTATTTTGGCTTACGGTTACTGAGCTCTCATTAAAACCTTGATCTGATCCTTGAGTTTTTTTAATAAATTCGCGAATTTGCTCAGTTGAAAAAAATAAGTGATAGTAAACACCTTCTTTGAAAAAATAACAACCATCAATTATACTTTTTTCACCATCAATGACAACTGGCATATTAAACTCTATAAGAAAATTGTCTTCTTTTAATAGGCTTATTTGTTTAATTAACTTTTCATCACAAATTAAGAAAGGAAGACTCCCTATCAAATCAGTAAATATTGAGTTCTTTTTTATTATGGTACCTGTATGATTAAAGGTTATATGGCATAATGTTTTGTCAACGATTTCTTGATATATCATAGGCTTAACAGATTGTTCGTTTAACTAGAATAGGGTGATATAACGTCACTTTTAGAATTAAGCCATAAGTTTTCCAGCCCTAAGTTTTGATCGAGGTACACATACAAAAGCACAAAAAGAA
>JAFIEW010000123.1 GCA_020832375.1 Cyclobacteriaceae bacterium
GAAAAGTGTAAGAAATCAGGGTAAATTAAGTATTGATAAAAACTATTAACTAGATCAAGTGAATTTGAGGGTATTTTTCATGAGAGGCCTAACTAAGCATTTACTTATCTTAACCCAATACTAACGTCATTCCACGCAAAAAAAAACCGAGTCCTAAAAGCTCGGTTAAGTATAATTCTTATAGTTTCAGCTCCCAATCGTCATTAAGCTGCGAAATTGCATGATGAGCCGTCATATCAAACTGACAGGGCACGACAGATACATAATTGTTTGCAATTGCCCATTCGTCATTGTCTTCACCTTTATCGAAGTTGACAAAATTGCCAGCCATCCAAAAATATTTTCTTCCAGTTGGGTCTACCCGCTGATCAAATTGCTCCTGCCACTTAGCCCGAGCCTGACGACAGATTTTAATACCTTTAATTCTTTCATTTCGCTTAGGCGGAAAGTTTACATTAAGTGCCACCCCCTTTGGCATAGGATTGGCAAGTGCTTGTTGCGCAATGAGTTTCACATAATCTATGGTATGCGAAAAGTCAGCATCTGATGCAAAGTCACATAAACTAAATCCAATACTCGGGAAACCCTCAATCGCACCTTCAATGGCAGCTGACATGGTACCAGAATAAAGTACACTAATAGAAGTGTTTGAACCATGATTGATACCACTTACAATTAAATCTGGTTTTCTTTCTTTGAGCACATGATGCTTCGCTAATTTTATGCAGTCAGCAGGCGTGCCGGAGCATTTATAAGTAGTAACTCCTGGAAATATATCAGTTTTAGTAAGCCTTAGGGTATTTCCAATGGTGATCGCGTGTCCCATACCACTCTGTGGACTATCTGGTGCTACAACAACAACCTCTCCAATTTCTTGCATTGCCTCTACTAAATGGCGAATGCCTGGAGCGGTTACCCCATCGTCATTAGCTACTAAAATCAAAGGTTTAGACATAAATGTGTAATTTTATTTGTGGATAATTCATTTGAAGGATAATGGCTAACCAACACCTGAAATAAGACTTACTCTATTTACATTTGAAGGGATAGAGACGATTTATTTTATTTATGTTGACTATGAATTTTCTCTAAGACCGTTATAATAAGCTGTAATTCTAACCAAATGTTCTAGTCGATCGTGACGCAATCTATTTTTTCTCATGAATTGCTTGATCTCAGACTCATAGTCACGCATAAAATAAAGTAGGCCCCTCTTTTTTTGAAAATATTTTTCCAAGCGATCGTCAGGCGTCAGAAAATAATAGTCAAAGTTTAGCCGCAAACGCGTACCCATCATATAGGGATTTCTCATACCTCCACCATAAAATCCAGGTCCATAAAAGTTGTTATTGAGATTATCCTGTACTATTTCTTCTCTTGCTAGCAAGGTCAAATCCCCCTCCTGCAATACTTCAAAAAGCATGGGAGCGCGAAAGTTTTCCCTGATTTCGTAGGGCAGGCTGTAAAAGTATCGGTACCGATTGATAGTAACATCAAAAATCTCAAAAAATAATAGCTTACGAGCAGAGTAAGTTTGAATAGATTCAGTATTTCTTATTTGAACGGCATCATTATCAAAATCATATTTAATATGTCCACTTAAGGTGTCTTCAGAAATCAATACTAAATAACCTTCATGCCACATTTCGGAAGGGAAGCGCTGAGCGTTGGCATCACTTGGTATTACAAAGATGCAAACAAAATAGAAGTAAATAAAATAAAAGGGAAGTCTCATTTATGTAGGTTATTCTATCTTTAAGCGAAAATTTGTGGTAATAATTACTCAGAAGCAAGTATACCAATATTTAATACGAAAAATTCTAAAACTTGATTTTAAATCAGTGACTAAGAACTAATCAAAATGCACTATCGTGAAATGACTAAAAATTTTCAGTAATCACCCAGACATAAGCTAAAATACCATTTAAAAATACACTGAGCAAAAAAAAGATCAAAGGTATTAGTTAAAATAAAACCTTTGATCTTTTATATTGGAGGTAAGTTAAGAGGCCTTAAATTTTAAGGACTTAACCTGATACAAAATTCAAAAAAATAACTTCCCCAAATATTGAACTCCAATTAATGATTCTTTAAGATACTATGCCCCATTTTATCTCTTTTTGTGGTCAAATACCTTTGGTTGTGAATATTAGCTTTTATTTCAATGGGTACTTTTTCTACAATTTCAAGTCCATAACCAAGGAGTCCAGCTCTTTTCTGTGGATTGTTAGAGATTAGCCTGAGTTTTTTAACCCCCAAATCCCTAATGATCTGTGCACCTACTCCATAGTCTCTCTGATCCATTTTAAAGCCAAGCTTTTCATTGGCCTCCACCGTATCGAAACCTTCTTCTTGCAGTTTGTAAGCTTTTAGTTTATTCTCTAGACCGATACCTCTACCCTCCTGATTCATATATACTACCAATCCCTTACCTTCTTTTTCCACCATATTCATGGCAGCATGTAGTTGTGGGCCACAATCGCATCGACAAGAGCCAAAAATATCTCCTGTAATGCAAGAACTATGTACTCGTACAAGAACAGGTTCGTTTTCATCCCACTCACCTTTTACTAAAGCCAGATGATTCTCTCCTGTATTAGTTTGGCGGTAAGCTATCATCTTAAAATCTCCAAAATCAGTCGGCATATCTACAGTAACTACTCGCTCAATAAGGCTTTCTAGCTTCATGCGATAGGCAATAAGGTCTTTTATAGAAACCAACTTTAAGCCAAAGTGGTCGGCTACTTTTCTAAGATCGGGCAAGCGAGCCATGGTGCCATCTTCATTCATGATTTCTACGAGTACTCCCGAAGGAGCAAAACCCGCCAATCGAGCAAAATCTATTGCAGCTTCAGTGTGACCTGTCCTTCTAAGCACACCTCCTTTCCTAGCTTTCAATGGGAAAATATGCCCGGGTCGTGCAAGATCTTGAGGCTTGGTGTTAGGATCCACAAGGGCTTGTATGGTACGAGCTCTATCAGAGGCTGAAATTCCAGTGGTGTTTCCCCCGCCTTTATAATCAACGGAAACAGTAAAGGCAGTTTCCAAGCTGTCTGTATTTTTACCAACCATCATGTCGAGTTCTAGCTCAGCACAACGTTCTTCGCTTACAGAGGTACATATAAGTCCTCTACCATGAGTAGCCATGAAATTAATGATCTCGGGTGTCACACACTCTGATGCACATATGAAATCACCCTCGTTTTCACGATCTTCATCATCTACAACTATGATCACCTTCCCAGCTTTTATATCTGCAATGGCCTCTTCAATGGTATCTAACATAAATTTTGGTTTTGGTGTACGTTTATATCGTTTTCAATCCTTTGCAAAAATAATATTTATTCCTGCAATATAAATCTTAACAACAGTTTTAATTGATTGAGATGCAAGATCAGACAATCTATTTCGATCTAAAAAGAGTTGATATCTTTTTTAGGTATCATACATTAAGAAGAATAACAACAAACACTCATTGTTCATTAAAACTTAATTTTGCTAGGAAAATCTCAATTTTGTTTATAAAAACCTCATTCATTAGCCAAATGTTGCTACATTAAGACAAAATCTTTTAGGTACAGTAACGCATTTGTTTGTCGTGGAATGTTTCCAGTATTAATATCCCACACAACGAAAAAAGGCCGATACTCGATCGGCCTTTTAAATAATTTTACAATACAGTGAAGTTGCAAATATTATGCGATCTCCATGAGTTCAATCTCAAACTTCAAGTCTTGACCCGCAAGTGGGTGATTTGCATCAAGTACAATCTGCTCTTCAGTTACTTCTACTACTGTTACGGGTACACTTTGACCATTCTGCTGCTGCACTGCAAGCTGCTGACCTACCTGTGGCTCTATATCGGCAGGAACTTCTGATTTGGGTACAGGTATAAACATTTCTTCACTCTTCTCACCATAAGCCTCTGCACTAGGGATTTCTACGCTTACCACTTCTCCTACTTTCATTCCCAATACTGCTTTTTCAAAACCAGGAATCATATTACCTTGACCTAATTCAAACTCTAATGGTTCTCTTTCTCTTGAAGAATCAAATACATTTCCGTCGGTAAGCGTTCCAGTGTAATGAACTTTTACTTTGTCTCCGTTTTTAGCTTCAGACATAATTAAATTTTATTTATAATGAAAATAGCCTGATTATCAGGCTATTTCATAAAAATACGAGGAAATAGTCGGTCAAAAAAGTATTTTGAAAGGTTTCTTCCAATTTTATATGGTTTAGGCTTGATATTATGATGAGTGGAGCAAACTTCGAATTTTAAAAAAAATGAACAATCTTAAGCGAACCTTTTAAGCGCTTAAAAGAAAACAAGCTAAATATCATTGTAATAAAGCGCTCTTTTAAAACCATATTGAAAATAATTTACTCTCTACATCAATGAGAAAAGTCTAAATTCGGTACATTTTCATCATTTTCTTCACTTACGCAAAATAATTTTTCTTTTAGTACGAACCTTTTGGCCAATTAAATAGTATTAAGGCAGACAAGAAACTTTAAAGTCGTTTAGAGGTTTTTTAGTATTTGAGTTTTGAACTATTGCACCGATATTTTTTATATATTTTATACAATACACACATGATAGCAATGGACAGCATACAATCAGAGATACGCAATATCCTAATTGATAAACTTGGACTTAAAGAATCAGAGTTGACACCTACTGCAAATTTTGTAAAGGACCTAGGCATTGATTCTTTAGATTATGCAGAGCTTGTAATGGAATTTGAGCAAGCATTCGACATTCGCATTCCAGACCAAGATGCGGAAAAATTACAAAACCTAGAGAAGACAGTTGAATATATCACTAGCAAGATAAATAAATAAGGAAGGCCTAAATGGCCTTTTTTTTGTATAGCTGGATATAAGGAGTAATAAAATAGTCTTACTCCTCACTAAGTGATTAAGAAGCCAATATGTAATTACTATTTTGACAGTCTGGAATTATTTCGAAGCTTCCCTTCAATCAAATAAACAAATCGCGTATAAAATTTACATAGGTCTACCACTACTTTTTTTCTTCCATTCATGTTTAAAAAACTGCTTTTCATATTTTGCATAGGTATATTTATATTCCACCATGCAAGTCTCGCACAAAAAAAAATAACTATTAGTGGCGAAATCACGGATACAAATAATGGCGAGGCACTGATCGGTGCAACAGTAAGAGTCATTTTAGCCGATGGCCAAGAGCCTTCATCAAGCATTGGCACCACATCTAATGTTTACGGTTTTTACTCTCTAAGCTTAGCAGCTGGAGAATATCTCATTCAATACAGTTATGTAGGATACGTTCCAAAGGAACAACTCATCTCACTCAATCAAGATCAAAAAATCAATATCGACCTATCGGCTGGCGATTTACAACTGGAGGAAGTAGTCATTAGCTCAGAAAGAGAAGATGCCAATGTGAAAGATACTAAAATGAGTCGTGAGAACTTAAAAATAGAAACCATCAAGTCAATACCCGCACTTTTTGGGGAAGTAGATGTTTTCAGAAGTCTTCAATTTTTACCTGGTATTGCATCTGCAGGAGAAGGTACAACGGGGCTTTTCGTGAGAGGAGGCTCCAACGACCAAAACTTGGTACTTCTCGATGAGGCCACAGTTTATAACCCTGCTCACTTTCTAGGTTTTTTTAGCGTTTTCAACCCTGACGCCATTAAGAATGTAGAGATCTACAAAGGAGGAATACCGTCTAAATTTGGCATGCGGATATCATCCGTTTTAGATATACAAATGAGAGAAGGTAACAATAAACGTTTTGCCGCCTCAGGAGGGATTGGCACTATTAGTAGCCGAGCAACCATTGAGGGGCCTATTGTAAAAGACAAAGGCAGCTTCATTGCAAGCGCACGCAGAACTTATGCAGACGTATTCCTTAGACTTTCGCCTGATGAGGATATCAGAAACAATGTCTTATATTTTTATGACCTCAATGGAAAGGCAAATTATAGAATCAACGAAAACAATAAAATCTTTCTTTCTGGCTATGCAGGTAGAGATGTCTTTAGTTTCGACGATTTCTTTGGACTTAACTGGGGTAATACCACAGGCACCTTAAGGCTTAATTCTATCCTCAATGATCGTCTTTTCCTAAATTCTACGCTAACCTACAGCAATTTTGACTATGGCTTCGAGGTTCGTAATGAAGCAAACCCCTTTGACTGGAATAGCTCTCTAGAGGAAGTAGGTGCTAAATTTGATTTCAATTACTATCTAAATCCAAAAAACAATCTCTATTTTGGATCTCAAACTTACTATCATGCATTCAATGCACCTCGCATTACTCCTAGGGAGGGTGCGGTGATTCAACCTATCGCACTGGACAATGAATATGCGATAGAGCATGGTTTTTATATTGGTAACGAACAAGAGGTAAGCGATCGGTTGTCGCTGGAATATGGGCTTCGCTATTCATTTTTTCAAAATATAGGACCAGGGCGGGTATTTGATTATGAAAACCCAGATAATCCTCGGGAGTCAGAAATTATTGGAGAGCGAAATTTTGGTGCTGGCGAACGGATTAATCACTATGATGGCTGGGAGCCCCGATTTGGCGCCAGGTACATTTTAACTGGATCAAGCTCAATCAAAGCTTCTTATAATCGTATTTATCAATATTTGCAGATTGCAACCAATGCAACCGCTGGCCTACCAACCGATCGATGGATCCCTGTAAATGAGTACATTAGACCCCTCATTGGAGATCAGATCGCAGCCGGATACTTTAGAAATTTCAAAGAAAACACTTTGGAGTTTTCTGTGGAGCTGTACTACAAATGGATTGATCGCTTGATAGATTTCCGCGATGGCGCCTCTATTTTGCTAAGTAACAATCTAGAAACAGAAACACTCGAGGGAAGAGGCTGGGCTTATGGCTCAGAATTTATGCTTAAAAAAAGTGCTGGAGCTACCACCGGGTGGATCAGCTATACCATTGGAAGAACAATGCGCCAAGTAGATGGCATCAATCTTGGCAATCCCTACCCCGCTCGATTTGATCAACTCCACGATCTTTCCCTAGTTGTCAATCATCAATTTAATAAGCAATGGGAAGCAGGGGGTACCTGGGTCTATACTACCGGCAATGCTGTGACATTTCCTCAAGGAAGATACCGCACTAGCGGTCAGTCAGTGCCCTATTTTGACCCAGGAGGCAGAAACGCAAATCGCATGCCTGACTTCCACCGAATGGATGTATCTGTTACTTATACACCTAATAAAAAGAAAGAAAGAAGATGGGAAAGTAGTTATACTTTCTCTGTCTACAATGTATATGGCAGAAGAAACCCATTTGCTATCACTTTTGAAGATGTAGTTAATGGTGACCCTAATTGGACAGAAGAAGACGGTCCAATAGAAACCATAGAACCCAAAGCGGTCCGCCTCTATTTATTTCGGTTTATACCCGCTATTACTTACAATTTTAAATTTTAGGTGGAATGAGAACGTATAATAACCCGTCTGATAAATCAAGCAATCCCAATGCTCTTTACTTTCCTTTAAGATTGCTCAAAGTGAACAATAATGCTCCATTTTTAATGCTACTGTTCTTATTCTTCACCATAAGTTCGTGTAGAGATATTATCGACTTAGAACTAGAAGAAGCAGAACCTAGGCTTGTGGTGGAAGCTATGCTACTCGATGATGAGCGAGCTGCAAGGGTGAAGTTGACAAGGTCTAATACCTACTTCACTGTTGATGACTTTCCTGTGGTTACCAATGCTGTGGTACATATATCAGATGAAGATGGTAATCGACATGAGCTAATCTATGATGAAAATTTAGAGCAATTTACAAATACAAACCTTAGAGCTGAACTGGGTAGAAGTTACCTACTTCACATCTCAAGCGAATGGGGTGAGTACACCGCTGAAAACAAAGCCATGCCTGTTGGTATTCTTGACTCACTAACTCAAAGATTTGTAGTAGGCACACCTTTTCAAGAAGAAGGATATTACCTGCGCTTTAGCGGTAGAACAGACCCCAACCAAGTAAATTACTTCAGATTTAAAGTTTACCGAAATGATACTCTTTTCAATTCTAGATCAGACATTCTAGTCTTTTCTGATCGAAATATTGGCAATACCATAAGAAATCTTCAACTAAACTATGCATTCCAACCTGATGACGTAGTAAAGGTAGAAAAATACAGCCTTAATAGAGATATAAGAGACTATTTCAGTGAATTACAGTCACTATTGTTTAATGATGGTGGACTTTTTAGCCCTCCGCCAGTCAATCCTCCATCCAACATTATGCGGACGAGAGCCGATCAGCTGGAAGCGCTTGGTTTTTTCCAAGTGTCTCAAGTAATAGAAGAAACAGTAGTCATAGAGGCAAGAGAAAGTCTAAATTTAACAAGAACGAATAAGTAACCTTTATCATGAGGCTTGAATTTAGGCACCCCTAGTAAATATTGCTTTACTATTATATCCCCCTAAACTCATCACTCCGAAATAAGAACTTATCTTAATAAAGTCTCCTTGATGTATTCATCTAAGGCGTTGAAATAGAAGGAATCTTACGATGACCATGTTTGATCGCATCATGGCAGTTTACTATTGTTCTTAATAATTACAATAAAATATTTTCCGCTTCATTGCAGAAAATATAAAGAGTTACCGATTTCAACTACAATATGAGGTTGACTTATGTGCTTTCATCTCACACAAAACATAATAAATCTAAAATTAAGGTCTAGTTTGCATCTAAGATTCGTGTTCGCATTGCTATGACCAAACCTTCAGAAATGAAAAGGAGACTGCCATAAACCAATAAAAATGCCTAAATTTGCGATGATAATAATAGAAAAAACATGATCAAGCAAGTAATTAATACCGAAGCTGCCCCAGCACCTATAGGGCCTTACAGTCAATCCGTATTTACCGGGAATCTACTCTTTGTTTCAGGACAAATTGCCTTAGAAGCTGAAAGTGGTGAGTTGCTTACTCACAATATCACTGAAGAAACTCATCAAGTCATGAAAAACATTTCCGCCATCCTCGAAAAAGCAGGTTTAGACTTTAGCAAAGTGGTGAAATGCAGCATTTTTGTGAAAAATATGGATGATTTTCAAACTATCAACGAGGCATATGGTCAATACTTTAAGGACCTTCCGCCTGCGCGCGAGTTGGTAGAAGTAAGTAGACTGCCAAAGGAGGTAAATGTGGAAATATCATGCATTGCTATGGCCTAGCACAGCCGCTATTTACTCAGGTCTTTTTGAAAAAAACCTACTATGATATAAGTCAATCATACGAGGCATGAGGGTAGTTTTAAAACTAAGAGGAAATTAAAATTCAAAATATAAACTTAAAATATGAGTCAAGAGATAAGGGTACGTTTTGCGCCTAGTCCTACTGGTGCTTTACACATTGGGGGGGTGAGAACCGCGCTTTATAATTACTTATTCGCAAGGAAAAATGGCGGTAAAATGATTCTCAGAATTGAAGATACTGACCAAAGCCGCTATGTACCTTGGGCTGAAAAATACATCAAAGAATCACTCGATTGGGTTGGAATAGAAGTAGATGAGAGCCCAGAAAAGGGTGGACCATACGGGCCCTACCGTCAGTCAGAAAGAAAAGATTTATATGCTCAATATGCTAAGAAGCTACTCGATGAGGGTAACGCTTACTATGCTTTTGACACCCCTGAAGAGCTCGACGCTATGAGAGAGCGCTTGAAAGCGGCTCGAGTTGCCTCACCCCAGTATAACTCAGTGACAAGGATGGAGATGAAAAACTCTTTGACACTACCAGAAGACGAAGTGAAGGCTAAACTAGAAGCGGGTGAACCTTACGTAATTCGCCTGAAAGTACCAAGAAAAGAAGAAATCAGGCTCAACGATATGGTACGTGGCTGGGTCATGGTGCATTCTTCAGCAATAGACGATAAAGTATTGATGAAGTCGGATGGTATGCCTACCTATCACCTAGCCAATGTGGTAGATGACCATCTAATGAAAATCACCCATGTGATAAGAGGAGAAGAATGGCTGCCTTCAGCTCCACTTCACGTGCTTTTATACCGTTTCTTAGGTTGGGAATCGACTATGCCACAGTTTGCTCACCTTCCATTGATATTGAAGCCCGACGGCAACGGTAAACTTTCTAAAAGGGATGCTGATCAGCATGGATTCCCAGTTTTTCCTCTTTCTTGGGAAGACAAGGCGGAGCAAGTATCAGGCTTTAAAGAGTCAGGCTATCTCCCTGAGGCAACACTCAATTTCCTAAGCCTTCTAGGCTGGAGCCCTGGTAACAACGAAGAAATGTTTGATAAAGAAGCTTTAATCGAAAACTTCACCATTGAGCGTATTGGAAAAGCTGGAACTAAGTTTGATATCGATAAAGCCAAATGGTTCAACCAACAATACCTGAAACGCAAAAGTAATGCTGAATTAGCGGTTAATCTTAGCGAGCAATTAGCAAAAGTAGGAATTGAGGTAGAACAGTCAGTGAAAGAAGCGGTCTGTAATGAACTCAAAGAAAGAGCTGTTTTTTTAAATGACCTATGGGAAATGGGGTCCTTCTTCTTCGTAGCACCATTAAATTACGATGAGAAAGTGGCAAAAAACAAATGGAAAGCTGAGGCCGTTAAAGTTCTAGAGGGCTTCTCCAATAAATTAGATTCAGAAACTGAAATACTAACCGCTGATAAGGCGAAAGCCCTTTTTGAAGAGAGCCTCAATCAAGAGGGTGTAAAAATGGGTAAGGTGATGCAGTCTTTAAGGCTTGCTATCACAGGCTTAGGATCTGGTCCAGACCTAATGAACCTAATGGAGATTTTGGGCAGCAGTGAAGTATCTCAAAGAATAAAGAGGGCAATAGAAGAGCTTAAAGTACAAGCGTAAAAAGCAAATATCATGGCTAGGAAACCAAAAAAGGACAAAGTTAATGCAAAGCCTAAGGTAAATCCAGATCTAGATGGCTTTGAAATTAAGATCAATTCGTTTGGGGAAATACAGTCCTCTTATGATATCGAAAAGATCAATGCATTTCTCAATAAAAATGTAGATGATAAAAAGCTACGTGATAGAGACGACCTTGATGATTGGAAAGAAGAAAAGCCTGAAGAAGATGATTCACTTTTTTTTGATGATGATCAGGTAGACGACGAGCCATACGATAAAGAGTAAATAATTTATCACAAAAGCGACCTGCTTTATGGTTGCCATGATTCAAAAAAGCTTTAAAGCCTACAGTATGACTGTAGGCTTTTTTTATCTATAACACTCCATCCTATCGAGGGTCTAATTAAACCCAGAATATACATTAGAATTTCTATTCGGAGCGCAAACTGCTTCAAAATCAATCGCTTCGCTGTATTTATCGCCTTCACCAGAGCGGTG
>JAFIEW010000124.1 GCA_020832375.1 Cyclobacteriaceae bacterium
TACCGTATGGTACATAATTTTTCGTGTATTTATTTCTCTCAGTTCCTGTTGAACATCAGTAACAATACCCATTTTGGCCTCTTTATCAATCTTCATTGCGATAGTTAGCTTATCTCTTTCAACTTCTGAAAGCTTATCTTTTTCAGTCTGAACAAAAAGAGCGATACCCGAAGGTTCAATAAGAACGTCATTTACCTGAATTCTTGGTTCAGTTCCGTATTGCTCAGTTTTCTTAGGTTTACCAATATAAACATAAGAAACTAAAGATTTACGCTCTATTTTTCGTAATTCAGTTGCATTTGGAATTCTTTGCTCAACTAATATTTCTGTTTCTCTCAATACAGTAGTTACCATAAAGAAGAAAAGAAGCATAAAGATAATATCAGGCAATGCTGAAGTAGGTATATCCTGAGTTGTATTGGTCTTTTTCTTAAACTTTCCCATAATATTAGTCTCCTATACTTGTTGGTTCAGCAATCGAGATATTCATAGGAATACCATCTTTTACACTCTTGGATAATTCTCTTTCCCTAGGATTACGCAAATCTAACTGTCGGTAGATCTCACCAGCTTCCCTTTCAGACCTAAACACATAACCCTCTGAAGCAAGTCTAGATCCCCATATTTCGTAATAGGCACCCTGCATCTCATTGAGTAGGGCGATGAATATTTCATAGCTCGTACCCCTGTCCGTTTTAAAAGAAACTACTGCCTCTTCTGGATCATCCGATAATTTCGGATCTCTACCATAGTTTAATATGAATTCTTTAATTTGCTCACGAATCAGAGGGATATCAGATTCATCAAGGAGCTCATCCTCCACCATAATTCTATCTTTTGAATTAACTGACACCTTGAAGATGTTGCGTTCATTCTTTTTGATATCTGGCGGCGGTTGATCTGGGTCTTTTTTCGGCGGAAGTGTCATGGTAAGCCCTTTATCAGTAGCGATAGTAGTTACCACAAGGAAGAAAATCAACAACAGGAAGGCAATATCAGCCATAGATCCTGCATTCACTTCCGCACCTCCTCTTTTCTTACTTCTAGCCATATTAATTAAGTGCTTTTCTAATTTCGGTAAATATGATTCCAGCTATTGCCAACCCTAGCATCAAATACATGGTGATGATTGCACCCCCAACAGACTTGGAGGCACCCTCAGTATCTATATTGTGCTCTAGGTAAACGCTTGTTACTTCAGCGCCTGAAAGTAGGTAGGCAATACCATAAATACCACCTAAAACTAAAATACCTATTGCTATACCTATCAATGACTTTGGATCATCGATACTATTGATTAATGGAAGAATGATCACCCCAGCCGTAGCAATGATAATTGCAGCATAACCTACGAAAAGGGAGATTTCTATCAACGCTTCAGTTTCCATAATTTATTTTTATTTTCAGTGATTCTTCTAAATTATTTTACAGCATTGTTTCTAACTAGAATATCTACCAAAGAGATAGAAGCATCCTCCATCTGATTCACTAATGAATCGATCTTAGAAACACAATAGTTGTAAAATAACTGAAGAATAACAGCAACAATAAGACCAGCAACAGTAGTCAAAAGAGCTACTTTAATACCACCAGCAACCAAAGATGGTGAAATATCACCTGCAGCTTGGATAGCATCAAATGCACCAATCATACCAATTACTGTACCCATGAAACCTAACATTGGTGCTAGTGAGATGAATAAAGAGATCCAAACTAGGTTTCTTTCTAATTTACCCATTTCAACAGATCCGTAGGCTACAATAGATTTTTCAACCATTTCAACTCCTTCTGACATTCTCATTAAACCTTGAGTAAAGATAGAAGCAACTGGACCTCTTGTGTTTTTGCAGATTTCTTTCGCCTTCTCAACGCCTTCGTTTTGGATCGCTTCCTCTACTTGAGCTAAGAGTTTTTTAGTATTAGTAGTCGCAAGGTTCAATACGATGATTCTTTCGATAGCGAATGCTAAACCTAAGATCAAACAGATCAATACAATCGACATGAAGTCCCATCCACCTTCGATGAATTTAGTTTTTACCACTTGATGAAAAGTCAATTCCTCCTCTTCCTCTTCTTCAAAAGTAGTGGTTGGCTCTTCATCTACTAATTCATCTGTAGATGGTATAGAATCATTTGCTGCTTCTTCGTCAAGATCTTCAGCAACCTCGTCCATCTCATCAACATTTTCAACCTCTTGTGACTCATCCTCTTGGGCTATCGCTTGATAATTGAAACCGAAAGCAAAAATCCCGGTTATAAGAAGTGATGCAAGTAATTTTTTCATAGTCGTCTTAAATTAATTCCTATTTTTTTGTTGGTTTAGTATTCGATTTTATGAAATGAAAGCTTAAACTTAAAGGTATTTTGTTTAATAATCAATTTTTTTTTGCCACTGATTTTTTTTATGTCGCTATCAAATTATTTTTTTCACAGTACCCAATAGGTTGGATTTTAAAAATTTGAGTTTAAAAAACCCCCTTGTACTAAATGAATGTAGTTTTTAACTATCCATAAAATAATATAATAAGCTCTATACTAAATCTATGACAACGCAAATAAAAATAGTTTTTAGAGCTATTGCAAGAATTCGGCTAATTTTTAAAAAAACTCCTGTAAGACATTTCACCTACCAATGGCTCTGAGAGGATCTTTTCACGATCCTGACAGGTATAGTTTTGTCCAAGCACGTGCATCATCTTCGCAACAGCAGCTTCAGTATTGATATCATCACCACTTAGCACTCCTATCTCCTCAAGCCCTTTTCCAGCTGCATAGCTACTTTGATCGACTTTACCCCCATCACACTGAGAAACATTCATGATCGTTTTACCGCTTTTTACTGAATCTGATATGATCTTGATAAATTGGTTGTGTGTAGGGGCGTTACCTGAACCAAAAGTTTCTAATATCACTCCTTCCATTTGATCGTCTGACAATATATGTTCTAGCCACGAAAAACGAATCCCTGGAAAGATTTTAATTACAGCAATAGCATCTGATAAATCTTCATACAAACTTAAACCAGTGCCGAAGCGGTCAATAACCGAACGATTATATCTTATCTGTAACCCACTCTCTGCGAGCAATGGATAGTTACTCGACTCAAAGGCATCGAATTGTACACTTTCTACCTTTTTTGCCCGATTACCTCGCAGCAGTCTATTATTAAAATAAATCGCGACCTCGGTTACAATCGAATTTCCATCCTTGTCTTTGGCTGCTGCAATCTCTAATGCACTGATCAGATTGATACGCGCATCTGAGCGCGGTGCACTCACTGGCAATTGCGCTCCAGTAAAAATAACAGGCTTTCTCAGACCCTGCAACATAAAACTGAGCATGGATGCACTATAGGCCATTGTATCAGTACCATGAAGGATCACAAATCCATCGTAAAAAGCATAATCATCGAAGATCAGCCTTGCCATTGTACGCCACTGCCGCACCCCAACATCAGAGCTATCGAGCGGCTTGGTAAAGCTTACCACATCTATTTCAATCGACAAATACCGCATAGAGGGTATTTTATCAAGTATCTCCTCAAAGTCAAAAGGTACAAGCACTCCTTTATCATCATGCACCATACCTAAAGTACCTCCAGTATAAATAACCAGTATTTTTGCGAGAGGATATTGTGAACTAGAACAATCTATAGATACTTTCTCTGTTGGAACGTAGATTTTTTTATCCATGCTTTAAAAAGATTGCTTGGCTTTGTTCTTCAGTCGATTTTGCTAACTCTTCCAAAGGCATCTCCATAAGATCGGCTAGCTTTTGTGCGATGATACTGACATAAGCGGGTTGATTGACTTTCGACCGATGAGGCGTAGGCGCTAAGTATGGACTATCCGTTTCTAATACCATCTTTGAGAGAGGCAAGTCTTTGATTTCACTAGCAAGACCACTGTTTTTAAAAGTAAGCACCCCTCCTATACCTAAGTGAAAACCACAAGCAATGGCACGCTCTGCCTGTTGTTTCGTTCCTGAAAAACAATGAAAAATCCCCCTTAAATCATCTGTCGCAGCCTCCTCTATGATTTCAAGAGTATCATCAATGGAATCTCTACAATGCAAAATCAAAGGTCGCTGATATTTCTTTGCCCACGCAATATGGATCATTAGTGACTCCTTCTGCTGATCGATATAAGTTTTATCCCAATAATAATCCAAACCCGTTTCACCAATACCAACAAAATCCCGCTTATTCAGCCAGTCCTCCATCACATACAAATCCTTCTCAAAATCTTTTTCAACCGAGCAGGGATGAAGACCCATCATAGCGAAACTTTGCTTGGGATACTTAAGCTCTACCTCCATCATGGCATCGATAGAAGGCAGATCAATATTAGGCATATAAATACGATGTACCCCCGCTTCCATGGCCGCTTCCATATATGCTGAAAGATCAGCACGAAGCTTTTCTGAATATATATGTGCATGCGTGTCTGTCAATTGTACCATCTGTAACTATAAATTACGTCCTTGATTATTAATTATACTGATGTTCTTATTAAATCATCAAAAAGGTTGAACACCTTAAATCCAGTGAACTTGCATCATTTTTTTTCGAAGAAAAAAATAATGCTTAACAAAAAATCGTCTAGCCATTTCGACTAAAAGATCTCTTTTTTACCTCATTAACACTTAGAAAAAAGCCATCCTGAATAGGAGACGTTCAATTAGTGCCAAATAGCCTTACCTCCCTCATCCCATGCCAAACAGGAATTATCACTTACTAAACTGCCTTCCCTTCCAAGTGATTTTTGAGCTCCAAAGGTACTTAAAAAGCATAGCCAATGAAATAAAACTTAAATGAAGGCTATAAATGATAGCAGAAAATGGTAGGTTTGATAGTTGCATCTTTTTCCGCTGCAGCTGTATGAGCAGCATTTGAACAAACGCTTTACCAAAAAACAGCATCCCACCATAGATGGGTGAAAAAGCAAACAAGATGGGAATAGCAAAAATGCTAGCTCCCTGCAAGTAAAATATAGGAGTAATTGGGGTGTGTAGTTTTACTGCGCCCGCCATCCATCGGCTCCGCTGCGCTACTAAGCTTGAGTAGTTTTGCATGGGATGAGTAAACGATTTGGCCTGTGGGTTGGCTACTACAGGACACTGAAAGTCCGCTGCCTTTATTGCTTTGAAAAGTGCAAAATCTTCGGTGACTGAAAACGGAATATTCGGGTAGCCCCCCACTGCTTCGTAGGCTTTCCGCCATACTGCCATATTATTACCCATTGATGCCGCATGAATACCTACACTTGATAGCCCCTGCAACAAGGCCTGTGCATACACCCAATCCAAATGCTGTAAAATGGAAAGAAATCCATCCGTCTTCACGGCCGTAAATCCCGTTACAAGTCCAACACCTTCCCCAGAGGCTGCACTCACCATGGCCTCTACCCATTCCTTGGGTGGTCGCATATCGGCATCGGTAATGAGAAAAAGCTCCCCCTTCGCCAACTCAGTAAGCTGATGAAGTGCCCTCGCCTTTCCTTGGCTACGCTTATCGGTATCATCGACTTTGTGGTAAAAAACACGGTCATAATCAGCCGCAATAGACTGAGCAAGCTGAGCCGTAGCATCTGAAGAACCATCATCCCCTACCCATATCTCGATCTTATAAGCTGGATAAGATTGCCTCAACAGGTAGTGCAGCAGTTCTTTTATATGCACCTCTTCATCGCGAGCGGCCACTAAAACGCTGACTTTAGGTAGCTCATCCGCTTTTAACTCATTGGATGAAGCCTCATTGCGATAAAGAAAGATATATAGCGCCACATCTTGAAGGATAGCTACTATACCAATAATCAAACTAAGGGTAATCAAATACTCCTGCCACATATGTTAATCTAAGATTTTAGAGTGAAAGCCATTGTCCGACAAATACTTAAGGTAATCTGGTAAGATTACCTTTAATTGCGGTCCTGCCTTTTCACTATCATGAAATACAATAATATCGCCCGCTCGGGTCTTTTTACAGATGGCCTCTAAGCGTTGCTCGCAATCAATGTTAGTATCAAAATCACCACTCAAGAGAGACCACATCACAATCTTCTTATCATTAAGTTGCTGACTTAAACCAGCTGAAAGACGACCATGAGGTGGTCGAAAGAGCGATGTCTGCACCTGATGCTTGCTTACCTCCTCATCCCACGCTAAAACATCTTTTAAGTAGTCGGCACTATGGTGCTGATCTGCGCGAAGATGGTGGTAAGTATGATTGCCAACAGCATGACCTCGAGCCAAAATATCTTTAAACAGCTGAGGATGCTTTCTGATGTTATCGCCAACACAAAAAAAAGTAGCTTTAAAATTATGCTCTTCCAATAAAGAAAGGACTAGCGGTGTCCAAAAAGGTACGGGACCATCATCGAAGGTGAGATGAACCGTTTTTTGATCATTAGGTAGCGACCAAAGTCGACTAGGAAACACATATCGGATGACAGTAGGCATGCGTAACAAATAAAACATAGTGCTTAGCGGTAGAGAGGTAGATTGTTGCGAGCCATTCGCTTCAAGCAAAAGTACTGTTGATTGTATTTGCGACCAGTAGATGAGGTAAACCCCCACACAACGAAAGGATTACCAGCAAAAACATCATTGATTAAGTCCCTTTTCACTCGAATGACTGGCTCAAAGTCGAAATATACCTCAATTATTTTAGATTCGGGATCCCAACTGAAGCGAAAGTTATGCAACTCTCCATCCGTCATGCGGAAATCTGGGTTATCCTGCGGCCAATATTCTTGGTGGCGGTTTGAGCCATTTTCGAGGTAAGCAATATGGTCATGCGGTGGGTCATTTTGAATCACATTCTGATAGGTATCAAACTCTATAGCAATTGATGGAGCAATATATACACCCGTCTCGCGAAAAGGATTGAATCGACCGTAGCCAATTCCTTCTCCATAGGTACCATAAGCTTCATATTGTCGCCGATCGTCTTGCATCACAAAACAAATACCATCTGCACCAAGCTCATTTTTAGTACCCAAATATATATCGAACTCGATGAAAAAAGACCTAGAAAGATCCGTTTTGGATTCGTACCAAGCGATTCCTTCTGAGTACGGCATATCAGGCGTAAGCTGTATGCAGTCGGCATTCTCAAAATAATCTGCCGTTCCCATTAAAATATACTGTGCCGATAGCTTCTCATTCCAAGCAAAAAGAAACACAAAAAGGACGCAAAGGAAAAAAGAAAATTTCATGTGAATGCTTTTATTGATACCTACTCATCACTTTAAAGATAATCCGATTACAGCGATTTTGTTGTATGGCTTTACTATTTCTTCTTAGCGTGGAATGAGAACAGTAGTCAGCTCCCACTCTTGATTATGCATCTCTGCATTGATTGACCTCTCTACAGATGGATCTCTATTGCCAATCATCAAAAACCTCCGCATTGCATCTGATTTTTCTTTAAATTGAAATTTGTTTTGAATGTCTGATATATCTTACTTCCTGCAGAGAGATAGTAATCTTTTGTCAATTGGTTTTAATAGCCACCTATAAAAACCGGAATTATTCCCTCGTTTTTGGTCAAAACGGCTGATTTGAAAACTAATTTACCCGGAGAGAGCTATACAGCATTTTAATACTTAAACACAATCACATAAACAAAACTACGAACCATGAAAAAACACCTCTACTTAATTGCTTTAATAGCACTGATTTTCAATCTATTGAGCTGTGTCTCTGATAAAAATAACGCTGATGATGGCATCAAAACCTCCATTGAGCATGCTGCCCAACTCATCGACTTGCAGCTAGCGGCAGGTGAAGTAGATAGCATGGCAACGGGAATAGAAAGCTATCTCAACGATTACAAAAGGATGCATCAACTGCATCTGCCCAATGCTACCCGCCCTGCACTCGTATTTGATCCTATCCCAGTAGGGTGGGATCACCAGCCTAAAATTAAAGGGAACCGACTTCGGGATAAGGCATCTCTCACCTACGATACTGAAGAAGGTTACGCCTTCATGACGGTAGAGCAACTTTCTGAAATGATCAGAAATCAGCAAGTCAGTTCAGTAGAGCTTACTTCCTTTTTTCTAGATCGACTTGAGCAATATAGTGATACTTTAAAGTGCACGGTAGAAATATTGAAAGACCGAGCAATGAGAAGCGCTGAAAAGGCAGATGAAGAAATCGCTGCGGGTAATTACCGCGGGGCTCTGCACGGTATTCCTTATGGTGTAAAAGATTTACTCAATGTAGCGGGGACCGCCTCTACTTATGGCGTTTCGCTTTACACGGATAATACTTTCGAAGCCGATGCCCATGTAGTGCAGGCACTTGAAGAAGCTGGTGCGATACTATGTGCCAAGCTTAGTCTAGGTGAATTGGCGATGGGAGATGTTTGGTTCGGTGGTGTGACTAAAAACCCTTGGAACCTTGAGCAAGGCAGCTCAGGATCATCGGCAGGTTCAGCTTCGGCTGTGAGTGCAGGCTTACTGCCATTCGCTATCGGCTCTGAAACGCTAGGATCTATCATTTCACCCGCTACCCGATGTGGGGTAAGTGGTATCAGGCCAACCTTCGGTAGAGTAGGAAAGTCAGGAGGTATGGCGCTATCCTGGTCAATGGATAAGCTCGGTCCCATCGCACGAACAATCTATGATGCCAATTTAGTGCTTGAGGCTATTTCAGGTAAGGACAAAAATGATATAAGCCACATAGAAAAAGAACTGCATTATGACTTTAATAGCGACCGAAAACTTAAAATAGGATACTTAGACTTAATGGATACGCTGAAATATCCAGCGCAAGAAGATGACCAGAAGGTATTGCAAATTCTTCGCGATAAAGGCCATGAGGTTGTTCCGACGAGTTTTACCACTACTTTACCTGGCAGAGAGTTAGTACTAATTTTAATGGCAGAGGGAGCCGCGGCCTTTTCTGAACTTACGCTAACCAAAAAAGACGCCGAATTGGTACAGCAGCATCAAAATGCTTGGCCTAATTTATTTAGAGCGGCTCGCTTTATTCCTGCAGTGGAATACATTCAGGCCAATCGTTTTAGAACGGCCTTAATGAAAGAATTTGATACCTTTATGCGGGAATATGATGTACTTGTTTGCCCTCCATACCTTGGCAACATACTAGTGACGACCAATCTTACAGGACACCCAGCAGTAGTTATTCCTCATGGCTTTGCGTCAGAAAATAGTCCACACAGCATCACTTTCATCGGTAATCTTTTTGATGAGGGAGCGATAACTCACGTAGCAGATCAAGTGCAGCGAGAGTTGCAATTTCATCGACAAACACCCAATCTCAACTTCTAATAAAAATCAACATAACAATGGACACAACGCAGCAAATTAAACTACCCAATCAGATGGAAGCATTAATCATGGCCGAAGACGGTAGTGGACTAAAGCTAGCAGAAAGGTCTATACCTACCATCGGCCCGAGAGAAGTATTGATAAAAGTAGCTGCCGCTGGTGTCAATTATCCAGACATTATACAAGCACAGGGAAAATATCCTGCACCCGAAGGTGTGGTGCAGGATATTCCAGGACTCGAAGCCTCTGGTGAAATTGTTTTATTGGGTGATGAAGTGACAAATTGGAAAGTTGGTGATAAAGTCTGTGCTTTGGTTGCGGGTGGGGCTTATGCAGAATACTTAAACATACCTGATGGGCAGTGCCTTCCGGTACCTGAAGGAGTCAGTTTAGAAGAGGCCGCTAGCCTACCTGAAACTTACTTTACTGTTTTTTCTAACTTGGTGATGCAAAATAGGATGAAATCAGGAGATACAGTACTTATTCACGGCGGTAGCGGTGGAATAGGTAGTGCAGCTATTGCCATTGGTAAAGCACTAGGAGCAACGATTATAGTAACAGCAGGATCTGATGAAAAATGCTCAAGCTGTATTGAATTAGGTGCTGATATGGCGATTAACTACAATAAATACGATTTCGAAAGTCTCATCAAAGAAAGGTATGATAAGGTCGATATTATCTTAGATGTAGTGGGAGGTCAAGAATATACCGATAAGCATATCAACTTATTAGCTAAAGAAGGGCGATGGATATTGCTTAATGCAATGCAAGGAGCAAATGTCAAGATTAACTTAATGAAAGTGATGATGAAAAGAATCCGAATCACAGGCTCTACACTAAGATCACGGTCTATCTCCTATAAAACTGAAATAGCTGATCGACTCAAGAACACTCTATGGAAAAAATTCAAAAATAAAGAGATAAAATTACACAGCATAAAGTATTATCCTCTTGACGAAGGGAAGCTAGCACATGAGGAAATGATCAATCGCAAGCATATTGGTAAACTAGTTCTGCTACCAAATACCTAAAACCTTACTTTCGTATTAGGAAAAAAGAGATGTTGAATTTTAGATAGATTTAAATTTTTATTAAATTGTTATCAATAAACCGCAAAATTAAAATTTTAGCAAAATAGATACCCATGGAATTTAAAGTGGCAGCAAAAGAGGGTTCCCCGCACATTGATTTAAGCCTTGACGGATATTTATTGATAGAGGGCCAGTCATACGAAGATGGAGTTATCGACAACTTCAGCGATTTGAACAAAGCAATAGAAGAGTACTTCCAAAATAAAAGTAAATTAGCAGTGCGTCTTTCCCTGAATTACTTCAATACAGCTACTTCAAAATGCATCTACGATCTCTTAGAATCACTTAATGAGAGAAAGAAAAAAGGTGCTGATGTTACCTTTCAATGGTTTTACCCTGCAGACGATGAAGAATTAAAAGAAGAAATCGAAGAAATGGTAGACCTGGCCGAAATTGATTGTGAAATTCTCCAAGAATAGTTAACGATTCTACCTTATTTAAAGGGGTAATTACGAATCAAAATGTAAACAAAATAGCATCAAACCAATGATTTGATGCTATTTACTTCTCAAACTACTACATATTTTTATACCTTTTTTACGCATAGCGGTGTAATCATTCAAACATGTAGTTATACTACATTGCCTATGGCAGCCTAAATAGCCAAAGTTTTTTAAGCTCGAACTCTAGCAGGATCATACCACAAGCTTAACTTAATTATAATTGAGTTAAGCCAAATTTAGCCATTCAGCAAAGAACAAAAAATACCTACATATCAGTATTTTTTACCGCTAAACGGGATAATATACAATCTTAATTCATTAAAAGTGAGGTTGCTCAAAATAAAGGGCAGCATTACATCAAGAGTGGTTGGTTTTCCAATAGGCGAATAAATAGGGCTTGCTTAAAAAGTCCCAAGTACTGCAGATTCGAGGCGACACAAGCTTCGCTCGTTTTAATTGATGGAAAAAATGATACATTTCAAGAAGCTTATTTTAAGCTTTTAATCTTTTTTCAAATATGTCATTCCCTG
>JAFIEW010000125.1 GCA_020832375.1 Cyclobacteriaceae bacterium
TGTAAGTAGTTTAAACACTTAACAAAATGTGACAACTTTTTTTAGGCAGTATCAGAAAAAATTTTAAAAGCTTAAAATAAGCTTCTTGAAATTTATCATTTTTTTATCAATTAAAACAAGCGATGCTTGTGCTGCCTCGAATCTGCAGTACTTAGGACTTTTTAAACACGCTCTACTTACCTTATAAAAGATGGATTATATATGCCCTGGATAGATATTATTTTTTTAGTGCAGACCGAAGGATGCACCCTGATTAAAAAGATCAAATATTAGCTAAAATCTTACCCATTGCCAATGTTAAGTTTTGTGTGAAAGCTTCATTATATGAAAGTTGATGCCTACATTTAGATTCTTAACTTCTCAAATTAATGAGTGGATTTTATGAACAGTTCAAAAAACAGTTTTGAAAGAGAGGATGAGAAAAATCATCAGTTAAAAGTAACATTTTACTTGATTCTAATGGCCATACTATTTGGTTTGGGCACCTTAGTTTTTTAAATGGAAAAAACAACCGTTTTATTTCCTTTAACAAAAACACGGTCTTCAAGATGGTATTTAAGACTCTTCGAGAGTACCTGAGCCTCTACGTCTTTACCTAATCGCTTCATTTCCTCAATACTGTGAGCATGATTGATGCGAATCACGTCCTGTTCTATGATTGGTCCCTCGTCCAAATCTTCGGTTACATAATGGGCTGTAGCTCCTACTAGCTTTACACCTCTTTGTGCCGCCTGATGATAAGGTCTAGCTCCTGCAAAAGATGGCAAAAAGCTATGATGAATATTGATTACTCTAGCTGGATATTTTACACATAAATCTGCTGGCAAGATCTGCATAAATCGAGCGAGAACAACGGTATCTACCGCATAATCTTCCCATAAGCGAGCCACTTCCTGAAAAGTTTGTTTTTTATTTAGTGAGGATATTGGCAAATGATAAAATGGAATTTTATGGAATTTGACAAATTCTTCATGATCAGTATGATTAGAAATCACACATGCAGGATCAAAATATAAGTCTCCACTACGCCACAGCCTAAGGATGTGATCTAGGCAATGTGCTTCCTTACTAGACATAATAATAACCCGTTTTCTTACGGATGTGTCTATAATTTTCCAGTTCATTTGATATTTCTTGGCTATCGGCATAAACCGTTGCCTTAGCTCTGCCAAAGTAATGTCAATAGAGGCTGCATCGATTTCTTGTCGCATAAAAAACCATTTTGAGTCTATATCTGCGAAGTGATTCGCCTCTACAATCCAGCCGCCATATTCTGCTATAAAAGTGCTTACTGCTGCTACTAAACCTGTGCTGTCAGGACAGGATATACTCAATCTATAGTTTTTCATGATTTCTTTTTAAATTCTCTTTAAGACCACGTCTGAAACTTAAAATAGGGTCTATTTTGAAAATGAGCCTTAAGTTTATTATTCGAGTTGACGATGGGAATATTGTGTGCGTTGGGATTATAGACTCCACTTAAAAGAATAAAATCTTTTAACATCACAGCCCTTTACTATACTATATCAAAGAAAGAGGTAACAAAATTATTCATATATCAAATTATCTATAAACTTCCATTTAGGATATAGATCTTTCTCCAATGAATTACCTAGGATTAACTCTCTCAACATTGCTATAGGCATCTGATTTTGAGTAATGATATAATCATGAAACTCTTTTTCTGTCATCGAGCCGTTGCTAAGCACCTCATCCCTCAAAGAATAAAATTGCAACGCTCCAATCATATAGGCAATTTGATATAGTGGTCCATAATTACCTTCAAAAGATCGCCTCACCTCTGCAGCAGCATTTTCATATTCATGCCCCACTTGATCTACTAATAAATCAATGCACTCCTGAGGACTCATTTCTTCTAAATGATATTTAAGTGAAAAAATGATGCGTGCTGCGCGATGCATTCTCCAAAAAAGCATCCCTACTTCGTCGTAGGCATCTCTTTGAAAGCCTTTATCCCAAAGAATCAATTCCCAATACAGCGCCCAGCCCTCAGTCCAGAATGGCGTACGAAAGCGGTTTCTTTCGGGGTAGTGTCTTCGGTTCATAAATTGCTGTAAATGATGTCCTGGTATGAGTTCATGATGCACCACAGCTCGCACAAAATGTGGGTTGTTGCCTCTCCATGACATCATCTTTTCCCTTTGACTCATGCCTTTTGTTGGAAATGCAATGAGTATCCGCTCTCCGCCTAAGAAAAAAGGGGCAAACTTCTGCCACTCCTCTGACATCATATCCATACGCCAAGTTTCTTTTGCCATTTCAGGTACGCTAATCAAATCTTCAGCTTCTAAATAAGCAACAGCCTCATCAGCTAATTCACGAACTAAAAATGGTTGCTCCCCAACTGGTACCGATCGCTGTTTGACCGCTTCCATAGCTGCTTTCCAGTCCTCATCAAAGCCAAGCTTCTTTGAGGCTGATAACATCATCTTGTAACTCTTTTCATATTCTTTTTCCGCCAAGTCTATCAATTCTTTGGCTGTATATGGAATTAACTCGTTTGATATTAAGCGATTAAGCTCCTTTTTACCAATTGGCTGACCGATAATACCGCTTTCGTCTTCGATTTTAGCACCTACTACATAGTGAGAAGCAAGAAACTCCGCTGTGGAAGAAAGCTCTTCCAAAAGATCTGAAACGGCAGTGTTCATCCACCAAGAGAATTCCGGATGATAAGCACTATAGAAATCGTGCGCCTCTTTTAAGGCTTTAGAACATTCATTTAATAAATCTCTCGCTAATATAGCCTGGTTGCGATTTGCCAATTTATTGACCTTAGATCTGTAGGAATGAAGTGATAATCTTACCTTTTCCATATCGCTAGCCAACGAATGTAAGGGAGGTAGACTATCGGCTCTTCTACGCTGAATAATAAAGGAATAGGCTAAATCTAAAGTTTGGCTTAAATCCTCTAATTTAAGTAGTTGCTGATTCCGTTCATTGAGGTCTAATCGATAACTTTTTAAGTGATGACTTAATAGTAAATAATTTATCTGCTCAGAACGCTCCAAACCCTCAAAATTAATTTCTTGTAAGCTCCCCTGATATTGAATCGCTAACTCGTCAAACCTACCAAAATACTCCTTATGATGTTTTAAAATATACTTTCTTTGAAGAGCGGCCTCATCTTCATTAAGCTCAAAAATTAACCTTTGAATAGGTTGCTGTGCTTGTAAAAAGGTAGTTATTAGTAATAAGACAAATGTAATGGAGTAATGAATCATTTACCAGAATTTTAAAATAATATCACTTATCAGCGATCAAGTTAGATTTGGTGATATTACAAAAATACAGTTTTTTTTCCGAGTTTCCTCATTCCAAATCAAAGAAAAATCATGCATTAGTTAAACAATCTTATGAAAAATTTGGCTCCTTTACCAACATCAGATTCTACTCCAATCTGACCAGCATGCTCATCAATGATTTCTTTTGATATTGCAAGTCCTATCCCTAAAGAACCTCCTTTATGCTGTGGTGTTCCTTCATTTTGAATTTGAGTGAATTTTTGAAAAATCTCATCATGATATTCAGGCGCCACCCCTGGGCCATAATCTTTTACATACATTTCTGTAAAGACACTATTTTGCTCTACGCCAATAGTAATATTTCCACCGACGGCAGTATACCGAATTGCATTATTGAGGAAGTTAATGAGTACCCATGATATTTTTTGTCCGTCAGCTTGAATGGGTGCTAATGAATCTGCGGTAACTGCCTTGTTGAGCGTGATGGATTTTTCTTTTAAAAATTCAGAAACAGTTTTGATAGCCATTTCCAGAACTTTAACTGGGTCTTCTGTGGTGATTTGGATTTTTGCCTTCCCACTTTCCGACTTTGATAAGTCCAAAAGGTCGCTCACCATCCTAATAAGCCTTTGGGTTTCGGCTTTCATATTATTCACCGTTTCTTTTTGCTCTTCATTGAGAATGCCTACTCGGTCATTTTGAAGAAGTAAAATACTCATATTGAGAGCAGAAAGGGGTGTTTTTAATTCATGACTTACCGCAGCAATGAATCCTGTTTTTTCCTCATCTCTATTTTTATATTTGGTAATATCTTTTAAGACAATAATCTTCATGGCAGCCGCCTTCTCATCCTCTTGTTTGAATATTAGCGCCAACTCTTTGGTGAAGTAGAAGACTTGTCCCTGAGATTTTTTGATCTTGATGAAATTCTTAAAAAGCTGATGCTTAGAATGCTCAGCAACTTTATCTTCATTATTTTTAATATCATCATATAGTAGTTTTGCAGCTTCTCCCTTTATATCAGACAAATGAATACCTTCAACTTTATCGGCAGTGTTCAATTCTAGTAGCTCAAGTGCTCGCTCATTTGCAAGGAAAATACGATCTTCATTATCCAGAATTAATAAAGGGTCTTGCAAATTCTTAATGATCTTTTCAATTAAATCATTTTTAGCCTTTATTTCTGCCATATTTAAGCGATCGAACTTAGAAAGTTCGTCAGCCATAGTATTAAATGCCTCTGCAAGATCCTTAAGCTCAGATTTTTCGGGTACTTCAATACGCTGATCGTACTCTCTCCTAGAAATACGCCTAATTTTTTGCGTAAGGTCAAATAAAGGTTTTACAATATTATCAGGAATAAAAATTAGGCTAAAGGCTACCATAAACATGACTAATCCAAAAAGTACAAAAACCTTGTTTCGAGCCGTAAAAAATAAGGCTTTGGTTTCTTTATCCTTAGAGTTAATTTTATCATGATTGATTTCAGAAAGTGCATGGCAAAGGTTTCGCAATTGCTCGTTTTTCCGCTGCATCACCCAAAAGTAGAGCTCTAGCCTATCGTTTGTTTGTCTAAAATCAAAAATTTGCTTTTGATAGGTGTCAAACTCTCGATCTATTCTGGAAATGATTTCTTTTTCCTGTTCAGTTTCTGTCCAACCCTTGATTAAAGACAATTGCTTTTCAAAATTTACAATTTCTCGGTAAATGAGCTTAGTTATCAAGCTATCATCATAGCGAGACTCATGAGTGATGCGAGCTAGTAATTGATCTGTCTTACTTAGGGAAAGGATCATAGTCTCGCTTGACTTAATGATGCGATAATTTTCCTGCAAAACCTTTTCAGAAGCTCTCCCAATAGCCTGAAGGTAATATATTGATACAATAGATAGACTCAAGGTCAACAAAAGCACCGTACTGAGTCCTAAAATAATTTTATATCTAAAATTCATAAAGCCTAAATAATATCCATACAGTCATGCAAAGTGCTTACCTAACCAACGCTACTCTACTACATCAATACAAGCATTGATCAAAATTTGCAATTTATATCTACGAAAAATATAGCATGGTCACTAGAAAACACACCAAATAATCCTAAAGCAAACAATAGCTATTAGTATTCAATATCATATTCCTTTAATTTCCTATAGAGGGTGGCTATACCTATATTCAAAAGTTTTGCTGCCTCGTTTTTATTACCACCCACAAGACTCATAACTTCAGAGATATGAATTTTTTCCACTGTCTTCAAATCCATATCGTTGAACGGGTAATTACTATTGGGTGAAGAGGTTTTCACCGTGGTACTTTTTGTCTCATAAGTATTTTCTGCATCTGATGACTTAGGTTCGTAGGTAATTTCAGGAGGAAGATCTTTGAAATTTAAAGTATCACCATCGGATAGAATTAAAGCTCTTTCAATTACATTGCGAAGTTCTCTAATGTTTCCCGGCCATGAATAGCCCATAAGACAACTTTTAAATTCGTCACTCATCAATTTTATAGGCTTCTGCATTTCTTTAGAAATCTGATTGATAAAATGCTCAGCAATCAGCATGATATCATCGCCTCTTTTGTTGAGTGGTGGCAAGTCGATGGTAAAAGTGCTCAATCGATAATATAAATCTTTGCGGAATTCTAAATCAGATTTCTCAGAAATTAAATTTCTATTGGTTGCCGCTATTATCCTCACATCTATCGGAATGGTTTGGGTATCCCCTACACGGTTTATTACCCTATTTTCAAGTGCTCTCAAAAGCTTCGCTTGTAGGTCAGGACTCATTTCGCCCAATTCATCTAAAAATACCGAACCGCCCTTAGCATCTTCAAAATAGCCTTTCTTATCTTTATTAGCACCTGTAAATGCACCTTTTTTATATCCAAAAAGCTCAGACTCTTGTAAATCTTTTGGTATGGCCGAACAATTAATCGCTACAAATGGCCCTGATTTTCTCTTACTATTTTTATGTATCGCTTCGGCTACTAGCTCCTTCCCTGTACCTGTCTCACCCAGTACCAAAACAGTCGTATCTGTAACAGCCACCTTGCTTATGAGCTCGAGCATGTTCAAAATAGCTGGCGATCGTCCGATAATCTTATGAAAACGTTGTTCTCCCACAGGTGCCTTTATCGCTTGAACTTGCTTCAAGATTCTAGCTTTTTCAAAAGCTTTGGCAACAACAGTAATCAGCTTCTCCTCTCCATCTCCCTTGGTGATATAATCAAAAGCACCGAGTTTCATCGCCAAAACACCATCTTTCACATTACCCAAAGCTGTAAGCACAATCACTTCAAGCTGTGGGGATTCTTCCTTTATTTCTTTGGTAAACTCTATTCCATTCTGATCAGGAAGCATCACATCTGTCACCACTACCTGAATATTTGGGTTCTCTTTCAAAAGCCGTCTACCTTCACTGATAGAACCGGCCCCCAACACCCGATAATCTTCCAACCGAAATAGTTTCTGAAGTAACGTGAGTAGATTTTCCTCGTCTTCAATAATTAATAACTCAGGCTGCTCATTTGCCTGAACCGCGCTATTTTCTTCCTTCATTCCTATTTAAAAATATTTTATTCGCAATAATTCAAAAAAAGATAATCACCAGAGACTATTTCTGCAATTTGTAAATGATCCAGACCTTTTGTCAAAAATACAAAGATGTGACATCCCTTGATAGTATTGAACGGATTTATTTGTCTTATATTTGCGTTTACAACATAGTTGCAAAAACAAAACCTAAGTATGTCTCTTACATCATTACTAAAAAATATATTTAGCGTGGAATGAGAACACGTCATTAGCTGAATTGGTATTTTAGGTCCTCCTTCTTGTAGTTGACTAAATGTTAAAAAATCAATTTTTAAAAACCTCTCTTAAAAAAAATAGCGTCTCAGGATTTTATATGAAAAGTATTTCACTAGGTCTAACCATCGTATTAATATTGCTCTTTAGGCCTCTTTTATATTCGCAAAGCCTCACAGGCACCATAGTCGACGAAAATAATGAGCCTTTGGTTGGAGTATCTATCATTATCCACGAGCTAAATAGAGGTACAACTACCAACCTAGAAGGTAAATTTAAAATAGCGAGTTTAAAAAAAGGAACCTATCACCTACATTTCACTTATGTAGGATACGAAGCATCTCATCAAAACATTAGACTAACTGAAGGAGAAACGCTCGATTTGAAGATTCAAATGAAACCAACAGTATTTCAATTGAAATCTGTTTTCATCGAAACCAACCCATTTAAAAATGGACCAGTAGAACATTCTCAGACAATAGAAGTACTCGACCGAGCCTATATGGAAAGGTACAATGCAGGTAATTTTGCTAATAGTATAGAAAGACTACCCGGTATCAGCTCTATCAATACGGGTGTTGGCATCAGTAAACCAGTGATTAGAGGAATGAGCTTCAATCGAATCATGGTCAATGATCGCGGTATTAAGCAGGAAGGACAACAATGGGGAGCGGATCACGGATTGGAAATTGATCCTTTTGACGTAGACCGAGTAGAGATCATCAAAGGTCCAGCATCATTAATTTATGGCTCAGATGGTATGGCAGGAGTTATTAATATACGTCCTGCAGCTCCACCGTCAAAAGGCACTACAAGAGGTTCTGTAGTCAATGGCTTTCGGACCAACAATGATATGTACAGCACGAGTGCTTTCGTTGAAACCAATCAAAATGACATCATTTTCAGAGCGAGGCTCACCTATCAGCGCTTTGGTGACTATAGAGTACCCGCGGAAAACTTCAACTTCGCTGGCTTTATATTACCCATTTTTGACAATCGCTTAAAAAATACGGCCGGTGAAGAGCGTCACTTCTCTATCACTAGCGGAGTAAAGAAAGACTGGGGCTACTCTACCGTAACAGTTAGTCAATTTGGTCAAGATGCAGGTATTTTCCCTGGCGCCGTAGGTATCCCAAATTCTTTTAGCTTACGCCACAATGGTGACAACAGAAATATAGAATTCCCAAGGCAGGAAAACAGGCATATAAAGGTGATCTCTAACACTAACATTAATATTGGTGGAGATTGGTTAGAAATCGACCTCGCCTATCAGAATAACTTAAGAAATGAAAAGTCATTTCCAGATTTTCATGGTGTAGAGCCCCGTCCTGATAATAATTTAGCGTTAGGCCTTGACTTAGATACTTACACAGCAAATGTTAGGTACAACAGAAATACCAGTGAAAAGAAACAGATTATATATGGTCTCATGTTGCAATACATGCAAAACCGCCAAGAGGGATTCGAGTTTTTAATTCCTAATTTTAGTACTTTTCAATACGGTGCTTTTTATTTTCAAGAGTACCGATGGAAACCTAATTTAATTATCAATGCAGGTGCACGCTGGGATGGTGCTCGCCATGACATTCAAGAGCATCTTCAGCCTGTATATGAAAGGCTCAGGTTTACAGGTGAATTCGATCAAAGAAACCCTGACATCGATGAGTTTTTCCAAAATGCAAGCGTAAGCATGGGGCTATCTTGGATTCCACATGAGAATTGGAATCTAAAAGTCAACCTAGGGTCTGCATTCCGCATTCCTACCGCTATAGAAATGAGCTCTAATGGTGTGCACCACGGAAATTTTAGGCATGAAGTAGGTAATCCTGAGCTTACCCCTGAAAGAAGCTATCAGGCCGATCTAAACCTAACCTACTCCTCAAGAAAGTTTTTGGTTTCTATCATGCCTTTTTGGGGTTACTTTGATGACTATATCTACCTTGCCCCCTCCCCTCGGTTCAGCCGACTGCCTACAGGAGGACAACTTTGGGAATACCGACAAGACAATGCAATTTTCACCGGTACAGAGGTGAAGTTCGATTATTCGCCCATTAAAGGTTTGTTTTTTAGAACAGCAGGTGAATATGTTTATAACTATAATCTAAATACTAATTTGCCGCTTCCTCTCACCCCCCCGCTTTCATTTTTACAAAGTATTGAATATAACTTCCCTGACTTTCTATCTGGTACGAACAATTGGTATGCCTTTTTTGAAGTAAGGTGGGCGGCTGATCAAAATCGGGTTGATAGAAACGAACGTACCACCGAGGGATACACCCTATTGGGGGCGGGGTTCGGCTTTGACTTTTCTGTAGGAAACCAAGATTTTAACTTTCAAGCAAATGCTGAAAACCTTGCAGACACTTTTTACCTTAATCACTTAAGTAGATATCGATTACTCAATCTACCAGAACAAGGAAGGAATTTCAGCTTTAGCCTTAAAGTACCATTTGGTAACTGGTGAAAATATACCATACTTCTCTTCCCACTGATAAAATAGTATGTTTATCCGCTTGTTTGCACCTTAAATTTCAAAGGAAGTACTATGTTTTAAAAGCGCTGAAGACATTATATAACAATGCACAGGGTTAACGCCTGTGAGAGTTAGAAAGCATGACTTAGCACTGAAAGAGCGTAACAATGTAACACGTTGTGGGTCTTTTCGAGGCATATATCTATTTAGGGCTTGCTTAAAAAGCCCCAAGTACTGCAGATTCGAGGCGGCAAAGCGAAGATGTATTGATATACCTCGAGCTGAAGCCAACAAAGAAGATGTTGTGCTTGGGGCTAAGCTACAAAATGTCGATTTAAGACATTTTGGTGCAAGCATTTTCGCCATTTTTACTTAAAAACTATGCACTCAGATAAATAAAGTCTAAACTTTATTATTTATTTATCAACAATTTAGCTGTTTTTAAACAGACCCTATTTATGTAGTTATGCGAATAAGCACATTGAAACATCGCAACAACAAAAAAATAAAAACTATTCTACTAAAAAGAGCTGATATGTTTTTGCAATAGTGTTTCATTTATTATATTTGCAACTATATTGCATAAACGTTTTAACGCAAACATAATTAAACTACACAAGAAATGAATAAGAGTATCAATTACTTATTGGCGGGATTCTTAGGTTTTGCCATGTTATCCTGTGACAATGATGATGAAAATGGTGTACAGGACATGGAAGCACCAGTTATAGAATTTGCAGATGGAAGAGATGGCTTTCGTCCTGCAAAAAATGAAATAAGAAGAGCAACAACTGATCATATGCACGTAAGGTTTAGTGTAAGAGATGAGTCAGGATTAGGTGAAGTAAGAGTCAACGTACACAATGGTTTTGACGGTCATACTCATGGAAGGGTTAACAACTCTGATTTTGTACCAATGAGCGTTAACGATATTTATGCTCCAGACGCTGACAGACCTACTTTTAGATTTCCAGAAGGAGCTACGAGAATGAACGTTGATGATACTTCTACTGATATTTATTGGGAAGGACCTACTTCAAGAATAGGTGATGATAATATATTGGCTGGTCCATATCACTTCTCTGTCTCAGCAACAGATATTTTTGGTAACTCTACTAGCTATGGAGATGGCAGTAATTATAATACAACATTTTACATCAGAAGAGCCTACGCGCCAGCAATCGCAGTAACAAATATGATAGATGATGAGCTAGAAGGCGAAGGCGGTGAAACTTTAAACGTAACTGGTTCAATCACTAAAACTGATCACGCTTTATCTTCTGATATCACATTTGTATGGGTAAGGTTAGTAGATGAAGACCATGATCACGACCACGATCACTCAAGAGTGCAAGACAGCATGCAGGAATTAGTCTGGGGAGAATCAGCTTGGAGAAATGAAACTTTCTCTAACGTAATGGAGCTTCCTAGTACATCAGAAATTGATTTAGCGGTAGCCTTAGGTGGCGACAACTCCATTATTCTTCCAAATGAGCACGGACACTACGAGCTTTTAATTTGGGTGGAAGACGCCAATGGTAACATCACTAAGGAAATTGTAAAAGTCCACGTGGACTAATAAAAATTTTGGTTTAAGGTGTATTTAAAAGAGTCGATCAAAATTGGTCGGCTTTTTTTGTGCACTATTGCATATAAAAGCGCACGTAATAGGATCAAGCAATTTTTCTGGGGATTAATTAAGTTATTAATATCTTTACCTT
>JAFIEW010000126.1 GCA_020832375.1 Cyclobacteriaceae bacterium
TTAAGTAACTAAAAGGCAAGGTGAAGACGAGAATCTACTAAGCTATAGAAGAAAGAATTTTAAAAGTTTACTTATGTAGTAAGCTAACTTTTAATTGATACATATTGGTTTATGCAAAAAGTATAGGACATTAAAGATAATTAATATGATCTCAAGAAGCAAGGAAGTAGATATAATAGTGCAAGTAATAGCTATAATTATACATCAAATATATGAGAAATAGGATCAATATAAGAAAGCAAGTTTGAATAAGCTATCTATCCAAATGATCCAAAGCTAGACCTCAGGATTAACTTTTTTCACCAATTCAGCAAAACCACCTGTGCGAAAGGCTTCCTTCAATTCTTGAAAAGAAAATGAAGTATCATCGCTATCAATTTTAGTGGCCTTTGGGCTATCAGAATTTAATTTCTTTTTTGCGCGACTTAATATTTGCCTACAGTGTTCTTTCTTCTTATGAATCACCTCTTGCATGCTCTCATAGTCGAAATCAAAAGCTTCTCTCAAAACAAAAACGGTTCGTTCTATAGGTTCTAACTTAGTTGACATGATACTATTAGCCGCTGCGAGCTCTTTTTCCCAGTCAAAATCCCATTTAGGAAACTCCACAGCCTTCCATTTTGCAGCAAAGTCAGAATTATGAAAGTTTTCTAAATACTCTTCCTT
This sequence comes from Cyclobacteriaceae bacterium, assembly GCA_020832375.1. GTDB lineage: Bacteria > Bacteroidota > Bacteroidia > Cytophagales > Cyclobacteriaceae > JAFIEW01. The sequence goes on from JAFIEW010000126.1 coordinate 667, forward strand.
GCGCTGCTTAAAACTATTAATATGATTTAGGCAGTAGTTAGTTACTGTCCTGATCAAATAGGCTTTGGCGTTTTCCACTTTTGACCGATCAATCGTAAGCCACTTTAAGTAAACATCTTGAATAATGTCTTCAGCATCTTGTGCATTTTTTACAATATTCATCGCAATACTTTGAAGTAAAGGCCGGTAAGTATCTATTTCTTGAGCTTGTACCATTATGGAAGCATAGTTTGTATCAATCAAAAATAAGCGAGAAGAATCAAAACAAGAAACTTTTTTCGATTATTTATTCTATAACTTTTTACAGGGATTAGATGTTGTCTATCACCTCTTATTATAGATGCTAACTCGTAACATTATCTAACGTTTGAAATATATACAAAAAAAGCTACCCGATTGTTAGTCGAGTAGCTTTTAAGTGTTAAAAATAATTGCAAAGATAAAGCAATACTATTTGTAGTTCTAGCATGTTTATCAGAATTGGACTACATATGAATCGCTCTGTTAGCTGTAGCAGCCAAACAAGCTTCTTTAAATGCTTCCGTATAAGTAGGGTGAGCATGTGACATGCGAGAAATATCTTCCGCCGAAGCTCGATACTCCATGGCTACAACGGCCTCTGCAATCATATCAGCTGCACGAGCACCGATAATGTGAGCTCCTAGAATCTCATCCGTTTCTTTGTCAGCCAATATCTTCACCAAACCGTCTAAATCGCCAGAAGCTCTGGCTCTTCCTAAGGCCTTGAAAGGGAAGGATCCGCTTTTATATTTCACACCTTTCTCCTTCAATTCCTCCTCAGTATAACCCACACTCGCTACTTCAGGCCAAGTATAGATTACACCCGGAATGAGTCGATAGTTGATATGTGGCTTTTGACCACTAATCACCTCACCTACAAAAGCACCTTCTTCCTCAGCTTTATGAGCAAGCATCGCTCCTCTCACTACATCCCCAATAGCGTAAATATTATCAACCTTGGTTTGTAAATGATCGTTTACTTCAATCTTCCCCTGCTTGTCTACCTCTATACCAATGTTTTCCAGTCCTAAAGAGTCTGTATAAGCTCTTCTACCGATCGAAACCAAGCAGTAGTCTGCTTTAAACTCTACTTCTTCCCCTTTGCTATTTTCAGCTTTTACCACAACTCCCTTACCTTTCGGCTCTACAGAAGTCACTTTTGTTTTCAACTGAAAGTCAAAACCAAGTTTCTTAAGTGATTTGGTAAGTTCTTTACTCATTGAAGAGTCCATGTTTGGCGTAATACGATCCATGTACTCTACTACGGTGATTTCAGTACCTAGGCGAGCAAAGACAGAACCTAGCTCCATACCAATATATCCACCCCCCATCACAATCATACTCTTCGGAATTTCTTTCATCTCCAAAGCTTCAGTACTTGTGATTACCCGTTTTTTATCAAGCTTTATAAAAGGTAGAGTAGCTGGCTTAGATCCCGTAGCAATAATGATTTTCTTAGCCGTAATCTTTTTCTCATCCCCTTTATCTGGGGTGATCTTCACCGTATTTTTATCTACGAAAGACCCCATTCCGTGAAAAACATCGATTTTGTTCTTCTTCATCAAAAACTTAATGCCTTCCACATTTTGATTAACAACATCTGCCTTTCTCGTGATCATTTGTTTGATATCAGGACTTAAATCCTTTAAATTGATACCATGATCTTTGAAGGTGTGCGCTGCATTGTGATAATGCTCAGATGAATCTAGCAATGCTTTTGAAGGTATACATCCTACATTTAAGCACGTTCCACCAAGCGTATCATATTTTTCTATTATGGCAGTCTTCATGCCCAATTGAGCACATCTAATGGCACCTACATATCCGCCGGGCCCACTACCAATGACTATAACATCATAATCCATGATTCTATGATTTTTTTTGTAATGATCTATTTCAACTCAATGGACTCCCCTTCCCTAGTGATACAACATTAGCTTAAGGGAGTCAGAGGTAGTGGCTCATCCCACTTCAACCTCAATAAAAAAGCCCATGCCCAAAGGCACAGGCTTATATTTTCTATACCTCGAGCAATAATCTCGCTGGGTCTTCAAGAAGCTGCTTTACACGCACCAAGAAGCTCACCGACTCCTTACCATCCACTATTCTGTGGTCGTAAGAAAGCGCCAAATACATAATAGGACGGATGACTACCTCACCATTGAGAGCAATTGGCCTTTCAACAATATTGTGCATGCCCAATATTGCGGACTGAGGTGCATTGATGATCGGCGTTGATAGCATTGAGCCAAAGATACCTCCATTGGTGATGGTAAAAGTACCTCCTTGCATCTCGTCCATACTGAGCTTGTTGTCACGCGCCTTTTTCGCAAGTCGCACAACCTCAGACTCTACACCTTTAAAAGATAGATCTTCAGCATTACGAATTACCGGTACTACCAATCCTCTTGGAGAAGAAACGGCAATCGAGATGTCGCAATAATCGTGATATACGATCTCCTCACCATCAATCATTGCATTAATTGCTGGGAATTCTTTCAAGGCAACACAAACCGCCTTAGTGAAGAATGACATAAAGCCTAAGCCTACCTCATGCTTCTCTTTAAACATATCCTTATATTTCGAGCGTAAGTCCATGATCGGCTTCATATCTACCTCATTGAAGGTAGTCAGCATGGCCGTTTCATTTTTCACAGATACCAATCTTCGAGAAATAGTTTTTCTCAAGTTGGTCATCTTCTCACGCTTTTGTCCTCGCTCACCACTCGCTTTTGGTGGTTCTGCTTGGGATGAGGACGCTGTCGATGCTTTACTAGGCGAAGGAGCACTGGCTTTCTTCTCTGCTGCCTCTGCATCCGCTTTCGTCACGCGGCCATCAACGCCTGTTCCTTTAATATCCTTAGGGTCGATACCCTTCTCTTTCAATATTTTTGCCGCAGCCGGTGATGCATGCCCTGTAGCATAGGTTTCACTATCAGAAGAGCCACTTGCAGTTTCACCGCCACTACCGCTTTCGCTATTAGATCCGCTTCCACCGCCGTCACCTGAAGGCTCACCTTCAGTCACCTCTATCTTGCAAATTGGTGCGCCAATTTCTAAGGTTTCACCTTCTTGAGCAATAATTTGAATAAAACCAGCCTTTTCAGCCGCCAACTCAAAGGTGGCCTTATCAGACTCTATCTCTGCAATAATCTCATCGAGTGCGGCATAATCTCCATCTGACTTCAACCATGAAGCAATCGTCACCTCTGTAATAGACTCGCCAACCTCAGGCACTTTCATTTCCAATACTTCACCTGTCTTGCTTGGTCCACCACTACTCTTAGAAGATGAATCTGAGGTAGAAGAAGAAGGTTTGCTTTCTTTCTTTTCAGTACCTGATCCACCACCACTCGCCTCAGTGTCGATTTCACAGATAATATCACCTATGGCTAAAGTATCACCTTCTTCGGCTTTATGATGTAACTTCCCTGCAGCTTCGGCAGTCAATTCAAAAGTAGCTTTATCTGACTCTAATTCACAGATTACTTCATCCATTTCCACATATTCCCCCTCAGCTTTAAGCCAAGTAGCTATGGTAACTTCGGAAATTGATTCTCCTACATTCGGGACTTTTATTTCTAAGCTCATTGTATCTATTTATGAGTTGATTATTTTATTTATTGGAATGCTCTATTCACGAGGTTCTCTTGCTCTTTACCATGCATTTTCCCATAACCTGTAGCTGGACTAGCTGCGGCTTTTCTTGCTACAAGTTCAAAGTCTAAACCTCTTAGTGAACGTAACAAGAAAGCGTAATACCCCATATTTTCAGGTTCCTCCTGTACAAACATCAGCTCAGCTTTTTTAAATTTCTTAAGCTCTTTTTCGAATGCTTCTTTAGGGAATGGATGCATCTGCTCAATTCTGATGATAGCAACATCCTCTCTTTCCTCAGCTTCTTTTCTTTCAAGTAAATCAAAATACACCTTACCCGTGCAGAATAGTACACGTTTCACTTTTTTAGGATCTGCCGTAGTATCTGGTAATATCTCTTGGAAACTTCCTTTTGTGAAGTCCTCAAGTGGCGATACCACTTTAGGATGTCTCAATAAAGACTTCGGTGACATCACTACACATGGCTTTCTGAAAGGCCAAGCCAGTTGTCTACGAAGCAAATGGAAGAAGTTGGCTGGTGAAGTAATATTAGCCACCACCATATTGTACTCTGCTGAAAGCTGTAAGAAACGCTCAGGTCGAGCGTTAGAATGTTCAGGTCCTTGACCTTCATATCCATGTGGTAAAAGCAAAACAAGGCCGGCCATACGCTGCCATTTTGTTTCGGAACACGAAATGAATTGATCAATCATTACTTGAGCTCCATTGGCAAAATCACCAAACTGAGCTTCCCAAATAACCATTGCGTTTGGATTAGCCATGGTATAACCAAATTCAAAGCCTAGAGCCCCAAACTCTGATAATAACGAGTTGTAGATCTTAAATTTTTCTGGCTGATCATCAGCTATGAAGTTAAGACTATTGTACGGCTGATTCGTATTTGCATCTCTCAAGACCGCATGTCGATGAGAGAAAGTACCTCGTTGAGTATCCTGTCCTACTACTCTTACCGTCTTGTTTTCCAATAAAGTTGAACCATATGCAAGCAATTCCGCGGCTGCCCAGTTAAGCTCTTTCTTATCAAAGAACATTTCTTTTCTTTGCTTTAATTGGCGCTCTATCTGCCGGATAGGTTTAAAACCCTCTGGAATCTTAATCAATGCGTTGGCAACCTGCGTAATAACAGTCTCATCGATACCCGTTTCAGGAGAGGAAAGAAAATCTTCAGGAGTAGACTTTCTGAGTTCTTTCCATTCTTTCTCCATTGGAGAATAATGATAAGGAAGCGGCTTTTGCTTAACCATATTTAATCGGTCTTGCAGTAGGCTGTTAAACTCCTTATCCATATTTTTTGCCAACTCCGCATCAATATCACCTTTCTCGAGTAGTCTTTTATTATAGATTTCTCTTGGGTTAGGATGCTTAGAGATAATATTATACAAGCTTGGCTGAGTAAATTTCGGCTCGTCACTTTCATTATGCCCATGTCTACGGTAGCAAACCATATCAACGAAGATATCCCGATTAAACTTTTGACGGAACTCTATAGCAACCTTCATGCAAAACATCACCGCCTCAGGATCATCACCATTTACGTGAAGTACTGGAGCGTCTACTACCTTGGCAACATCAGTACAATAAATAGAAGTTCTTGCTTCATCAAAATCAGTTGTAAAACCAACCTGATTGTTAATCACAAAATGTATGGTACCCCCAGTGAAATAAGCTGGAAGTTGTGACATTTGAGTCACCTCATAAGAAATACCCTGTCCGGCTACTGCAGCATCACCATGTATTAATACAGGAAGTGCTTTTTTTACATCGCCCTCGTATTGTTTATCTATCTTTGCTCTAGTAAAGCCTTCTACGACTGGATTTACTGCCTCTAGGTGCGATGGGTTCGGCGCTAACTTAAGGTTGACAACCTTACCGTTTGGAGTAGTAACTTCACTGCTGTATCCCATGTGATACTTCACGTCGCCATCTCCCATAGTTTGGTCGATTTCAGCATTACCTTCGAATTCATTGAAAATATGCTCGTAAGTTTTACCCATAATATTGGTAAGCACATTCAATCTACCTCGGTGTGCCATACCTATCACAACTTCCTCTACACCCAGATCCGCTCCTTTAGTAATAAGAGTGTCTAATGCAGGTATGGTAGTTTCACCACCTTCTAAGCTAAATCTTTTTTGTCCAAGATATTTGGTATGAAGAAAGTTTTCAAAAACCACAGCTTCATTCAACTTAGACAGTATTCTCTTCTTTTCCTCAACAGTTGGATTAAAGCTTAAAGCTTCTTTCTCTATTTTCTCCTGAAACCAATCTAGAATTTCAGCCTCTCGAATATATAGGTATTCAAATCCAACAGTACCTTCGTAGATATGCTTCAGCGACTCGATAATCTTTCTGAGGGTAGCGTCACCTATCCCAATAACATTACCAGCCTCAAAAACAGTGTCTAAATCGGCTTCACTCAGTCCGAAATGTTCAAGTTCAAGCCTTGGAGTGCGATCTTTTCGCTTTCTTACTGGGTTGGTGTTAGAGTTTAGGTGAGCACGAGAGCGATAGGCATGAATAAGGTATCGAACTTGAATCTCTTTTTGATTGACCTCTCCTTCAGGGTGTTTAGCAACTTTGGGGTGGCCATTTTCATCACCATACTGCTCTAGTGAGAAATCGAAACCTTCAAAAAATCGCTGCCAGCTAAGGTCAACGCTTTGAGGGTCGTTTTTGTAATCCTTGTACAACTCATCGATATAAGCTGTCTCGGCATTGGAAAGATAGGAATATTTGTCCATTGTTGTTTTTATATATCTCAGATATTAGGCAAAAATACATTGCTTCTTTCATATAGAAAAATTGCTTATGCAAATATGCAAATACTCGCTATAAATCAGATAGAAACGCACACCAAAAACTAATTTAGTAGCAAGTATTTTTCATTATTCATATACGGTCGCAGTGAGAAAGGTTGGAAGATATTTGAAACTGATGGCATGTTAATAGATGCATCAAATTAATTGCCATTTCCCTTGCTTGCCCTATTTCATTAAAATCTATTAAAATTATAAAAAATATAGTGAAGAGCCATGTTTTTTTTATGAAAAACAGACGAAAGACAATTTAAATAGACCAGTACAGGAGAAATTTACAAAATTTTATTCAAAAAATGAGCATTCAGCTTTTCTGAAAATCATAGGATCAGATTAAACTTTTACGCAATTAATTGATACCATGACCTACAAACAGGCTTACTTTACAAAAGATATCAAAATCAATGATTTATTTTATGCTTATCAACTAGCTCGCACAACGCACATGATGTATCATATAATTTCGCATAGTGGATTTCTATAAAGTCGGTTAGCTTGAAATATAGCTATAGAAAAAGGTTATATAATTTGTACGATGTAACCTTTGATTTTTCTCAATAAATAACCCCCTATTATACGCTATGCCACCAAGGTGATACCTTACACCTAAGAAAATAATTCATTGTTTGACTGTGAGTCCTAATAGTGTTAAGACTGTGTCATAATTTTTAGTACTAGAAATTGACCAATCTTGCAAATAGTGATATTCTATTGATCAAAACTACTCATTTTGTCTGACCATGTTATCACAATTGCTTCATCGCTACTGGAGAAAACAAAAAACACACAGTTCAAAGTAGCCTATTGGATATCAGCAAAATTCAGCCATCCCTTCATTTTACGCAAAAAGTAATTTTAAATAATTATTAAAAAAAGATTTCTACAACTCGATGTGCTCCTTAACCAATTGGAAGAATTCAGCAATAAAATCAACAAGCCCGCCTACTTATTTGTTGCTTTAAAAAGCAGTCGATTTTAACTAACTTTGCAGCATGATGAACGACCATACCTTGACAACATCTTTGACTAACCGTCAACTCTTCTTATCGCACCAGGCGCAAACTACTCACTTCCCACTTCAGATTGAAGTAGACTATGCTGAGGGTATTTATATGTATTCCCCTGATGGTAAGCAATACTGCGATCTAATAAGTGGCATTGGTGTTAGCAATTTAGGACATCGCCACCCCAATGTAATACAAGCTGCTAAAAACCAACTTGATCGCTATCTACATGTGATGGTTTATGGTGAGATGGTCCAAAGCCCACAGACCCAATTAGCTGAAGCATTACACCACACACTTCCATTTGAGCAAACATGGACTTATTTTGTAAATAGCGGTAGTGAGGCTGTAGAGGGAGCGCTCAAACTAGCAAAAAGATATACAGGCAAAGCGGAAATCATGTCTTGCTTCGACGCTTATCATGGATCTTCTCATGGTGCACTATCTGCAGGTGGGAATGAAATTTTCAAACAAGCTTATCGCCCTCTCTTACCTGGATTTACGCACATTCGCCATGGAAATATTGAAGACCTGAAGCATATCACAAAGAAAACAGCTGCAATCATTATAGAAGTAGTGCAAGGCGAAGCAGGATTAAGAACTGCCGATCAAGCCTATTTCGATGCGCTTCAAGAGCGATGCAACGCCTGCGGTACGCTCATCATCTGCGATGAAATACAAAGCGGTTTCGGTCGTACAGGCACATTTTGGTCATTTGAACACTATGGACTAAAGCCTGACATTGTAGTTTCCGCTAAGGGAATGGGGGGCGGCATGCCAATAGGAGCATTCATGGCACCTCAAGACATCATGGGAGTATTCCGTGAGAACCCCATCTTAGGACATATCACCACTTTTGGTGGACACCCTGTGTCGGCAGCGGCATCGCTTGCTACCTTAAAAACACTAAAAGAAAGCGGTCTGATTGAACAAGTGCCACAGAAAGCAGCGCTCTTTATTGAACACTTGCAGCACCCTCATATCAAAGAAATCCGAAACAAAGGCTTAATGATGGCCGCTGAAATGGAAAGTTTTGAAGTACTCAAGGCAGTAATTGACCGTGCAATTGAATTGGGGGTTGTAACAGATTGGTTTTTATTTTGCGACAATTCCATGCGAATAGCACCTCCACTAATCATTACTGAAGAGGAAATTGTCCAATGTTGCGACCTTATCAAGCAAGCTATCGATGAAACCTTAGGGAAGTAATGCGTTAAAATAAATCATCTATAAAAATCACTCACAAAACATATCAATGGGTAAAAAACCTAAAAAACAAGATCGCGAAGAAAAAGAGAAGAAAATCCCTAATAGCGAGGTAGTACATCGCTACTTCAAAAAAGTTTTTGACGACTATACCATATTAGTACAAGTTAACCCCTACCGTTTCAATGGTAAGGAAATCGTGATATTGAAGGATGGCAAAATAGAATTAAATCAGATGCACTTCGACGAAGAGATTTTTGATGACTTAGCATTTGACGAATTTGAAGAAACCGGATCTTTAGAGTTTCAGCTTTACAGTAGCGGCTTAGCTGGAGAAAAAAGTTAATTTATTGTTGGAAATGAGGATGGTAATTAAAATCTGAAACCAGAGGTTTGAATCAAGAAATAAATACGGCTTAGCTGTCTCTAACACAAGGCATGCTTGTTATTTATTTATTTTTTAACCTGACAACATTGTAAATATCCATTTGTAATAGACTAAAACGTAGTCAGAAGATCGTAATGCACTAAAGTCTTATTCTATTGTGCATAGGACGAGTGTTAGCCTACAGCTGTAGTCTTGAGGAGTCATATTTGTTTTTTAAACATAAAGAGTCAGATCTTCATTCATTTGATACATCACTTAAAAAATATTTTTTACACTCCAACCTATTGAACTACAAAAGATTGGAAATCAATATTAAAAAAAGACTTGGTTTTAGAGCCCAATTTAATTAGTCAGCCTTTGAAAATATAATAAATCCTTCTACCTTTGCATCGGCAAATCGATACGACCAGCTCCTGTCGAATCCCCCAGGTCCGGAAGGAAGCAAGGGTAGATGGTTGAGCGGTGCGACTTCGGTTTGCCACTTTTTTTACCCCAACCTTTTCTTTCATTTTTCCCGTTTTTCATTTTTTAACATACGAGCGACTAACCTTTTGCAGACCCCATTGCTTTATTGCAATGAGTGATGACTAAAAGCCTTATCATCCCAAGCTAAAAAAATACTTGTATAGGAGGCACCTCAAATTCGCAGCAGATAAGCAGTTGGATATTTGACGGTTAATTTTAGAAATAAGACTATTTAAACCGATTGAAAACCTTAACTTTGCCGAAGAAAGTACATTATCAACATCCCGAAAGGGACAAACAATCATATTATGCAGTTTTTCATTGACACGGCAAATCTAGACGAAATCCGCGAAGCCCAAGATATGGGTATCTTAGACGGTGTTACTACCAATCCATCTTTGATGGCTAAGGAAGGCATTAAAGGCGAAGCAAATGTAAATAAGCACTATCAGCAGATTTGTGACATTGTAGATGACAATGTGTCCGCTGAGGTAATTGCAACCGACTATGAAGGTATGCTCAGAGAAGGTCGTGCGCTAGCTAAGCTTGACGATAAAATCGTGGTAAAGGTACCGATGACGCGCGATGGTGTAAAGGCTATCAGTACCTTTACGGCAGAGGGAATCCGCACAAACTGTACCTTAGTATTCTCTGCAGGTCAGGCGATCTTAGCTGCGAAAGCGGGTGCAGATTATGTATCTCCATTTATCGGAAGATTAGACGACATTGCTCATGACGGCATGGGACTAATCGGTCAAATCCGTGAGATCTATGATAACTTTGGTTTCCAAACAGAAATTCTTGCGGCTTCTGTGCGCCACACCATGCACCTAATCGAATGCGCCGAGCTAGGTGCTGACGTTGCTACCTGCCCACTGAAAGTGATTACAGGTCTATTAAATCACCCACTTACAGACATCGGCTTAGCAAAGTTCTTGGAAGACCATAAAAAGAACAATGCTTAATTCTGTCTAGTCCTAAATAAACGTTACAGTTTTACAAGGATAATAATTTTAGATAGC
>JAFIEW010000127.1 GCA_020832375.1 Cyclobacteriaceae bacterium
AGACTTTATGATTTATTTATCAACAAATTAGCTGTTTTTAAGCAGACCCTATTTATCATGCTTATTTATCACTATATGCCTTTTTTCAGAGTCTGATCGTGTAGGTTATTTTTGTATAGGGTCTCTCGTATAGCTTGCGTATCTTTCTGCAGCATTGTATTTGTGTGAGAAAATTAAATGATGAGCCTTCTGATTAGTTGGTTACTTTCTTTTCTTGCTTGATGATATCTCGTAAATAAGCATATTATCATGCACCTACGGATTTGAGCTTTGTATACAGAAGTGATTTCTATTCTTTGAATTTTAGCGGTAGCAAGCTGTATTAATACAAAAAAATAGGAGTCAGAACTACCTGACTCCCAACCGAACCTAAAAATTAATCCAAAAAAAATAATTGAAAAAATACCCAAATTCAAAAAATGAGTTTTAAAAATCTAATATCAACGATACTAAAACTGTGCCAAAAATATGTTTGTGGAAATAGTCCGAATGAGGTCTGTTTTTGAGAGAAATTGTTTCTATCGAATAGCTAGATGTGTTATCATATTGATAAATCTATCAAAGTGATAATAGAAAAGATGGCCACATTGTGAAGTTTGAGAAAAAGGTATAGGTAAGGTGTTTTATCCACTAGTTTACGAAACACAGCTTTTTTTATATGCATATCCGCTTATTTGCACCTTAAATTTAAAATGAACTATTATTGTTAAAAAGCGCTGAAGGTGCAACATAGCAAAGCACAGGGTGAAGCACTGTTAAAAACAGAAAGCATGCACTGAGTCCTGAAAGGGCGTAACAACGTAACCATTCGTGTCTTTTCTAGGCATTTATTTATCTAATGATGCGGATAAGTATATTTTTTTATCTAATCAAGGAATTTATCAACTCATGTAGCTTGAAATTTAGTAATAGAAAAGGGGGAATTAGCGGCTTATGGTGATCGATGATGTTTTCAGTGAATTTAGCTCGTATCAGCATAATGGTGATTCATGACCTAAAAAAAATCACACAATGTCGCTCGATGTTTCATGATTATCTTGAGTTTGTATCCAGCCGTTGGTAAGCTGAAGCCTGCAATCTTGCCGGAAAGGCGTATTGGTATTTGCACGTAAAAAAGATTGATAGATTTTCAAAAGCTACTTGAAGTTGATCGTGATGCTATCTATAAAAATAAGTGGGTTAGGTGTTGTCTCGAATCTTATTTAAGATTTGTTAAGCAAGCCTCGATAATATGAATAAATGCTGTATTATTCGCGTAGTGTGAGTATCTATATCATATTTAGTTTACACGAGGCAGTTCATTAAAAAACCCTCTCCAATTCTATTCATTGGGAGGGTTATTACTACAGGTAAATGGATAACTATACTATTAAGTGTCTACTTTAACGATACTGTGTAGCGGGATCATTCGACCTCCCTTTATCATCACGTATTTTTCAGTAACCGTCCATATGGTAGCTTCGGTTTTATAAGTCTTCTTGTCAACACACATAAAATGTATTTTAACCGTCTGCTTATAGATGTTTCCTAGTACCATCCCTCTTTCTAGTAGTCTTCTACGCTCTTTGATTTCCTCAAGACTAGCTAAAACTTCATGTACTGAGAATGGGATCTCAGAAACTTTTTCTTTTTCTAAAACTTCAATTGCTTGCATTGTTATTAACGTTTAAAGTATTCAATCTATTGATAATAGTATTACTTTCATACAACGCCTGAACATACCAAATAGTTTGATCATTCTATATAATTATTTAAAATCAATTGAAAATACGTTTTCACATTTTTATTACCATTTTTTAAATGGATTTTAAGTAGTTGATTGAAATAAAATTTTTTAACGCTTCTTCCGTTTGTAGGATAGATAAATCGATAGCTAAGCATTGAAATGCTTATCAATAGGTTTGGATAGGGTTTGCTTAAAAAGTCCCAAGTACAGCAGATTCGAGGCGGCAAAGCGAAGATGTATTAATATACCTCGAGCTGAAGCCAACAAAGAAGATGTTGTGCTTGGGGCTAAGCTACAAAATGTCGATCTCAGACATTTAGATGCAAGCATTTTCACTATTTCTGCTTATAAACTATTCACTCAGAAAAATAAAGTTTAGACTTTATGGTTTATTTATCAACAATTTAGCTGTTTTTAAGCAGACCCTAGATAAAAGTTAAGCATATATTTGAAGCGCTATATGTATGCAGTAAATTAATAATTGGCGATATTTCATCACAGGCTATGAAGAAAATAACTTTTAATATTCTTTTGATACTACTCACCGCGCTGATCTTAATTTTCCTCAATCAATTGGGTCTGCTTGAGAAGACAGCAAAATTGATGTTAGTGCCTTTCATAGCCTTTTATTATCTTGGTCAGTATGTAGAGCGCAAATTAGAAAAGTGATAGGATTACTTGCTGTTTGACGGCGTTCTCATCCCCACTAAAATTAACTTCTCATTTTAGTCATTGTACTAAGTTTTCAATATGGTTTCCCCTTTTTCTTTAAAGATGCTAGTCCTTTTTTAGAGAATGCATTGCAGGTCAATTTATTTTTCACAATTAATAATTTGATCATCTATATTTTAAATGATGAAAGCGCCTAATCCTTATTTTTGAGCTTATAATCATCCTATTTCACCAACTCATGCCACGGACTCTTGTACACTATCGCTTAGTCATCATTTTAGTTTTCATTCATCAGCTTGCATTTAGCCAAGTTCCCATCACCATATTGCATACCTCCGATGAGCACTCATCCCTACTACCACTTCCCATAAGCGAATATGGTCAGGGTAGTGGCAGGGGTGGTTTTGCTCGTGTAGCGCATAAGATTTCCGAGCTGCGCCGTGAAAACCCCGATCTACTTGTTTTTTCTTCGGGGGATGTGGTTGGCGGTACACCTTTCGCATGGCTTTTACCTGAGAGTGAGGCCGCAGAGCTCAATCTAATGGCACAGATGGGCTATAATGCAGTGGCTGTGGGAAATCATGAATTTGATTATGGCCCTGATTTTTTGGCGCAGTATTACAGCACGCATGCCAAGCAGATGCAAGATCTTCAACTACCTATCTTGTGCAGTAATATTGACATTCCCACAGAGCACCCTCTTGAAAATGTAGGTATTCTCGACCACTTGATTTTAGAAGGTCCCGAAAGCCTAAAGATTGGTGTTTTTGCACTCTTGGGTAAGCATGCAGTAAGTGTTGCTCCTGCGGCTAAGCCTATTCAGTTTACTGACCAGGCCGCGGCTGCAAAGAAGGCGGTAGCGCTGTTAAAACAAAAAGGAGCAGAAATGATCATTTGCCTGAGTCATTCGGGTAGGGATGAGGATGTAGCACTAGCGAAATCGGTAGAGGGGATTCACTTGATCTTAGGCGGGCATGAGCATGCGACAACCGAGCAACCCATAATAGAAAAGAGTACCGTCATCTTTCATTCGGGGAATTATACCGAAAAGCTTGGTCAGCTGAAAGGCGTTTTTGATCGTGAGAAAGGCGTTTTTGAATTGCAAAACGAAGCAGAGGGTCTGGCCTATCATTATTTGCCTAATGCGGAGTCAGGAGAGGATGCTACCATTCAAATTGCAGTTGAGTATTATGAGCGCTTACTCAATGAAAAAGTTAAACAATGGACTAGGGATAGGGTAAGCAGTCACGATCAAGAAATATTCAGACGAAATTTTGACCTCGATAGGGGCGCAGGCTTTAAGGAAAGTAGCATTGGCAATTATGTCACTGATGCCATGCGCTTTGCAGGTGAGCGGATTACAGCTAGTCCCGTAGCCATAGCCATGCAGGCGGATGGTATTTTGAGATCAGATTTAAAATCGTTTGATGGCTCAAGGAGCGGACGTTCAGTTACTTTTAGTGACTTAGTTACTGTATCTTCTCTGGGTATGGGCATCGATCAGCGAGCGGGATACCCCATGATCAGTTGTTATCTGACTCCTGAGGAGGTAGGTAAGCTCGCTGAAATCGCAGCATTCATCCCTTTAGCGAAAGGAGGTACGGCTCACTTACAGTTTTCAGGCTTGCATATGCGCTACGATGCCAATAGAGCATCATGGTTTCAGGTGCCTTTTATCAACCAGCCATTACCATCTTACAATGCAGTGTCTGAATGGCAACTTTATAATCAGCTGGATTATGCGCAGGCTAGCATGAGAACACCTGAGAAGGATGAACTGATTCATTTGGTGAGTGATTATTATTTGGCTTCATTCCTTCCTGAGATTGGACGCATTCTTCCAAGGTTAAATATCGAATTCAAGAATAAGCAAGGCGAGGTGGTTGAAAATTTAGATGACTTAATTTTAGTTACCTCCGATGGTCAAGAGTATAAGGTATGGCAGGCATTAGTAGACTATGGTCTTTCGTTTACAGATCGTCATTTACCTGATTTTTACGCTTCACCACAAAATAGGGTAGCTCAAGTGAAATTGAACTCCCTTTGGTGGACTCCTTTTTTTGTTTTTCTTGGGATGACGGGAGTAGTCATTCTATTGATTTTCATTTTTAGAAGCAGAAGGTCGAAAGGAGTGGGGAAGGCGTAGTATTGATAAAATTATCTGAATAGATCATCCTCCGAGGTCATTGTACCAGAATAGAAGGGATGATGGTTTTATTGTTAATTTTTTGTTGTAGCCTAAGACTGGCTTTCTTGGTGATTATAAAAAAGTTGCTGACGACATCCTAAATCAAGTAGAAGCAGACGCTTGCGCTAGTCCACTCAAAAAGCTTTTCTTATCTTTGAAAAAAAATGATTGAACCCAATGACCAAAACCCAAGGATTCGTAGCAGGTATTGTATTATTTCTCCTTTTCATTCTCTTCAAAAATAAAGTTCAAGATGCTTTTTATCAAATCATATTCGTCATGAGCTTTGTTGCTTCTATCTTATTGGTGGTATGGCTTGTATGGAAAAAAAAGTAAAGATCGACAGTTTTATGTGATCTCTTTTTCTTGTCTTTATCAGGGATTAACACGCTCTTCTCGAAGTTCACCACCTAAAAAAGTGAGTTTTCAAAGGCCAAATGAAAAAATAAGTTATCAAAAATTGATATCGGCTTATCCATTTAACTAATCAAATGATGAAATGTATTTTTACCTTATCTCTTGTGCTATTCCCATTGCTCATTTCTGCACAGAGTATCATATTAAAAGGAAAAATTATTGGTGAGGATCTGCCTCAAAGTAAGAAAATATATGTGATTGAAAATGATGATTCTCTGCGTACTGAAAAATTCATTCGCCATCAAGATGACTTCTCCTATTCATATGAAATATCTCTTAAGGATATTGAAGATAAAGCAATTCAATCTTTATCTTTTACATTTGATTCTGACTATAACACTGACAATGAATATGCTTGTGTCTACACAGTTGATATAGACCGACTGGTGAACATAGCTGAATTCAATGATAATGAAGATGAAGTTTTTTACACTGATTTATTTGTTACAGAGAATTGTAATGTTGAATTCTTTATTCAAATTCATGCTAGGGATTTAGATTTAGAGGAATATGTAGGGGTATATAATGTTTTAAATAGTAGTAGGGACGCACTTCTTCAATTAGAGAGTGATTTTTCTGCTTGGATAGCGTACAGAAAAGAAGACGAGAAGGGAATGAATTTGAAGACAGGTTCATGGAATTTTAATAAAGACACACAAAAATTATTGGTTAATTTGGATTACAATGAAAATAAGCCATTAAGGCTAAAGATCAAGGAGGAAAGTAGATTAGAGTTTCATCAGAGTACAATAGATAGCACACTTTTTGAATCAGCAACCATGACAATAAAAAAGAGATAAAAAAAGCGGAAAGCCCGTTTATTGATCTTTTCTATAGTTAACACATTGTATTTTATTATCAGCATTTCCTGTATATTAAGTGTTAGACTATGGGGTTTGCCAATATTATTATTAGATGGTTTTTTAAAAGACAGCATTCGTAAAGTAAATTTCAATAGCGCAAAGAGTACGAACTTAAATAGTTCAACTCAATGTGTCAGTGAATATCATTAAGACTTTTTTCACCGTATATCAGGCTATGAAATACGATGCGGTAATTATCGGTTCGGGACCTAATGGTTTGGCAGCTGCCATTCGCCTACAGCAAGAAGGCCTCAAGACCCTCTTACTAGAAGGTAAAGATACGGTAGGAGGGGGAATGAGAACCCAAGAGCTGACCTTAGCGGGATTCAAACACGATATTTGCTCCGCCATACATCCTTTGGCTTATCAATCCCCTTTTCTAAAGCAGTTGCCGCTTGCTGATTTTGGCCTAGAGTGGGTATTTCCCACTGTAGCAGCGGCACACCCCCTTGATAAGGAAGCAGCCGCTTTGCTTTATCCTGATATTGATCAAACTGCAGCGGGTTTAGGGAGGGATGAGGAGGCCTATCGTCGACTGATGCAGCCCCTTGCCGAGCGCTTTGAATCGATACTTCCTGATTTTTTAGGACCATTGCGCATGCCTAAACATAAGGTGGATTTTCTTAAATTCAGCACCAAGGCTTTGTTGCCCGCTAACTGGTTTCAGTCGATGTATTTTAAAGAAGAACGCAGTCGCGCGCTGTTTGCGGGCTTAGCGGCACATGCTATCTTACCACTGCATCAGCCTGCCACCGCTGCAATAGGTTTGGTATTAGGTTTGCTGGCTCATCCTCACAATTGGCCTTTCCCCAAAGGTGGTTCGCAATCTTTAGCCAATGCCCTTGCTGCCTACTATCAATCACTAGGCGGTGAGATCATACTCAATCAGATGATTCATGATAAAAAGGAGCTTCCCGAGGCAAAAGCCTATCTCTTTGATACCAACCCTAATACTTTATTACAAATTATGGGTGATGCATTGCCGAGTCTATATCGGAAGCGCCTTCAAAATTTTAGGTATGGGATGGGGGTGTTTAAAGTGGATTATGCGATAGCGGGTGAGATTCCTTGGGCAGACCCTCAAGTGGCAGGGGCAGGGACAGTGCATTTGGGGGGTAAATTCAATGCAATTGCAAAGGCCGAAGCCGAGATATGGAAGGGTATTCACCCTAAAGACCCCTATGTGCTCTTAGCGCAGCAGAGTAATTTTGACCGTACGCGAGCACCCGAGGGTAAAAACACGGTGTGGGCCTATTGCCATGTTCCTCAAGGTTCAACAAAGGACATGAATGCTGTGATTGACCAACAAATCGAGCGCTTCGCACCGGGTTTTTGTGAGCGTATCTTAGCGCGCCACAGCATGAATACCGAGGCAATGGAGGTCTATAATCCCAATTATTTTCGAGGCGATATCAATGGAGGTGCACAAGACATCCTACAGGTATTTACCCGACCGATCATTAGTTTGAATCCCTACCGAACGCCCACAAAAGGGGTTTACCTTTGCAGTTCTTCCACCCCGCCTGGAGGAGGTGTACATGGTATGGGTGGTTTTCATGCAGCAGAGAGTGTGCTCAGAGATCTGTTTTGATATTTTGGCATCATCCATCAATCATACTATAACCAAGGTTTATCTCTTCGAATAGAATTTATCTCGATCCCAATTCATCGGGTTGTTGATGATATCATCCGATATGCGTTGTTATGCTGCATCATCGCGGATGATTGGATCATGAAACCGTTCCTGCCATCCGTTGATGAAATCCAATCGATTGGCGTGTTGGGTGACGGCGGATTTGTATGAACCGATGATAGATGAAACGGTATTTTGCCCGATATTTTGAAACCTATTTTTACCGATATTGGGGTGGTTTTGTCCATGTAGAGACAGGGCATGCTGTAGAGACAGGGCATGCTGTAGAGACAGGGCATGCTGTAGAGACAGGGCATGCCCTGTCTCTACTACCACAATTCCATTATCATCATCAGGTTTTACCGATTTACCGGCATCTGGTTTGTTTAAAATTAAAATGCAAAAAAAAAGGAAAGCAGCAGCTTTCCTTTTTAGGGTAAAAAATTAAGCCGCTGCAGTATTCGGTCTTTTTCTCAATCTTTTAAGAATGCTCTCTAAATTGGCTATTGTTTCTACATACTCTCTGTTATTCCATCGAATACCCAAGCTAGCGGTACGTGCACTTTTCTTCACAAATAGTGAATCTAGCATGCGTGTACAATCAACGGGGATCACCTCTACATTATCAATGGTCGCATTTAAGTTATCATTGATGATTTTATTACCTTGAATTGAGATCTTATCATAAAGTTCAATGTCTTCGGTTTCATGTATTTTTACATGCTTTCTATTTTTTTCATCAAAACTTGTAAAGAGCAGGAGATCTTTTTTATTCATACAAAATACCTTCAATATCTCGCTTTCCGTGTTCCATCCTGTATTGTAGATGTTATTTTTCTTTTTGGGATCTCGTTTACCTTTTGAATTTTTAGGTTTGATGATTTCATAAGGCGTTAGCTGAACAATTTTACCATTTTTATAGGCAATAATTAAACGTTCTTTCTTCAGGTGATCCTGAATTTCTACTTGTGCTACAATGTTTTGGTCGTAAATTTTATGATCCGTATAGCTCCAGCCGCCATCTTTCCAAAAGTTGATGTAAAACCATGTTTTAGAGGTTTTTAGCTCTGGGAAGTCTAGTGTAAACTCATCATCTACAGCTGGTGCTACTGCATCATCCAGCTCTGGCTCTTCTACTTCAGCTGATTTGGTTACTGTAAATTTTGTTTCGCGGATGATTGGATCATTTGCCATCATCCGTTCCCTCAATCGCTCCTCTATGAAATAGGTAATGACATCTCCTTTTTGTAAAGTAGTCATACTACCTGTTCTTCTGTAAATTTTAGTATCATTCAAGTAGATGGCATGGAGTGACTTTTCTATAATTACTTTGCAGTAAGTTTTCTCTCCAGCTTTTAAAAATTCAAATTTTGTTTTTGAATTTGCTAAACCACCTAAGAAATATTTGATTCCACTTCTTATTTTTAACTCATAGCCATCATTATTGGGTTTGTAGGTATACTCATCGTGTTTACTGCTATTGAGATAAGGGAAATCTTGTTCAATACCAATTACATTACCTACATCATTGACTCCAATGTAGAGTATACCGCCATCTTGATTTAAGAATCCTGCTATTTCACGGCAAATTACCTTCATTTGCTCATCAATATCAGCCACATTATTTTTACCTGCGGGAAAGACAATAGTGGTTTTAAACTCTTTATATTCATTTTCTTCACCGAGATTAAATTCTTGGTGTTGGTCAACTTTAATCGGGATGTCTTCTTCTTGAGGGACCTGAGGGGGCACTTGTTCCTCTTGTATTTCCTCAAATTTTAGATAAGCTTTATTCCCTTCCTTTTCGACAATATCTGCAACTATCAGACTGAAGATTTCATTAACTTCTCTTTTAGGTGCTTGGAGACTGGGGTAATATCTAAAACTTAACCCACTGCTATCAGATATTAGGTAGTAAGTAGTTTGGGTATTGCTATCTACTTTCTCTTCTATTACACGAAAAGCATATTCACTTCCAAGATCGTCATAGAGTTTGCGCAAAGTTTCGGACCATACCTGTTCTAAATAAGGAAGCCCTTTGGTATTGATACCTTTTACATAACAGGTCATATTTTCCGGTAGTTGACTGCCTTCCCATTCTGTTTGGAAATCATAGGCTTTCACAAGGTATGTACTGATCACATTATCGGATAATTGGATGTAGGTATTACCATTTAATTCCGTTAATCCTTCCACCAAGAACGGGTAGACATTACCGGGAATAAAATCTCTAAGTGCCATATTTTTTGGTTTTATTTTTTAAGCATTCGATTAATCTTTTAGGCTTGGGTAGAGCCTGAAATAGGATAAGGTAAACTGGTGTTCATTTATTCAACAGCTTGTAATTCTTTTCCTTTTTTTATTGCTATTTTAATGATAAAAGTAATTTAGCGTGTGATTGTAAATATTGATTCATTTAATTGTTTGCATCTGCAATCGATTGTTCTGCAGGTTTGTAAAAATGGGTTACAAGCTTAAAATAGGATCAAGCAATTCTTTTAGCTCAATTTTCATTAACTTAATTTGATTTCGAAGCAGATTATCTTTTTCTCGTAAAGTTTCATAAGCTTCTTTGATGGCTTTGATTTGCTCTTCTTCACTTAAACCATCTATAGGCTTAAAAATGTCTTTTGCATATTTCTCTATCTCAATACCTTTTTCTGCAAAATCCTCTGGGAAATACAATTCAAAAGCCAAAGCGTCTATGACTTCTTCAAAGGCTTCGGAGATGTGGGAGTTAGGGATTGAGTTTAAAATAACTATATTAACTCGATTTATAAATAATATGGATTCAACCAATGAAGAGATAGTCATTGATTTATTGATTAGAAAAGGGATATCTAAAATAGGCTCTTTGTCTATCTGATAATTTGTCCCTTGCATTTTACCTTTGTAACGCAACCAAAATTCGATTACTTTTGAATTTAGAAGTCCAGTTAAGAATTTATTATCAATCCTTGATGTTTTAATAATATTAAACGCCATCATTGGATAAACTTCTTCTTCGGTATAAGTAAATGATGGTCTGTCACATTTTCTGATAGATAGTATTTTTGGACCTGTTTTAAAGAAAGTCTCCTCTCTTGGCCAATGTAAATGGAAAAACTCTAATCTACCGTTTAGATTTTCTCTTCTATCTTCCATTATATACTTAAACTTAATTAAATGATTTTGTATAGAAGGTTCATTTCCACTATAATTACCTTTAGTTAAGTACAAAATTTCTTTAGCATAATCACTGACAGATAAGTATCTTCCGGTCTCATTAGGTTCAATCATAGGCTTCAAATACTTTTCAGCTCCTCTAAGAGTACCTTTGTCAATTACAAAAACCCCATCGCCAACTTTAATATTATTATCAGCAATAATAGCCTCTGGAATTTTACTAATATTCCTAGAATTAACAACATCAGGATTGGGAACAATACCCTGAGCTATTTCTTTTTCAGTTAAAGCAAAATTTTGTTTGCTTTTAATTTTTTCTAATAAGATATCTAAATCACCACTATTAAAATCAATTTGCTTTGAATCAAATTTTGAGTTGTTTTGCTCAATAATATATTTTTATGCTTATCCGCAAGATTACATAAATATTTATGAGTGACATATTTTGACA
>JAFIEW010000128.1 GCA_020832375.1 Cyclobacteriaceae bacterium
CTTAGTTTACGCACGGCGCTTTATATTTTGAGGTTTTGGTATTATTCAATATTATTGCGCCGAGTTATCTCAAAATTTATATTGGGTTAAATAATTTATACCAAACTTAACTTACTTAAAAGCATGAAAAAACATCTACTATTGGGGTTTTTTCTTTTGTTTTCCGCAACTATTTTTGCGCAAGATTTTCCTACAAAAGAAAAGATTCAATCGCTAACGCCTGTTCCTCCTCCCACTTTTGGTGGAGAGGGAGAATTTATTGACAGACCTGCCTATTACAGCAATAGGTTCTATGTAAAGTACACCAATCAAAATGTACTAAAAAAGTACAGTGGCGAAAGTCCTGATCAGTTGCAAAACATCATGGAACGTTCTGTAATAGCTTCGACTTTAAAAGAAAAGAAAGCTATTGAGGTAAAATCATTGCAAGAATTTTCAAGAAGGCCATTCAAGTCGCTTGAAAATGTAGTGGAAATTACCTTTGAAGAAGATTTAACAGCTGCTGAAATTCATGCACTTTCGCAATCCGCTGAAGTTGCTTTGATAGAGCGTGTTCCTGTATGGTATATTCACGATGAAGTCGTGGTTAATGATCCACTTCTCACCAATCAATATGCCATGGAGTTGACTGGCGCGCTAAAATCATTTCCGCTTTTGTCTGGAGGCGAAAAAATTAAATTAGCTATTGTTGACGATGCTGTATTTATCGACCATGAGGATTTAGCAGCAAATGTTGACTTCGCTGGTTCTGTTGATGTAGCGGATAATGACGATAATCCTAATCCTCCCGCTTCTGGAGTTAATGCCGCCGGTCCAATGCGCTTTTCGCATGGTACACATTGTGCAGGTATTGCTGCAGCGGTAACTAATAATGCAACAGGTATTGCGGGTATTTCCAATAATTTTGTTGAAATAATTGGTATTAAAGCAACCCGTGACAATACCCCTAACACCCGATCTATTGAGCAAGGCTTCTTAGGGGTTCAAACAGCTGTCAGCAATGGAGCTAAAATTGTATCCATGTCTTATGGAGGCCCTGGTTCTAGCACTGTCCAGCAAAATTTCTTTACAGAGGCTACACTCAATCAAGGTGTCTTATTTATTAGCTCAGCTGGTAATGGTAATACCGACGTAAGAGGGTTTCCGGCAGCTTATGACAATGTTATGGCTGTTGCTAACACGACTGCGGCTGATGTAAGAAATGGAAGCAGTCATTATGGAGAATGGGTTGACATTGCGGCACCTGGTACTCTTATTTTCAGTACGGTTGCTAATGCTAATGGAGGCATATTGGAGTCTCAGTACGCTAATATGACGGGTACTTCCATGTCGGGTCCTATGGTCGCTGGCCTTGCGGCTTTGATTTGGTCACAGGAGGTTTCATTAAGCCCTGTTGAAGTGGCTGATTTGATAAAAGACTTCTCTACACCTATCGATGCCCTTAACCCTGGTTTTGAGGGATTGTTAGGGGCTGGAAGAATCAATGCTTACAATAGTATGCTAGCGGTTTTAGGCATAGATGGTGTGCCCTCTGCTCGTATTGGAGCTTCTTTGAGTACCGCTTTTGTAGGCCAACCTGTAAATTTTGCTAGCTTGTCAGAAGGTATTAATCTCTCTTACAGCTGGGATTTTGGCCCTGCCGCTTCTGTCACATCTTCTACTAATGCCAATCAAACGCTCACTTTCACGGAGGCTGGTGTTTATGAGATTAGCCTGCAGGTATCGAATGCCGGAGGTACCGATGAGGCTACCATTACCATAACCGTTGTTGGAGGAGAAGATTGCGATACTCCTGGTTTTGCACTAGAGCAGCGTGCTTCCACAGTAGCATGGGGTGGAAATCAATCGAACCCTATCGCTGGACATAATATTTTTACTGAGGGAGCGGGTGATTTAGCTTTTGCAACAAGGTTCTCCTATACTCCTAATGTGGTGCTTACCGGCGGTTTATTTTCTTTTAATAGAGCCAATAGTAATGCTCCAGAAGATGAATTGGTACATTTTGTGGTTTATGATGCAAACGGCCCGGGGCAATCTCCTGGTAATGTTCTTACGCGGAGATCAATTCCTTACTCAGAAATAAAATTAACTACTATTGACGATGGCTTTGATAGAGAAGACTTTTTTGAAGTTGTCTTTGATGAGCCAATCAACATCCCTTCTTCAGGTGAGATTTTCATGGGTTTTGAGGTAATATATGGCAACGGTAATGATTTAAGACATAATACTTTCAGTATCGGAAGTGGTGATGGCAATCGTTTTGCTATTCAGCAATCTAATGGCAGCTGGACAACAGTCGGTGCTAGAACGGGTGGAGCAAATATTCAAATGGAAATGTACCCTATCTTCACTAATGAAAATAATGTGGTAGTAGGTGAAATCCAAAATAGCTTAGAAGTAGAAACAGCATGTCTTGCTGATACCGAAACAGGCTTGGTCTTCTCTTTCCAAGAAGCTGATAATAATAATTTGGGTACACAATATTTCTGGACTTTTGAAGGAGCTGATATTTCTGAATCAACTGAATTGAACCCGGAAGTAAGTTTCTCCGAACCTGGTACTTTTGCTGTTGAGCTATTAGTCTCCTTGGCTAATTGCGAAGATGCCTTTCAAAGATTTACCTATAGCATTGAAGTAGTAGACTGTGGAGAGGCTCCTATTGCTGATTTTGAAGTGAGCGCTCCATCAATTAGAGCTGGTGGGTCTATTAATTTTACCAATAAGTCAGAAAATGCTACGGCTTTCGAATGGGAGTTTATCGGAGGTGATCCTGAGACATCTACAGATAGAGATGTAACAGTTACTTACAGTACCCCTGGCGTCTATAGCGTAAGTCTTAAATCAGCTAACCCTGTAGGTGCTGAGGATGAGCTTTTAAAAGAAGATTTTATCACTGTGCTTGAGTCAACAGATGACTGTGGGTTGGTATTATTTGATCTATTGAATCCTTTCATGACCAATGGAGTAGGTGCAAATGGAGGTGGATTTCTATCTGGACATAATCCTTTTAGCATAGATCGTTATGTCAATCGATTTACAGTAGATGCTGGCGAATTTATCTCTGGTGGAAGTATTCAAGTAGCAAGTGCTGTTAGTAGTGCGCCAGCTTCAAGTCGGATAACCGTGGAGCTATATAGTGGTACAGCAGATGCTCCTCAGAACCTTCTAAGAAGCAAGCAAGTATCTTTTGTAGAACTACAAAATGCGATTGCAAATAATCAGGGTTTTGTTGAGGTCTTTTTTGATGCTGCAGTAGAGGCAGAAGAAGGAGTATCTTACTTTTTCGGAATAGCTATTGAGAACTTTGGTCCTGCATTCAATGCTAGCCAAGAGAGTATGCATTTGAGAAGTACCAACACTTCAAATGGCCAAGGCTTAGGTTTTATAAGGTTTAATGGGGCTTGGAATGCTTTTGCTAATCTAAATTTGAATATTGCTTTTGCTGCATACCCTTCTGTTTCTGCTTCTGAGCCTATATCTGCCGCATTTACAATCAATGGTCAGGTAGCAAATAATTTGGATGTCTTACGCTTTGATTTAAACGAAGATTTATCTCTCGCAGCGATTGAAGATCTTGATGGACTTATTTATGAGTGGTCAGTTTCTAATGCAGTAATCAATGATAGATTTGATACAGCTCCGACAGTAACACTTGATCGCTTGGGTAGAAAGGAAATTACCTTAAGAGTGGAAGGCACTTGTGATAAATCAGTGAGTGTATTTACTGTCTTTGTGGATATCATTGGAGAAAATATCAGTGCGGACTTAATGGTAAGTCCAGAGCCAAACCTTCCAAATGATCAATACGCTGTAAATACTGTCATCACTTTGGACGCATCGGCATCCGATGACTTTACAGACTTTGAATGGGATGGGCCGCAGTGGTTCTTAGATCAGGTGGACGAAACCAGCTTAGTTCAAGAAATTACACTTTCTGAAGTAGGAGATTTTGAGGTATCGTTAAAACTAACTTCAGGTACTTTTGAAGATGAGGCTATTTTATCCTTGAGTATTGACGGAGATCCGTTTGCTAGTTTCCTCATTGAGGAGGGCTTTACCGTACCTAGTTTAAATGCTTTTGCGCAAGGTTTATCAATAACGATTGATGCAACAGCAAGTGCTAATTTTGATGAATTTAGCTGGGATGGGCCATCATGGTTGATTGAGCAGTTAGGTAGTATTTCCGAGCCGCAAGTTGTTGAATTAACCGAAGATGGTGAAGTCGATTTAACTTTAACGGTAGAAAAAAATGGAGAAACGGATGTATTTAGTTTAAGCTTTGTCGTGATTTCGTCTGAGGGCCTTGCCATTATATGTGATACAGATCCTCAGGGTGCATATACTTTCAATGGACAGTGGGTTTTAGGTGATGGTTCAGGAGGACAAGACCTTGCGGTAGATAGGAATTTGTCTGCAGCTCAGTATTTATTAAACATTACCAGAAATGAGGTTGGTGAACTAGTCTTCTCAGATATCACTGCAGGCTTATATCGTTTAGGATATGAAGAGCGTGACAATCCGGGTATTGGTTCATTAGACTGTGGTGTAATCACCATTACTAATCAGCCTGATGTGGTCTATGGAGGCGATGTCTTTAATGGTGGAGCTGATATTATTTTTGACGAAGCATTTAATCTTGTAAATCTTCAATATGATGTTTCTAATAATTTCGGAGACGGAGCAAGTGGTGTTTTTACGCCCTATATTCTAGCTAATATCAGTACGGACATTGAAGTTGCCGAGCAGGATCTTGCTTTCAATCAAGAAATTACATTAGATGGCGCTGGTTCAATTGGTTTTACTTCTTACCAGTGGGATGGACCGACATGGGTAATGGATCAGATTAATGATCAAAACAATCCAATAGATCCGACAATCATACTTAATGAAATTGGTGAAGAATTTACCATTACTCTTAAAGTTTTTATCAGGAACTTAGAAAGTGAGACATCTTTCACCTTTAGTGTTAATCCTCTTTCTATCGAATCAGTCGGTACATTAGAGCCACTAGAGGTAACTTTTGGTACTGAGTTTTCAGCATTAGCTTTACCAGAAATGGTAAGTGTTGAGTTATCAGATGGCACAACCGAAGAAGTTGAAGTGACATGGGAAGAAGATGGTTACGATGCTAATTTATTAGGTACTCAGACCCTTTCTGGTGCTCTCGTCTTACCTGATTTCATCGTGAACCCTAGTGAATTAGGAGTTGAAATAGAGCTTGATGTTCAGCCTTTGGTAATAAGTTCAGTGGCTACATTAGCTCCATTAGAGGTAACTTTTGGTACTGAGTTTTCAGCATTAGCTTTACCAGAAATGGTAAGTGTTGAGTTATCAAACGGAAGTAGTGAAGAAGTAGAAGTGTCTTGGGATGAAGCTTCCTATGATCCTGAAGAAGTAGCAGACCAAATCGTTACAGGAGAGTTTGTGTTGCCTGAATTCATTGTAAACTCGAATTCCATCGATCTTACAATTACTGTAAGCGTGCTGGAGGAAGAAGAAGATGATGACGATGGAGGTGACGAGGATGGCGACTCAGGCGATGAGGATGGCGACTCAGGCGATGAGGATGGCGACTCAGGCGATGAGGATGGCGATTCAGGTGATGAGGATGGCGACTCAGGCGACGAGGAAGAAGAGACTGTAACCTCTATAGCTGATTCGAAATTAGTTGAATTCAATATTCATCCAAATCCAGCAAGCAACATGCTCACAATATCTCTATCAAATATAGAAGCAGGAGCATCTTTGTCAGTGATGGATCTTTCAGGACGTGAGTTCTTGAGAGTTGAAAAATTAGAAGATAAACATCAACTAGACATTTCTAACCTAAAAGAGGGTGTTTATATTATGTTGTTTAACGATGGCACCAATCAGAAAACTCAAAGACTTATAAAAAGGTAATTGAGTAGGTTGAAATGTTTTCAATCCAACAATTTAAAAAGGGAGTACATAACGTACTCCCTTTTTTTCTGAAATTATACAGTCAAATCATGATATGATAATTTGAATATAAATCATATAAAGTCATGCGATATAGATTTTTTATTCTGTAGATTCTAACCACACCCCTTCAAAGCACGCTACCCAGTAAGGGTTACTTATACACAGCCAATAAGCTTATTTTCAAAGAAATATGAATTGAATGCTAGTTTTAAGTGTTTGGTTTTTAGCATGATTGTTTAATAAAATTTGCTTAAAAAGGTCAAAATTAACATTTTATGGATTGGCTTTAGATATTATCTTTTATGCCTATCCGCATCACTACAAGTTATTTTAGATATCAATTTCTTTAGTGTTTTTTTGTTCCTGAGCCCGAAGACATTTAAATTTCATAAGGTGAAATCTTCAACGTTATTACCAAGATGGATTTTCTGATACAGTCCTAAAATGAGTGATCAACGATTACTGATGGCCTTTAACAAAGTTAAAAACTCAAAAACTATTGGTCGTCAAATTCTGGTTCAGTTGATGCCGCTTTGACTATTAGCAATTTAAATACGATTGCCTTCAGGGTCGATGATAAGTACTAATTTTTTCTATTGACATGCAATCCCTTAGGAATCTGGATGTTTTTCGTCTTATAGATTTAAACAGTTATGTCTATATATTTTTATGAGACAGATCGATAATAAAAATGAATGAACTTGAGTGGTCTCACCATTCTTTATTAAAAATTATGCTTATCCGCTATTTTACCAAACTGGGTTGTTTTGTCATCAAGTGATGCATTTCATTAAAGTCAATTACTCAGAAATATACCAATATAAGAGGTATTTAGGGCATGCTTAAAACAACTAAATCGTTGATAAATAAATTATAAAGTCTATACTTTATTTAAGTGCACGATTTTAGTCAAAAATAGGGGAAATGTTTGCATGAAAATGTCTGAGATCGACATTTTGTAGCTTAGCCCCAAGCATTACCGTAATTTGTGATTCATAAATCGTATTTATTTGAAAAAAAGATTAAAAGTTTAAAATAAGCTTCTTGAAATATATTCTTTTTTCCATTAAATAAGACAAGCGAAGCTTGTGTCGCCTCGAATCGGTAGTACTTGGGACTTTTTAAGTAAACCCTATTTATTCAATGTATTCGTTCATATTTCTCAACGATTACTTCTCATAAGTCCCTGTGCCAATATTTTTGTACACTGTGACCTTAAAAAATTATACAACATCGCTTGATGTTTTACCCAATGTTTCATAGAGGTTCCTATGTATCTTAAGCCTTCGGTAAAGTGACTTTTTCAATTTTGCGGACAAGCATATTATTTTAACTTATGATTCGTAAATCATAATTTGTACTTAGATCAATAAAACATTAAAATCCTAGCATAAGCTACTTGAAGTTAATCATGTTCCTATCTATACTAACAAACGATGTCTCAATTTATTAGGAACACTTTTTGATAAAACGCTGAGCCAAGTCTCCTACTCCCAAACCATCCTTTCTAGTGCTTCTTGAAAGCTATGTGGTTGGTATTCGAGCTCTTGTTTTGCTTTTTCTATGATGAAGCCTGTTTTGGGTGGACGCAAGGCTCTTTGTCGAAAATTACTAGAGTTGGCTTTCTTAACATTTTGCATACTGTATCCAAAATATTTGGCTATTCGCTGTGCCATTTCATAGGGACTCATCATTTCATCACCACTGATATGGAAAATGCCTGTTTTCTGTTTTACGGCACAAAGCATGCATGCTTCTGCTAAGTCCTCCACCCATGTGGGGCTACGCAACTGATCGTCGACCACTTGGATTTCCTCTCCCAATGCTAACTTTTCTTTTAGCCATAGCATAATGTTAGAGCGGCTCATTCCTGCTACCTTACCGTAAACTAAGACCGTGCGCAATATCGCCGACCGATCTGTCAGTACGCTAACCGCCTCCTCAGCCATCCATTTGGTTAGTCCATAGTAGTTCACAGGACCTGCCTTAGCATCTTCTCTATAGGGACCATCTTCGCCATTGAAAATAAAGTCGGTAGAGATATGAATCAAAAAGGCATTTATCGAGCATGCAGCAACGGCTACAGCTTGTGATCCCATCACGTTGATTCGGTAAGCAGCTGCTTTAGCATCTTCACAATCATCTACTTGGGTCATCGCTCCTCCGTGGATGATTACATCAGGACGGTGCTCCTCAATCGTTTTGATCACTGCGGTTGTGTCGCTCAAATCTAGCGATATATAGCTGATGTTTTGAGCGCTATCATCGAAGCGGCAACTGCCACTGCCGCTAGCAATCAGCTCAATTGTAGCTTTATCTTTTATTTGGCCAATAAGTGTCTGGCCCAAAAGACCGTTGGCTCCTGTAAGAAATATTTTCATTTGCTCATAGGTAATTATTTTATGAAAAATACGGGATATCTCAAGTGACTTTTTTCTTTTGCCCTACTTCTTTCGTAAACAAAATACATTTGGGCATAAGCATTTTGCTCGAAGTCTTCATCTTCTTTTTTCTTTCTCTCAAGTGCGGCCTTGATATCAGGATTAGCCTCTAAGATGCTCGGCAGCTTCTCTATCATTTTATAGATTGAGAAATATTCTTTCTGCTGAAGGATGGTGTCGAAGAAGTTCCATGAGAAAAAAGAGTCTGGGGCATCAGGTTCTAGTGCTTCCATCAAGTAGCGAACGTTGTCTTGATCGGTAGGGATAAGGTAATCGCCTGCATAAAGCTGGACTTCCGTTTCATAAGCTTCTAATTGGATTTCGGCGTGCTTAAAATGACCTTCGAAAGGTACTTTGGCTGTAGTGTAGTCTTTGATTTTGTAAGCAACTACCGACATCAGGCTATCACTTTCAAGTTCCATCATTTCTACTTTATTTTGTTTGAGCCTTTTTACCACCTCATCCCACGCTTTACTTATAATGTAGTATTGAGGTTTATCTCTTTTTTGGGTTGGAATGAAGTGGTCGTAGAAAGGGGTACGGTAAGTTTTAGGTTTGCTTCGATCGTAGCCGATGGTTTTCATTCCTGTAATATCGCAAACGAGCTCAAAACTTTCGAAACCTAAGAAATTTAGGGTGTCAGCTTGGGATTTGTCCTGCTTCCAATTGAGGGCTAGGCTACTTGCCTCCCTGATTGTTTTTCGGTCTTGTAGTCGGGTTTTATGCAATTCAGTACCATTATTTCCTATCCATTCTGTCATGATTCTGATCAGCTCGTATGATGCATTTACTCGCTCAGGAAAAGTTTTCAGGCTATGTGCCTCGCTGACGATTCCCGGAGTTTGGAAAAGTGCTGCATAACCTGACGAATAGCGTGGAAGGTCTAGGAAACCGTTAAACCCTTCTTGAGGAGCTGTACCAAAGGCATTGACATAAGGTACGGGTGGGTAGCCAGCTACTTCCATGGCTTTGTAGATATCCGGTATCATTTGTTCTTGCATCAGATTCGACAGTTCATATCCTAATTTATCTTTCTGAGTTGCCAATAAAGTCATGACGTGCTGAAAATCGGAGCCGTTGGTCGTGTGAGTATCTAAGAACAAATCAGGGTCTAGCGACTGAAATATTTCGACAAAGGCAAAGGCATTCTTGCTATCCATTTTAATGAAATCACGGTTGAGGTCCAGGTTTTTGGCATTACCTCGGAAGCCTACATCTTCAGGGCCATCTTGGTTGAAGCGCACTGCTGTATAGCGATTGTGCATGCCACCGATATTGTAAAAGGGTACAATAGCTAAGCGAATATTATCCGGAACAGTTTGCTTTCCTGTGACTACATCCCTTATAAACATCAAACTCGCCTCTGCACCTGCTGGCTCACCAGGATGGATAGCGTTGAGAATAAGGAAGGTATGTATTTCTCCTTGGTAAGCCTGATTTTGGTAGGTGACTAAGTGAAGCGGTAAGCCGAAGTCTGTCACTCCTTTTTCCTCAATTTGTAGGTTGGAAGACCGCTTGGCCAGTGACTTATACATGGCGATGCCATCAGCATAGTGGGTGGTTTTTTTACCGTCACTGCGTTCAAAAGCGGTGAGCATTTCTTGGGCCATGAGGTCAAAACAAAATAGTGAATTGACTAAGAATAAGAGAATATATTTCATAATTGAAGGTTAATGATAATGTGAATATCAACTCACTTGAAAGCGCAGCCATTATGATTTGAATTGCGCTAATTGCTAGCTGACAACGCATTAAAATTTGAAAATCAGTATTTACCCTAAACTTACTTTGATTTTCAAATTTAGAAAAGTCCCAGCGCTTTTCTTATACAAATGGTAGTCAAACTTACGATGTGGTGTTGAGTAGTAGAATGATAGTTATATTTTTTGGCTGAAGCTAGAAAGCAAAAAAGCTAGCTTTTATTCTCAGCTAGCTTTTTTATAAAACTTTGATTTTTATTCTGTTCTAGAATTGTAGCATTTTAATAGCTGTAGCTGCCGCTTCATCTCCCTTATTACCATGTTTGCCACCTGCTCTGTCTAGCGCTTGCTGTTGGGTGTTAGGAGTCAATACACCAAAAATTACTGGTTTATTGTATTTCAAGGATACATCGGTAATTCCTTTTGCTACTGCATCACAAATGAAATCAAAGTGTTTGGTTTCGCCTTGAATCACACAGCCAATGCAGATGACTGCGTCAATGTCATTGCGTGAAGCCATCCATTGTCCACCAAGGCTTAGCTCAAAGCTTCCTGGAACGTTCTTGCGGATAATATTTTCTTTTTTAGCTCCTTGACTAAGCAAAGTCTCTACTGCACCGTGGTATAATGCTTCAGTTACTTCTTCATTCCACTCTGATACTACAATGGCAAATCGTTTGTCTGCGATATTGACAGATCCAAATTGGTGGTCACTCAAATTTTTATTAGCACTTGACATATTCTTAATTTATAGTTGATTTCTTTTATTCGGATGTGATTCAAATAAGTTGTGAGCTTTATTTTACTTACAAAAATAATCATAAACTTTAGGATTCTATCTAATGCTTAGATAAGATGCCGATTGCGAGGATAAGTTTATCTTTCTAAGGCCTTTTCCAGGATCAATCCGAATATCTGGGGATAAAGGATTTTTAAGCATAAATTTTAGCTAG
>JAFIEW010000129.1 GCA_020832375.1 Cyclobacteriaceae bacterium
TTGCTCCATATCAAAACTTTTATAGGGACTTCTAAAAATGCAGTAATGATCCAAACATAGACAGCATTGATCACAATCCTGTTACTAAAAGTAATGAAAGCATTAGCCAAATATGGTTGGCACCTGTCCAATTTAGTAGCATTTATAAGGCTCAATATTTTTGTTAAAACAGAACTCCAAAAGTGGGTAGATCGACCCTTTGAAGAACCTGATAAACCACCAAAGAATACATCACAAGGGGTTCTATTTCCAGAATATGTCTAAAAACGACTCTAATTTGAATAAAAGAACTATAAATATGATCCAGCAATTTATTTAGGACAGCATTGACTTTATATTACTAATACCCACCTCATGTTAGTAATATTACATTTGTTGTTTAAAGGGTTTGGCCAAATAATCCTTGTAAAGTTTCAGAGCAGTGTTCATTTAGTGTACTCGTTCATTATATGATTTGTTTAATGTGATATGTAATTAATCTGTCTTTTAAGTTGTTTATATTGCTGTTAAATTTTTACGTAAATATTATTTAATTACTTCAAGTTTTATTAATTTTATAAAAATTAGCAAATTACGTTTTTACAGGCGATTGAATTTTTTGTGAAATAGTGAATATTTAAGCCCACCACTAGCTTTGTTGTCAAATACACTTTGGTTGTTCTATTTTTGTAAATATCTCAGGCGTTAAATTAAATTTTATATTTAATCTAATAGTTGTATTACAAAAAAAATATAAAGTTCGCTGATCTTAAAAGATTCTCGATATATACCTTCATGGCAGAGCTATTCTTGCGAAGGGATACACTGAGTAATTTTTGACGGGGCTTAAAATGCTAAACCCTGTTTTAAGGTTTGGTGCAGCTGTACGAACAAATATATTTAAGCACCACTCTACAAATGGGTCACTAATATTGAGATTTAAAACGGCTATTATGTGGGAAGAGATCATGCCGTATGTCTCGATAATTTGGATCACAACTAAGTCCCATTCTGCTGTGAGAATGGAATTACTCCAATAGTAGATATGGTAGGGGTTGACGTAATGGGTTCTATTTTATCGTCAGAGACTCATCTAAATAACGACAATAATCAAGAGAAGTCGATAGAAACAAAGTGCATATAACAATTAATAATCTCTTATAAAAGCTAAACGAAAATTTCATATGAGCTCTATGTATCCTTATCTCGTAGTATCATAATTTTTTTGCTTTAAAGAGCGTCTTTCCTATTCCTTATTGTATTCCTATTCCTTATTGTATTCCTATTAATTAAATGGCTACTAAATTATAGCTCTCTAATACGCTATGTTGTGTGCTGGGTGATGATGTTTCTTCAAAACAAATTATTAGGGCAAGCTATGGTTTTATTGCCCCCGTTAGTTTGCTTGGTCCGATATTATTCCATCATTTTGATATAAAATTACATATTCTCAAGCCTTAATTATATCCAATCTGACTTTATGTTGTTTTTCATCTTTGCATAGAAAGATTTTTGCTGGATATTCCTCAAATTGGATTTCAACGCCATCTATTTCCCCCATAAGTAGCCCTCTCTGAAGCTTGTTTGGATTCATAATCTCAATATGATACTTTGTGATATGGTCATCCAAGAGTAAATCTACTGTAAATCCTTCCCAATTTTCTGAAATGGAGGGATTTAAAAGAAGCGAATTACCATTGTATTGTATACCTAATATAGATTCTAAAGCCACTCGGTACATCCATCCAGCGGACCCCGTGTACCAGCTCCAGCCTCCTTGTCCGGTGAGTGGAGGTTCTCCATAGACATCTGCTGCAATTACATAAGGCTCTACCTTGTAAACATCTGCAGAAGCTTTATCCAATGTATGATTGATAGGGTTGATCATGTGAAGATAATGGACGGCCTTTTCACCCATACCCATTGCCGCAAAAGCTTTTACAGTCCAAAGTGCAGCATGCGTGTATTGTCCTCCATTTTCTCTTACGCCCGGAATGTAGCCTTTGATGTAGCCCGGATCTTTTTCAGTTTTATCAAAAGGTGGTGTTAATAATCGAATAAACTTGCCTTTCTCTGATACCAGATGTTCTTCAACGCTTCGAAGACTTTGTTTCCCTCTTTCGTGAGAAGCCACACCGGAAAAAATAGACCAAGCCTGAGAAATGGCGTCGATTCTACATTCTTTGGTTGTAGAGGAGCCAATAGGTGTTCCGTCATCGTAAAATGCCCTCAAGTACCATGCTCCGTCCCATCCGTTTTCATTAAGTTTTACTTTCAGTTCTGTGGCTGCCAAAGCATAACGATCGGCTCTTGCAATATCATCCATGCTACGGCAAATTTTATCAAACTTGATGAGGATATCGTACAAAAAGAATCCCAGCCAAATACTTTCACCCTTTCCTAATATTCCAACACGATTCATGCCGTCATTCCAATCGCCTCCGCCAATAAGTGGCAGACCATTGACTCCAAACTTCAATGAGATGTCAATAGCTTTACAGCAATGGACGTAAAGGGAGTCTGTTTCTTCTAATGTATTTGGATGCAAATAGACCTCATGCTCAGATGGTTCAAGCGGACGCGCACTTATATAATTGATTTTCTCTGATAAGATCGATGTATCTCCCGTTGATGCTAAATAAAAATCAAGCACATAAGGCAGCCAAAGTCTGTCATCAGTGATTTTGGATCGAATACCTCTTCCTGTTGGTGGATGCCACCAATGTAGGACATCTCCTTCGTAAAACTGTTGATTGGCATGAAGTAAAAGTTGATTTCTGCATATAAGTGGGTCTGCATATAATGCAGCCATAGCATCTTGAAGTTGATCCCTAAATCCAAAAGCCCCTCCTGATTGGTAAAACCCTGTACGTGCCCACATACGACTACTTAGGTTTTGGTACATCAACCATCCATTCATGAGTATGTCCAGCGATCTATCAGGCGTAGAAATACAGACTTTAGCACTTAAATTCTTCCAGTAGGTTCGAATTTTTAGGAGTTCAGCTTCTACATTCCTTAGTTCAGAAAATTCATGAATAATTTGTTCAGCCTTTTCGCGATTACTTGACTCGCCCTCCAAAAAGATTAATGTAACGCTTTCATTTGGAGCAAGTTCAAAGTTGGTTTGAAATGCTGCACATACTTCACCTGCATGAGTAATTTTATTATCAAGCCATTTTGCCGATTCAATAGCTAGTGGCTTACCTAAGGAGCGATTACGGCCAATGAATAGATTCCGATCAGTCGTAAATCTATTCTCTGCCGTGTTTAATGGGTTGATGATTTTAGAAAAAACGCTGCGACCGGCAAATTCATTATTGTAGTAATTGCTTGCGAATAGTGTAGTGCCGTCATTGGAAACTTCCTGATTAACAAATCGTGAGGAAACAGATCGTTCTACCCCCAAAACCCTGTCAATATATCTAAATACTGAAAGTTTTTTAGTTGTTTTTGTTGTATTGTTTAAGGTAAGTGTTGAAAATTTTAAAGCTTTTTTCTCATGTACAAACTGAATTAAGTATTGTTGTAATCCATTTGTTTCTAATGTAAAACTTGAATATCCAAATCCATGTACTACTTTAAAACAAGCTTTTGTTGCCACAGGTCCAGGACACGGTGACCAATAATCC
This sequence comes from Cyclobacteriaceae bacterium, assembly GCA_020832375.1. Lineage (GTDB taxonomy): Bacteria > Bacteroidota > Bacteroidia > Cytophagales > Cyclobacteriaceae > JAFIEW01. Next base: position 3,612 of record JAFIEW010000129.1, read on the forward strand.
ATATTTACCTCATCACGAATGTAGAAAGCTTCTGAATGGGGATCTTTGACGGGATCATTTGACCAACTCGTTAGTTTATTTTCACGGCTGTTTTCACTCCAGGTATAGCCAGCGCCGCGCTCAGAAACTGTAAAGCCAAAATTAGGGTTTGCAATTACATTGATCCATGGAGCAGGAGGCAATGTAGAAACTACTGATTGAGGGTTCGTCTTGATGAGAAGGTGATATTCATTGCCATCTGCTGAAAAACCTCCATAGCCATTAAAAAATTGAAGTCCCTCTATCCACTCTTTATCAATTTCTTCGTTCAAGGAGCTTTCAGATTGATAAGGTCTATAGGTGCTTTCAGGATGGTTAGAATACCAAGATAGAGTTTCTGTCGGTAGAAGTGTTTTAGATAAATTAGGTAATTGTTTGTTCCATACCACGTGGGCCACACTTAACATAAGTGTAAGCGCCTCATCTTGTATTTTATCTGCTCTATAAATAAAAACGCCACCTCTCTTGTTAAATACTTCTCGCTCAGAGGAGGATTCAATTGCTAATTGAATGGCCTCCTGAACTTCGTCTATATACCCAGGTGTATGTTCATTAATGATGAGTAGTTCAGATTCTATACCTCGGTTACGCCAAAAAGAATGGGCCTTTAATAAGAGTTTTATATGCTTTAGCTGATTGGTTTCGTTGATGCGGAAAATAATCAGCGGGAAATCACCTGAAATACCATAGGCCCAAAGATCTGCTTGCTTTTTGCGATTAGAAAGAAACGTTTGTACGTCTGCCCGGAAAGTGGCTGCGCTAAATAGCAGATAAGATGAAAGTTTTTGGAAAAGGTGTGCTTGATTTGCCCGTATGCCCATGTGATTTAGTTCTACCATACCATAAATAGATGCGAGATCAAAAGCCCTGTTTACAGCTAGTTGGCTATCATAAATATTCGCGATTTGCAAGGCTTCTTCTCTAGATTTCGCAAAACCAAGGCCAAAACTCAGGTGTGCTTTTTCTCCCGGTTGAAGAATGATTTGCTTTCTTAAGCTGACAATTGGGTCAGAAACATTTCCCTGAAATCTTTTAAGAACGAACCCATCTGTTAATGCTATGGGGCTGCTCAGTGATCTTCCCTGACCAATAAAATTAGATCTTTCTGTTTCAAAGCCGATAGGTTTCACAACATCAACTTGATTACTACAGGCAAAGGTGTGAATCATAAAGGTAGAGGGTTCCTCATCGCTTCTGGGTCTTCGTTTTGCCAGAATAGCATGGTTAACTTCAATATATTCAGTTTCGATAAACAGCTTAGAGAATGCCGGATGTGCATTATGATGTGTTATCCCATTGAGCATTATCTCGGCATAGCTCGTAATTTCAAGTACTCTTTTGCGATCAGAATAATTGGTAAAAGTGAGTTTCCTAAGTTCAATAGGATGATCAGGCGATACGCATATTTCTGAAGTGGTCTCGATCCAATTGTCCACACGTGAACACACCACCTTGCCATTGTGAAACCAGGTGTCGTAGCGATCAGGTTTGCGTTTTACTGGCTGATGCATTGCAGACCAAAAGGCTCCACTTTCTACATCTTTAATGTAAAAATATAATCCGAGTGGATCCGTTGTTGAGTCTGCTTTCCATCCATTTAGAGTGACACCTTCTATTTTTGCATAGCCGCTACCGGCATGCGTTATCACCGTTGAGAAACTTCCATTTGATAGGGTATGCAGACGGGGAGGACTTAGATCTATATCGTTGATTCCGGCATAGTCTGCCACGTATTGATCGGCAGATTTTGTGCTCGGTTCCAGTTCCGCATCTATTGGGTGTGGTTCTTTGATTGGTGTTCCTTTTGGAATACGTTCTTGTAGTAATAGCTCACAACTTTTTATTCGAGCATCAGCGTGAAAACTATTTCTTGTAGAGTCTCCGTTGAGCACATTTTCCATGGCGATAAGGCTCATCCCATGATGGTGAACCATGTAGGTCTTTACCAACTTAAAAGCTGCTCCTTCTGTAAGATGAGCTGGAGTGTAGTCGATAGCATCAAAAAAACCAAAAATACCCAATCCACCTACCTTTTCTATTTCCATAAGATTCTTCATAGGATCGGTAATTTCTACCATTAGTGAAAGTAAGCTGGCATATGGAGCTACCACATATTCATCGGCTAAACCACGCTTTAACCCTAAGCCTGGAGCACCGAAAGTTCGATATTGGTAGTGTAAATCAATATTAAGAAAAAAGTATGCACTTTCAGAAGAACCCCATGGATAACCACGACTATGTCCGTATTTTTTTTGCCAGTGGATAACATTGCGGCACGTATTGTTCATCATGGTATCTTCAAAAGACTTCAAAAAGAGCAGCGGCATCAAATACTCAAACATAGTACCTCCCCAAGAAAGCAATATTTCGTCCTGATTGATACGGGTGAGTCTTCTGCTCAGTCTAAACCAATGCTCTACAGGCACATCACCTTTGGCAATTGCAATATATGAGGCAATACGTGCCTCACTTGCCAGCAAATCATAGGTACTTTTGTCGAATTGCGCAATTTCGAGATTATACCCGATACTAAACAAGCCTCTTTCTTTTTGGTAGAGGAATGAAAAATCCATTTCGTCTATCAAATTCTCTGCAAGTATTTCAATTTTTTTCGCTTGATCAAGCCATTTCTCTATCATGCTTTTGCATGCATCATCTTGCGATATATCAATTAATAAGCTATTTAAGTCAAGGCAAGAAAAAAGCTGGATATCTATTTCTCCCTGTTTGGTTAAGACTTTTAATTCGTTATGAGCATGATTTAGATAAGCTAATGGACGTTCTATCCAAAAAAGGAAGTTCTCAAGCTTGCGATCATCCAGTGAGTTGCCGAGTTTAGGAATCGGAATGTTCAGCAGTTTTTCCGCCTCTTCTTTTAAGACTTCTAAGAGCTTAACACTTATCTTTAAGCTGGAGGAAGATGTTTTTTCCAATGTGTAAAGCATTGGTTTGATCAAAGTTTTCACTTCATCAAACACTTTGTTACTTAGAGGTATTTCCGCTTTTAGTTCATCTGCTATGTTGTCAATACAAATTAAGGTGTCATGAAATCCTGCATAAAAAGAGTTATAAATGTCTTTTGAGGTTATTGACTCTTTCACAGCTTCCTTAACTGCGATTAGGCTTGCCGCAAGATTACCGGAATCCACTGTAGAAATATAGTAGGGTTGCAACACCTGGCCCGAGCCGGTAGCATACCAGTTAAACAAGTGTCCCTTGTGTTTTTCGAGCGCATCCAACGCTTGTAAAGCATCCTGTTGTCTTTGCAAATACATCCCTAAAGTGATATACCCTAGATTATAAGCCGAAGTATTGGATACCATCGCAAGACCTATATTGGTAGGGGATGTTCTATTGGTTTCAATTAATGGAGGATTTTCTTGATAATTATCTGGTGGGAGCCATCCATGCTTTTCGTTCACAAAGCGCTCAAAATAAGACCACGTTCGCCTGGCGTATAAACGCAACCTTAAGCGCTCTTCCTCTGAAATAGCGACCTGTTTTTTTTCTAAAGGCTTACTGATATACCAAACATAAAATGGAGAACTAAACCATAACATAAAAAAAGGAGTAACCAGCCAAAGATTCGTAGGATAAGCGAAAATAGAAAATACGAAAATACCGAGGCCTAATAGCATTGGAGAAATCATTCCTCTTATATACCTACGTAAGGAATGTTGATCGATGCTTTCGATATGAGAGGCTGTAGACCACTCAAGAAGCCACTTTTTTGAAACCGTTAAGCGGTACAGGGTTCTGAAAATTGCATCTAAATTAACAAATGCCTGATGAGGTGCAATTACTATGGTAGATATGGCCTGAATTCGATGAATTCTTAAATTTGCCCACACCTTTACCATGTGTAGTTTCCATCTTACGCGAGCTGGTCTATTGAGCAAATCACTCGATAATGTGATGTAAGTAGGGAAAGCTATAATTCCAAAAACAGCTAATACCCATATTAAATTAGATCCAGGCAGCCAAAAAATACCAGCAATGAAAAATAGTGTTAGAAAGAAGAAATTGAGTGACCTGCGAAGATTATCAAATATTTTCCATTTCGACAATAGGTTTAATGGGTTTTTTACAGCACCAGACTCCGATGGGACGCTTGGAAATAACCATGATGCTATTTGCCAATCGCCTCTTGTCCAGCGATGGTTTCTTTTTGTATAGGCGCTGTACGTACTAGGGTAATCATCAAACAATTCAATGTCTGTTGCAAGGCCTGTTCTTACAAATGCACTTTCGATAAGATCATGCGATAGAATTCTATTTTCGGGAAATTGACGGCTAAGAACACAATGAAAAGCTCTGACATCATAAATTCCTTTCCCTGTAAAAGTAGCTTCTCCAGTCAAATCTTGATAAATATCAGACACTGCTGCTGAGTATAGATCTAGGCCAATATTTCCTGAGAATATTTTTGAAAAGGTTGTATTTTTTTCAGATTCAGGAGAAAAGGAAATGCGCGGCTGTATAATGGTGTACCCTTTAGTGATTCGCTTTTTTTCAGAGTCATACCAAGCCCGGTTTAAGGGGTGAGCTATGGTGTTGATTAATTTTTTTGCAGCGCCAGGTGGTAATTTGGTGTCAGCATCCAATGTGATAATAAATTGTATAGGACAAAGACTCACAGAAGTTGGAAAATCGCCTACTACGACCGTATAAGAAGTTGGGACTGTTGGATCGCAAATTAAACTATTGAGCTCCTCAAGTTTCCCGCGTTTTCTTTCCCATCCCATCCACACATTTTCAGATGCATTCCAAAGTCGCTCGCGATGAAGCATAAAAAAGCGATCACCGAAGCGTGACGGATACTTTCGATTAAGTTTATGAATGGCTTCTGTCGCAGCATCCAATATAATTTTATCTTCTTTAACAATCTTTTCTTGCGTATCTTTGAAGTCTGAAAGGAGGACAAACTGAAGTCCTGGATCGGGGTTTCCTAGAAAATGAACCTCTAAATTTTCAATCTGCTTCAAAGCATCTTGAGAAGAAACCAACATGGTTGGCATTACAACCATTGTTCTTAAACTATCTGGGATGTCATTTTTGCCATTAAGCTTTGGAAGCAAACGTGGGGGTAAGAAAAAGGCAAAAAAGCGATTTACAAAAGAAATGGCTAAATCTAGAGCTGGGAATAAGGCTACCAGAATAACTGCTAAAATGATGCCCAAGCTATGGCTTATCGCCCCAGAAGCCATCCAAAAAAGTCCTATCAACGAAAGGGAAAGAATTGAAACTGTTAAAATATATAGTGAAAAATGCTTTTCAAAGGAGCGAATAACGCGCTCTCTGATTGGTGCCGCGTAGCCAGTGCTTTTGGCGAGATCAACGTAGCCATCACCCACAAGGAAATAGCCAATATGCCGTTTTACGCAATATTTACCAAACATATAGTCTTCACAATCTTTTGAAACAAGTGCAACCTGTTCGATTGCTAATTTAAAAGCAGTGCTGGCAACCTCCAGCTCGGTATATATTGAGCGCCTACTCAGCTTTTCGACTATTTTTCGATAGCTGTCTCTGGTCTGAAAATCCATTTTATTGTAATCACCTGAAGGATCTTTTTTGAGAATATCATTCATCAGCGAACACTCCTCAACAAAATCAGACCATTCAACTTCTGAAATTTGTCTTAAGGATAGGACGGCATTTTGAACACTTACTTCAAGCCTTGATTGCTTCTGCGCTTCTTGTCGCATCGCATCTTCCAGTGTGATTTCATATTGATTAATACGATAATTAAACCATCGCTTTTGTTCTTCTTGGAGTAGTCCTTGGAATTGAAGATTGTTGAACAATTCAATTAAAGTATATAAGCCTGATTTTTTAGAATTTCCTTTAAACCAACTGGATACTGTTTGAGAATAAAGACCTGGTTCTTCTAGGTCAACTTTTTGAAGGTCCACCACAAACTCCTCTACTTTTATTTTCAGTTTCTTCTGTTCTAAAATAGTAGATGCCTTTTCTGACAAAATTTGAATAAGAAATAATCGTATCATAATAGGAATCGCCCAGAGCTCTCCAATCTGAAGGGGCTCTTCATCCTGATAATTTTTTATGTACTCCGCTAAGACATCTTTGTCTAAAACATTATCTGTATGGGTTAACAGATTTAACGCTATTTCATAAACTCTCGGAAAACCAATATGATCTCCTTTTGAAAGTAGGGGTATATTTTTATGGTAATCTTTGGGGAAGTCAATTTCAATCTGGACCATCTGCTCTTGGATGATATAAAAATTATCCAGAATCCATTCTGAAGCAGGGGAGATTTCTTTTTCTGATTTTACAATGGACGAGAGAGTTTTGTATGTTTCAATCAGTACCTCTTTGGATTTTTCTAAAATAGGCTTAATTAACCTTGGCTTAAATGGGCCTTTAGACACTTTATGAATTTTAGCCAAACTAAGGGCACTTTCTCTTAGAAATACAGAGTTAAAAGAAACTGTTAATGGTTTGGTCATAATTTTGCACTTTAATTTGTGAATTATTGGGTGCTTATTATGAATAACCTGTTTTTAGACACCAACCTAAATACAATTTCTAAGTAATAATTAAAGTCTTATTCCAAAGATTAACTATGATTCTTTATATGAAACAAAACGCCTCATTACAAAGGTTATCGCATGTGATTAGTGAAAAATCGGTATTTTCACCATAGTCGTCTTTCTGAAAAACTAATCATTTTATTTTCTTATGCTTACGTTCAAACAGGAAAGTAGTAGTTTTTGATATCTGATAATGGTTAATGTAAGCTTAAAATTTGGCTTTTCCTAGGGGATGGACGCTAGTTGTATATGAATCTTATTTAAAATAAATATCTGTGAATTAATGTATTAGGTGTTAAGGGAAAGCAGTTAAGGTGGATAGCCTGCAGTGTTTGTACTTAGAAATACGTTTAAGTAGGAACGTGTCTAAGAGATAATACAGTATTATAGGATCATTAGACAGAAATCACATATCACTGTGAGAATGAAATTACTTCAATAGTAGATATGGTAGGGGTTTACGTAAGGATCTCTATTTTACCCTCAGAGCTAAGCAACTTTCATTCTTCCTAAGGAATTCTTTATCAAAGATTCCTAATGCAGAATGGTATTAATGCCGTCGAACTTTAATTGGAGACTATAGATTAAAGGGGTTTGGTACCTGTTTTTTGATGGTCTGAATAATTGATGAAGTTATTAATTTCAGCACTGAGATTAAGAAAGAAAGGAAGTCGGTTGTGATTAAAGTGTTCCTGATAAAGGTGGATGAAGTAATAATCATTCGATTTTGTAAAAGTTAGATAAGGTACCAAT
>JAFIEW010000130.1 GCA_020832375.1 Cyclobacteriaceae bacterium
AAACCTGATCATTATATACTGAATACCAAGATATTAGCATTTAACAAGAGGGGCCAGCTTAGACCTAGTGATGCAGATATAAGACTCACCAAACAACTCAAAGAAGCAGGTTCATTTTTAAGCATCCCAGTCTTAGATCATATTATATATACTGATGCAGGCTATTTTAGCTTTGCTGATGAAGGGATGTTGTGATCATTCCTTTCTTTACTCAAGGAGCCTAACTTTCTGTTAGTGAAAAGTATAGTCAGTATATGCTTCTTTGAGAAAAGAGATCAGGTAATAGTCAATGTTTTTTCTTTTCTACTTTTCTTGATTCCATCCAGTCCTCAAAGATTTCTTTTACCTGCTCTCTGATGGAATGGTCGAGTAGGGGAGTAACCTCTATTAATTTTTTAATATAAAGCTCCTTTTCTTCTGATGTTTTAGCGCTTTGTATAAGATTGAGAAGTCCTAGTATGCTAGCTATGGGACCTCTTATTTTATGAGAAAGGTCATCTGAATACTTAGCAAGCTTAGTGCTATTATTTAAAAGCTTTGTTGTCATTCGGTCGATTTCATTTTGCTGATCAGCCTGTATTTGTTTACTGCGTTTCATCAGTGAATAGGCGTAATACAACAAAACGATCAATGTGAAAGCCAAAATACTGAAGCTAATAAGCAGGTATTTTTGCGAACTAATCTTTGCCTCATTGAGCTCTCTTTCGATCAGGGCGAGCTCTTTGGCTTTTTGTTCCTTCTCCAAAAGGTTTTTTAGATTGAGAGATTGAACTAGGATTAAGTTGTTTTGGTCAGTTTGACTTTTTAATTCCTCATTAAGTCGAATCAAATGATAGGCTACTTCTTGATAATCACCAGTTTTATAATATAGATCGGCTTTTAACTGATGTGTTTTATAATTACTCTTTTCAAGTTGAAACTCCTTGATGATGGCATCTAATTTTTGAAGATATACCATACAAGAATCATATTGCTCTTGCCTTAAGTACATTTCAGCTAATAAATGATAAGTAGTGTTGAGGAATACATGCTGTTGATCCTTGATTTTGGCTGATATTGATCGGTAGCCGTAGAATGAAGTTGAATCTAGATCCCCACGTAGGAAGTGAGCTTTCGCTATATTGTTGTATACCGTTCCTAAAGGCATTTGGTGTTTCATTTTTAACTTTAATGATTGATGGGTGTAAGATAATGCAGAGTCGAGTAGATTTAAATTGATATAATTGGAAGCAATATTATTCAAAGTATTTGCTTGATAAGATTCATAGAGGGTGTCAATCGATAATGCGCTATAGGCATCAAATAATTTTTGAAGGGACTGTCTATAATCACCCAAGGAGGTATAGATATTCGATAGGTTGCTATTAATGACCGAGATTTGCAAGTGCTCATTGTGAAGGCCTTGGCAATATTGACTGGCTAGGTTGTAGTGGATATAACTTTTTTCATATTTTTGATGAATTGCATTTAAGTCACCAAGTGATAAGTTTGTATAGAGTAATCCAAATTGGAATTTTAAATTTTCAGCTGTTTGTTGTGCCTCAGATAAAATTTGAAATGCAGCATCATAATCTTGTTTCATCAATTTTCTGCCTTCTCTTACTTTGGTAATGATCTGAATGCTATCAGATTCAGAAACTTGTAGGAAAGTCTCACAAAAGCCAGTATACTGAACCAAGACCAAGTAAAATATCAATGACAGCCGCAAAATCATGGTTGATGAATGATTGTTTTAACTCAATTTAGGTATTTTGAGTTAATTTTTCATATATTTTACTTAATAAATCTTCTTTTAATCCAATGAGGCAGGAATAGAGCACCTAATATAAGGTAGGGGTAATAGGACATCATTCTCCAAAAAAGCGAGGTGACGATGGTGTAGTCGCCTAAAAATTCTTTAAAGAAAGGAATGAAGAAGAATTCGGCAGTGCCACTACTCCCAGGTGTAGGACTAATCAGCATGATAATCCACATAATAATATGCCTACCAAATATAAGGAGATGATCTGCAAAATTAATATTTGCAAAAGCTGCGATAAGGCAATTAACCATCGCATATCTAGCCGACCAAATAAAGAAAGTGGCTGCACAAATTTTGAACCAATACCTCTTTGAATGCCCCTTAAGCTCAGAGCTAGCTAATATGATTTCATTGCCCTGTTCATTTGCAGCTGTTCTCCATCTTCTGAAAAAACGGTATGAAGTTATCTTCAGTAGTAGCCATTTAAATCCTCTTGGCTTGATAAATACTGCATAAGCCATAATAGCGGTGTAAAATGCAATGAGCAGATAACTAATTACAAAGATATATTGTATCGAATTTCCAATTTGCGATTGAAGAGCTGAAGACTCCGGAAATAGTTGATGCCAGGCGATAAAAAGCGCTATAGGAGCCATAACAACAAAAAAGAGGTTGTCCAAGATGGCAGTTAGCATTACGTATGCTAAGGACTTCCCAAAAGGAATTTTTTCTTTCATCATAATGAATACCGCAGCTGCAGTTCCTCCCACGATGGAAGGAGTAACTGCCGACGCAAATTCCCATAAGATGATGACAAAGAGGCTGTTTTTCCAAGTAAGCTTTTTACCTGTTATTTGGCGGATACGGTAGATATACCCTACATCCCTCGCTATTAATACCAAGAATGCGAAAAGTACAGGCCAAAAGCTAGCATGAAAGATCATTTGGAGCTTAGCCGCCGAAATTTCATCGTCATTGTAAAATAAAAAAAATACAATACCTAGACCGAAAAGAATAGGCAGCCATACTCTATTCGGGTTTAATACTTTAAATACCTTATCTCGATTGATTTCCATAAAAACTATGCTGGCTCATGGTTTTGAGAAGAGGTAATGAAAAAATCATTGAAATGTAAGCCTCCTACCAATAATATTTCTCCAGCTTGAAGTAATTCTAATATGGCTAATAAATTATAAATTACACCTATCTTATTTGGAGTGATTGCGATCACGTCCTCGAAGGATAGTCTTGAGTTGGCTTTGACTTTTTCAATTATAATTTCTTTTTGCCCCTCTATGGTGTAAGGGTATTTGATAATTTTATGGGCTTCTACACTACTCTCAAGCTCAAAGCGTTCCATTACTTTTTCAAATACCTTAAGCAATTTGTATAAATCGACATTTTGCAGTTCGGCTTCTACATTCGTTGTTTCAGCGAGTTTTTTTATTTCTTTTTCAATATTGCCTCTTTTTTCAAGCAATAGACGACTCTCCTCTCTTTCTGAAAGGTCTGGAACAACAGATTTATACTTTTTATACTCTAGTAAGTGTTGGATCAACTCTTCTCTAGGGTCTATTTCGTTTCCTTCCTCATCTATCTGAGGCCTGGGTAATAGCATTTTTGACTTTATCCTCATCAAAGAGGAAGCGACAAAAATAAATTCAGAAGCGACTTCTATGTTGAGCTTTTCTAACTCACCGATATATTCCAAGAAATCTTTGGTGATTTTTGAAATTGGAATGTCATATATGTCTAATTCATCTCTTTCAATGAAAAAAAGAAGTAAATCAAAAGGACCTTCAAATAAAGGAAGTTTTATTTCAAATTCACGCATCTTACTCAAATTGATGTAAAATTAATCGTATATATTGATGATCCTTGACTTCTTAAGCCTTATCCAATTACTATGATGGGGCTTGATTAAGATCAATGCTTTCCAATCTTGCCTATACGATTTATAAAAAGCAAAGGTATGGATGTTAAAACTTCTTTTTAGAGATTCTGTTGATAAATTCCATTAAAAGTCAAATACATTTTAGAAATAGCCACATAGCGAACCGAGCTTTTATTTGAGAGGATTTAAAATAGAGTATGATAACCCTTAAATGTAGTTTTCTTATCTTTGTGCGAACTTGCATTTAATCATCCTGCTTTCTTGATGAGCAGATTTTGATTATTCAGGGTAATTATTTGCACTTTTAGCATTTATATAGGTATAGATGATTAATCAAGCGCATACGGTATAAATACTCAATCTCATCAAATTGACCTTTGATAGTTTGCTATGATAGCCTAAATGCTTATTTTTATTTTTTGCAAACATTTGCGGAAAGATCATAGTTGATCAGAATAATATCAATAAAAACTATAAACCATGCAAATACAAGCTGGAAAACTACTCTCAAAAGTAAACGAGCCGAAAGATCTTAAAGCGCTAAGTCCTGAGGACCTAGTGAAGCTTTCTCAAGAGTTAAGAGATTATATTATCGATACAGTTTCAATCTATGGGGGACATTTTGGTGCTAGTTTAGGTGTAGTTGAATTAACAGTAGCCTTGCATAAAGTTCTCAATACCCCTGATGACCAACTTGTATGGGATGTGGGACATCAAGCTTATGGCCATAAAATATTAACGGGCAGGAGAGATTCATTTCATACCAACAGGTTGTATGGAGGGCTTTCTGGTTTTCCAAAGATAAAGGAGAGTCCATACGATGCTTTCGGAGTTGGTCATTCATCTACTTCTATTTCAGCGGCACTTGGCATGGCTGTTGCCTCCAAATACAAAGATGAATCCGAAAGACAACATGTAGCGGTAATTGGCGACGGCGCTATGACTGGTGGTATGGCTTTTGAAGCAATGAATCATGCTGGAATTTCGAATACCAACTTATTGATTATCCTCAATGATAACTGCATGTCTATCGATCCAAATGTAGGTGCGTTGAAAGATTATCTTACCGATATTACAACTAGCGGAACTTATAATAGATTGAGAGATGAGGTATGGAAGTCTTTGGGTAAGTTTAGTAAATTTGGAAGTAGTGCTCAAGAAGTTGTTTCAAAGGTAGAGTCAGGTATAAAGTCTTTTTTACTCAAACACAGCAATTTATTTGAATCTCTCAATTTAAGATATTTCGGTCCGGTTGATGGACATGATGTTACCCATTTGGTGAGCGTTTTAGAGGATCTTAAGAAAATACCAGGCCCTAAAATACTGCATTGTATCACCAAAAAAGGAAAAGGATATAGCTTAGCTGAAAAAGATCAAACTAAATGGCATGCGCCCGGTAAATTTGATAAGCTCACTGGTGAGATTAGAAAAAAAATCTATGATACGCCTCAACCGCCTAAATATCAAGATGTATTTGGGCACACTATCGTAGAATTGGCTAATAGCAATGATAAAATAATGGGTGTTACTCCTGCAATGCCTAGCGGTAGCTCACTCAATATCATGATGCGAGAATTACCTGATAGAGCTTTTGATGTAGGTATAGCCGAACAACACGCAGTAACCTTCTCAGCAGGTCTTGCTACCCAAGGTTTATTGCCTTACTGTAACATATATAGTACATTCATGCAGAGAGCCTATGATCAGGTAATTCACGATGTATGTATCCAGAATTTAAACGTAGTTTTCTGCTTGGATAGAGCAGGCTTTGCAGGTGCCGATGGGCCTACCCATCATGGTGCTTATGATGTTGCTTATATGCGCAGTATTCCTAATATGATCGTCTCTGCCCCTATGAACGAGGCAGAACTTAGAAATCTTATGTATACTGCTCAAGCTGAAGAATGTGGCCCTTTCACTATCCGCTACCCAAGAGGTCAAGGGGTGATGCCTGAGTGGCGCACCGAAATGAAAAAAATTGAAATAGGTAAAGGTCGATTAGTAAAAGAGGGTAATGATATTGCGGTTCTTACTTTCGGACATATTGGTAATTATGTGGTTGATATTCAGTCCGATTTAGAACAAATAGATATAAGCGCTGCTCATTATGACATGAGGTTTGCTAAACCACTTGATGAAGAAATGCTCCATGAGATATTTGGTAAGTTTGATAAGATTATTACAGTTGAAGATGGTTGTCTTCAGGGTGGATTTGGTAGCGCGATTGTAGAATTCATGGCAGATCATAATTATCATGCTCAAGTTAAAAGGCTAGGTATCCCTGACAGAATCGTTGAACATGGTGAGCAAATTGAGCTGCACCGTGAATGTGGATTTGATCCAGAAGGTATAAAGAAAACTATTTTTTCAATGGTCAATGTAAACATTGAGCAAAACGTAAAATTATCCTGATTTACATTTTTGATGTCTAAAACGCTTGTTTTCATTCATGGTTTTTGTGAAAGCTCCTCTATGTGGTATATGCATAAGGAGCTTTTCTCTGATAAATATGCTGTTCATACAATTGATCTCCCTGGCTTCGGTAAATCTCAAGAAGACTTTAATGATGTTAGATCTATAGAGCATCTAGCTGATTCAGTTTATAGTTATTGTAAGTCAAACAGAATCGTAAAGCCTGTAATCATTGGCCACTCTTTGGGTGGTTATGTTATGATGGCTTTAGAAGAAAAGTGTCCCAATTTGTCACAAGCCCTCATATTTTTGCATTCTCATGTATATGAAGATACTGAAGAGCGCAAAGAAGGTAGAAATAAGACAATAGAATTTATTGATAAACAAGGAGTTCCTAAGTTTATAGATTCTTTTGTTCCTCTATTATTTTACCATAAAAACCGTAAGGGTAATCAGCCGTACATTGATTTCTTGGTTTCTGAGGCACGAAAATTAGAGGAAGAAATTCTTATTCATTATTCTAAAATAATGAGGGACAGAGAAAGTAAGGAGAATATATTTGCAGATTTGGAAAAACCTATTCTAATGATAGCGGGTGATCAGGATACCGCCGTTCCAGCTAAAACCAGCTTGGCACATCAACGTTTAAATAAGCAATATTTAAGATTTCATATGTTGAAAGATGCTGGACACATGGGATTCATCGAGAAATTTGATGAATCAAATCGTATCATATTATCATTTCTTGAAGACCTATGATGTTTTAGCTCTAATTTCTAAAGCTGAATACCTTTCTTAAACAGTTGTTATCCATCAAACACTTATTCCTATAATCCATGATTAGAATCTATATCCCACTATTCATTTTGCTTATCAGCCTTACAGGATTTAATAAATTATATGCTCAAGATTTTCCTTTTGAGTTGGGTCTTACTGGTGATTTAGCACTCTCTTTTGTCAATGACCAATCAGTAGATCCACAAAGTATTACCGACTTTTCATTTGGTTGGGAGGCTGGTATTTTAGCGAGATATGAGTTGGGTTATTTTTGGAAAATCGGAATGGGCATAAATTATTCGTCTCAAAGCTTTGCATTGTCAGATTATTATTTCACCTATCCTATGGATTTACCTCCAGGATTCCCGCAAGATATGACAGAGGTTGATCCTGTTGATACAAGGCATTTTTATGAGTTTATTGATTTACCCGTCTTTGCAAATATCTATTTTAGTGCTGAAGGTATTAAAAGGGGCTATTTTACTTTCGGAGCTGTATACAGACATCTGATCGCACGAGATTATTCTGTAAGCTTTATATCCGATGAAACACCTGAGGCCTTTCAAGATAATGTAAGAGGTCGAAGTAGTGGGAGTACGCTAGACGATGAAGGGTTTAGAAGATCTAATGTCGCGCTTAGAGCTGGACTAGGAATTGAGCAGCAACTGAGTCGTAGAGCATTTTATAATATAGAGGCTAATATGCAATATAATCTTTTCCCTTCTTTGACCTCAAATGCAGATTATCCAATTGACGCTCAATTCTATTCTATTGGATTAACAATTAGTTTATTTTACGGCCTTTGATCTGATAACAAAAGATATTTAAAATTTAGCTAGAACAAATGGCAAAAAAGAAAAATAAGGAGGCTAAGTATAGTCATGAGTCGCATGAGGCATCAAATTTGATCATCGGTCAGTGGATGCGTGGTTTTCTATTGATAAAGAGTTTTTATAATATCGCTTGGGGATTATTTATATATTGGTTTCCAGATGCTTTTTATAGGTGGGCGTCTCAAACAGAACAGGCCACACCTATATTGGTAAAATACCAGGGGATAGGGGTTGTTATTTTTGGGGTATTATATTTTTTAGCGGCGATAAAGCCATTGAAGTACTGGTTTGTGCCTATTGCTGGCTTTATGTCAAAATTTGCTGGTTTGGCTTATTCGATAGTGGTATTAGGTGGGGGAGAATTCAATAAAAAATTGGTGTTTCATATCCTTATGAATGAGCTCGTATGGTTGATTCCTCTTGCATTTGTTGCCAAAGCATACATTTCTCATTATCGCCAGCATACCAAAAAATAAAAAAATGGATGAGCAATATCATCCATTTTTTATTGTATTCTTATTGACTCATATATCTTGTGGTTGTAATCTTTTGATTACAAACTCATCATTTCTTTAAATCGACTCGCTTGACGTCTAGATACTTCGACTTGTTCATTACCTTTAAGCTTGACCATTAGCCCGCCATTGAACCAGGTTTCAATTGACTCTACCCAATTTAGATTAATAATATGCTTGCGGCTCGCTCTAAAAAAGGTACGGTCGTCAAGTCGTTCATCTAAGGCATTTAAGGATTTGTGAATCATTGGTTTATTGTTCTCAAAATATACTTTTACGTAATTCCCATCAGATTCAAAGAGACGTACATCTTTAAGATACACAAACCAACATTTATCACCATCTTTTACGAATACACGATCGTTACCTGTAAGCGTTTGGCTTCCTATTGAAATATTTTTACTGCTTGTAGATGCTTCAGCCGATTGGGATTGATTGTTTTTGTTGCCTTCTTCAAATAGCTTAGATATGGTTTCTTTTAATCGCTCTGGCTGTATTGGTTTAAGTAAATAGTCAAGAGCATTTACTTCAAAAGCCTTCAATGCATATTCATCGTAGGCCGTAACGAATATAACTTTTGGAACACTCTCGAGCTCGCTGAGTAAGTCAAATCCTGTTTTGCCAGGCATTTGGATATCTAGGAAAATTAAATCAGGTTGATGTTTATTTATTTTTTCCTTTGCGTCATCTACATTGACAGCTTCATCTATTATTTCTATCTCTTCATAATCTTTTAGAAGCTTGCGCAGTTCCTTTCGAGCAAGTCGTTCATCATCTATTAATACTGCCTTCATCTGTTTGTAGTTCATGATTTATGACCGAATAAATTCTATATATATAATAATGCTTTAATTAATAATAAAACGCTTCATTTATAAAATACTTGGCGGTCTATGTTTATGGCCAATATTTTATGACTCTTCTGCTTTATAGCTTTAGGTTATATCAATTGATGATGCTTAATCTCTTTAATGTCCTAAAGTCGCGCTCTATGGATCGATAATTGAATATAAGAAGGTTTTTTTAATTCTAGACTCATGATTTTTTAAAGTGACTTATCAGTTTATGAGCGGTTAGGGATCTTTATTTCGAAACAAGTTTTAAACCCAGACTCTACGCCCAGCTTTACTTTTCCATTTAACCTTTTAAGTGCTCCTTTTACCAAATATAGGCCCAAACCACTTCCTTTTGACTTTTCTGTGGCTCTTTTAAACATGTCAAATACTCCTTTTTGTCTATCATCGGCTATCCCTATTCCATTGTCTGAAAACTTAATATGAACGTACTCTTTTGATATTTGATATCCTGATATTTTTAGGTCTATATCAGAGGTTTTTTCTTTCATTTGATACTGAATCGCATTATTGATGACTTCCCGTAATATCAAATCAAAAAGATATCGATCTGTGGTTAAGACTATTTCTCTGGGAATATCAATTATGATATTAAACCCTCTTGCTATTTCAGTATCATATTTTTTCAAATGGTCTTCAGTTGCATCATAAAGTGAGAATGAACTTAAGTCTAATTCTTTGTTGTTGATTTCAAATTCTGCATTTACCGATTGAATGATTCTTTCGAGTTGTATGAGAATATTTTCTATTTTACTGAAGTAGTCGAGGCTCACCTCATCCTTTATATCTATCTTGGCGATGTTTACTATTCCTTTTAATGTTGCAGTTGGTCCCATAATATCATGAGACGAGCGGTATAAAAAAGTACTTAAGCTTTTATTTGCCTTGCGAAGCTCCTCCGTTTTTACATTTATTTTGTGATCCTGAAGTTGTTTTATGATTTTTAATTCTTTTGTCTTTAGGTTTAGCTCTTTTTTTGCCTCTTCTAAGTGTTCATTCAGTGTTTTTACTTTTAGGTTAGCATCAATTATTTGATTTTCTTTTAGCTTATGAAGACTCTCTAACTTACTATTGATTATATACAAGTATATCACCCCTATAAGTAATAGAATGATCAAGGTCAAAAATGTACTTGAGGGGATATCCATTGTTCCTAGATAGTAGTTTTTAATTTTTATATCTGTGCTTCTTATATTCTATTTAAAATAGAATATGCTAATTAGAAGCTAAAGTATTGATAATTATATTTTAGCTTTTGTCAAAGTATTATTAAAAAGCTATTCATGCTAGTTTTGATCTTAACCTAGCGTATTGCATATATCAATTAGGTGGCTTTAATTTGTCATCAAATGGTATTTTTGTCTAATCCTTATTTTACCTTTTAGTGGATTACAAGCTAAATATAGTCTTTTACAGGTTTATTTACTAATATATATTTATTGCAATTTAGATGACTTAATTGGTGGTGTATATCAGTATTTTCATGGAAAACTTTAGGATGAGCTCACAAACAGTTTAAATATTGAGCACTATTTTACACTGTTTGATTATAAATTTAGATGCCTATCCGCATCACTACGGGTTATTTTAGATATCAATTTCAACAGCGTCTTTTTGTTTCTGATCCTGAAGATATTTAAATAGGCCTCTCATGAAAAATGCTCTCAAATTTACTTAATCCATTTAATAGTTATGGTAATCACTTAAATTACCCTGATTTCTTACACTTTTCTTATTTAACCAATCTTGAAAAAATGCAGTTTTCATCTCTCTTTGGCTTGTTCTTGGATACTGTCCTAAAAAGTGTGTAAAGGTTGTTGATTTTTTAAATTTGAAGTGCAA
>JAFIEW010000007.1 GCA_020832375.1 Cyclobacteriaceae bacterium
AATCTCTATCTTTCAATTTCATATTTGCCAAAAAGAAATGTGCGACCACCTTCGGTGTCGGCAACAGTTTGTAGGTTTTTCTGCTATAAACGTATGATCCCATCGGGTTCAGAAATCCTAAATAGATCCTTAAAGCTTTTTAGCCATGCCTTGACTATAGCATTACCACCGGGTCACTATTGATTTACCACGGCATGATCTCTGCATGATCGCCACCAATCTCACCTCTAAATCCTAGTCCCTCGTCCCTAGTCTTTAGTCACCTATCCTCAACCCTGCTGCAAACATTGGATCATCATAACTCATCTCTCTTATCTAAATAGGCCTCTGCTTGCTTGAATATTTTTTCTTTCTCATCGGGCTTCATGCGGTCGAGGGTATTGTACATCATAGCTACGCGAGCGTTTTTTTTGAGCTTATCTCGATGTGTCTCGAAGAAGTACCAGTATAAACTATTGAAAGGACAGGCTTTGTCACCATACTTTTTAGCCTTGTCGTAATGACAAGATGTACAATAGTTGCTCATTTTGTGAATGTAATTGGCGGAAGAAATATAAGGCTTGGTAGCTAATAGTCCTCCATCAGCCCACTGACTCATGCCTCGGGTATTGGTAATTTCTACCCATTCGATCGCATCGATATAAATACCCAAATACCACTCGTCCACCTCATCGGGATGGGTATGCATTAAGAGTGCAAAATTACCGGTGATCATGAGCCGCTGTATGTGGTGAGCATAAGCATCGGATAGCGACTGACTGATCGCATGCT
This sequence comes from Cyclobacteriaceae bacterium, assembly GCA_020832375.1. Classification (GTDB taxonomy): domain Bacteria; phylum Bacteroidota; class Bacteroidia; order Cytophagales; family Cyclobacteriaceae; genus JAFIEW01. The sequence goes on from JAFIEW010000007.1 coordinate 772, forward strand.
TGAGGCAGTTCATTTTGGTTTCACCTGTCCAGTACATGGCAGGTAGTTTTCGTTCGTGCTTGAAGAAGTTTTCTTCGCTGTATTGAGGCATTTTAGCCCAATACACACCACGCATATATTCTCTCCATCCAAGAATCTGCCGGATGAAGCCTTCAACTGCTGATAGTTCAAGGGCATCATCACTTTCTTTCCATTTTTTTTCGGCCGCTTGGATCACTTCGAGCGGGTGTAGCATTTTAGTATTGAGGGCAAAAGATATTCGAGAGTGATAGATAAACTTATGCTCGGTATCCATAGCATCTTGGTACTTACCGTAGTTTTCGAAAAGCTCATCTAGGAAGTACTCTAGTACATTAAGTGCTTTTCTTCTGCTTACGGGCCATATAAAACGCGATGCGGCAACGCTGCCAATAGAGCTTATGCCCATCTTGTTAATTTCCCCTTCTATATCGGTGAGGTTGGTAAAGTTCAGGTTAGCATCTTTTACCTCATGCCCTTTGGGTAGTTTCTTTCTGTTTTCATGGTCGTAGTTCCATTTTTCACCTTCAGGTTGAGTGCCATTCATAAGAACATCGAACTTTTTTCTCATGTCTCGGTAAAAGGACTCCATCAGATAGGTCTTTTTACCCTTAAAAAACTTTTCAAGGTCTCCTCTGTCAGTAAGAAAATGCTCGCTACTACAGCATTCGCTGGGGATGCTGAGACGCTTTGTAAGCGCTTTCAGCTCTTCGTCGAGGCGATACTCGTCTGGCTCTTGATAATAAAAATGATCAAAATCGCCTTCTTCAATGGCTTTTTGGATGTTTTTCTCGAAGGAATGAGCATTTGAAGTGTCGCTGAGCTGATAGTAAATGACTTTAAAGCCTTTATTTTCCAAATGGTCATGATAGCTACGCATGGCTGCAAAGAAACCGATTAGCTTCTGAATGTGATGCTTTACGTAGGTGGCTTCAGGCTTGATTTCCATCATAATGAATATATTGGAATCAGCTGGCTCGTCGAGCCATGAATGATGATAATTGAGTTGATCTCCTAAAACTAAGCGTAGCGATTTGGACATATCGATTGAGTTTCAAAAATTAGCTTTCGAAATGAGTTCGTTTAGAGGGTGCAAGCAGCCTAATTTTTATCAAGCGGGTTGATGTGCGTTCTCATCCCAACTAAAATAAAAAATACCCTATCTGAATGACATAGGATATGAACTTAAAGTTGAAGGAATGGTTAAAAAAAATCCCCACAAAATAATTGAGGGGATCTTAAAAAGGTCTTGTGTAAGAGGGGGGTTACATGATTTCGTCTCGCCTGATGTCTCTGCGCTCCTCTCTTAGAGAGTCGAGGTTTAGCATTTCATCATCTTGGTCATATAAAAAGTCCAGTCCTTTTACTTTATCGCAGTCTATTTCTACGCTTAGTCTTCTATTGGGCTTTTTGAAGGGGCCTTTTTCGTATCCTAAGGCCTCATCTTTATATACTTTTAACATGAATTGCTCCCAAATTGGCATTGCCGTACGTGCACCTTGGCCGAGCGCCATGTTTCTAAAGCGGATGGATCGGTTATCGCCACCTACCCAAACTCCAGCGACCAGATCTTTGGTGACTCCAACAAACCAACCGTCAGAGTAATTGGAAGTGGTACCTGTCTTAGCACCTATTTCATTGTCCATGCGCAGTTCAGGACTTAAGCCAAGGGCGGTTCCGCCTCTTTCCTCTGTGGCGCCTTTGAGCATGTGAAGCATCAAGTAGGCAGTTTCTTCATTGAGTGCTTCGATGGTATTAGGGACAAACTCTTGTAAAACAACCCCATTTTTGTCTTCTATTCTAGTAATGAAGAAGGGTTCTGTCCAAGTACCTTCGTTTACAAAAGTGCTATACGCTCCTGTAAGTTCATAGATAGACACATCACTTGAGCCCAAGCTCAATGCAGGCACCGCCTCAAGTGGACTTTTGATACCGAGCCTCTGAGCCATGTTGACTACAGCTTGTGGTGATACCTTTTGCATAAGGAATGCAGTCACACTGTTGACCGATCGTGCCATTGCTTGTCTGATGGTGAGCATCTCTTCACTGAATTGACCACTAGCATTTTTTGGTGTCCAGGTTGGTGGATCACCCACTACCTGAAAGGTTACGGGAACATCTCTTACCTCATAGCAAGGTGAGTAACCGCTTTCGATGGCAGTAGCGTAAACGATAGGCTTAAAGGTAGAACCAGGCTGACGCTTACCTTGCTTCACATGGTCATATTTGAAGTACTTATGGTTGATACCACCTACCCATGCTTTAATGTGTCCATTGTTAGGATCCATTGCCATGAATCCAGTATGCAAAAAGCGCTTATAATAGCGAATACTATCCATAGGACTAATTAGGCTATCGACTTCACCGTCCCAACTAAATAATCTCATTTTCTTGGGGGTGTTCATCAATATGTCGATTGAGTCGTGGCCTTGGCCATACTTGTCGCGGTATCGGCGATAGTGCTCAGAGGATTTAGACACGGACTCTATGAATCCCTTCAGTTCAGCACCATCAGCGTCGATCCATGGGTTTCTGCCTTTCCAGTGATCATCGAATATTTTTTGCAATTTCGCCATGTGTGCAGCTACTGCATCTTCGGCGTATTGCTGCATTCTGCTGTCGATGGTGGTGTATATTTTAAGTCCATCTTCGAAAAGGTCGTACCCATTTTCACGCGTCCAGCTAATCAGGAATGATCGGATGACAGAGCGAAAATAGGTGGCTAGTCCTTGATTATGGTTTTCAACTTTAAACTGAACCACCATCTCTTCATTGGCAATAGAGTCTTGTACTTGTGGAGAGATGAAGCCGTACTTACTCATCTGAGCAAGCACCGTATTTCTTCTATAGGTAGAGTTTTCAGGATTTGAAACAGGGCTATACCTAGTAGGTGCCTTCAACAATCCTACTAGTGTTGCAGCCTCCTGAAGATTGAGGTCTGAAGGTTCCTTATTGAAGAAGGTTTGAGCGGCCACCTTTATTCCAAAGCTGTTTGATCCAAAGTCAACCGTGTTGAGGTACATGGTTATGATTTCTCGCTTGGTATAGTTGGTTTCTAAGTAGATTGCTACGAGCCATTCCTTGACTTTTACGATCACCATACCAAGTCCAGGCACTCCTGAAAGGTGGCCTTTACTAGTAGATCTTGTTTTAAATAGGTTTTTTGCAAGCTGTTGGGTAATGGTAGATCCACCGCCTTTAGAGTCTTGGCGGAGAAGCAAGGTGAAGACACCTACCCTCATTAAACCACGAAGATCAAGGCCGCTATGTCGCTCGAAGCGGTAATCTTCAGTAGCGATTAGTGCATTGATCACATTAGGTGATATTTCATCATAATCCACGAGTGAGCGGTTTTCGCGAAAATATTTACCTAAAGACTGGCCATCGATGGAGTATAGTTCGCTCGAAACATCGCTCTTCGGGTTTTCTAAAGACTTGATGCTAGGAAGATCACCATATAAGTTGAGGAAGTTGATTTTTACTGAATAAAAAAACAGGGGCAAACCGATCAAGAGGGCGAAAAAAAGCACCCAAAGTATTTTAATCACTTTGGACATTATGCCAATGATTCGGGATGATTTAGTTGCTTGCATATTTATCTATATAATGCTTATTAAAAAACTTGGTGTATGGCGGTATCAGTTTGCTTCTGTAAAAGATTTGCCAATTATCATTTGAAATCACAAAACTATAAAAATTTTCTCGCTTATAGTTGTTTAATGGTGAGCTTTCTGAGTTGAGTAACCTATGATAGGCAATGGCTTCTTCCTTTGTGGCAAAATCATCTATGATTACAACTGTATACTGTTCGTCAAAAGTAAGCCTACCCGATTTAAGTCGCTTTTTTTGATATGCTTGTGCATTGAAGTCGTCGATATCACTTACCAGGTTTCGGTAGCTTTTATCTTCGGTTTTGTATAGTAAGACTGCATAGTGCTTCTGATCCAAATACTCGACAAACTGAATATTACTTTTCTTTTTCTCTTCTAATGATTCAATGCCTGACCGTAAAAGTTTTGCATAAGAAAGCACATCGCTTTCAGGATATTCTTTTTCAAACTCTTGAAGAGCAAATTGATAATTAAACCTACTTTCCATATGTCCTACTAGCATAATTTCTAGTAAGCGTAGATTATCCGAATAGTCATTTTCAGGATACTCTCGTTGTATCCTTTTTACCTCCTTCATGGCAGCTTCGAAATCTTCTGCTTTATAATACCGATAAGCAATCGCATATTCTTTTTTTACTTCTGCGGTGATTTTGTCAGTCTCTTCTTCATAGTTTGGATTGTCAATTAATTTAGCGAATAGGCTGTTGGGAAACTCAGACTTGACTAGTTTTTCATAAAAAGCGGCCATTTCGGCATTTCCTTGTCTGCGATAGATGATGTAAAGCAAATAAGCCGCCTCGTTGCGGTGTTCACTTTTGGGGTATTCTGAAATAACTTTTTCAAATGAGCTAATAGCATTTTCTGGTTCAAAGAGGTTAAAATGGTAGATATTACCCAGTCGGTGTGTTGCGTCCTCCACTTCTTTTTTGAGTTGAGCAACTTCTGACTCTGAGCTTGGTACTGTGGCAATTAGATCTTCAAGTCGCTGAGCTACACGTTCCTCTTTAGTGAGTACGATCTCTTCTTGCATCATTTCTTCCACTTTTGATTCATCTACGTCCTTACCTTTTGCTGATTTTCTCGCTAACCTCCAATTATCCTCATTAGCACGGTTTCCCCAGGTAGCTTTAAAGTCTGTCATTCCTCTTCCTGAGGCTGATGGGTTGTAGAAATACCATCGACCACCATCCGCCCCACCTAAGGCATTGAAGTTGATATCCGCCCCTCCTGTCATCGATCCGCTTCTGCTCGCTTGCCTTCGTTGCATTTTGGCTTGCTCCTGCTCTGTCGCAATTTCAAGAGATATCTGTTCGTCGGCGGTAGCATAGAGAAATTCAGTCAATTGGGTGCTATCCATTGCTGACAGGCGCAGCAAACTATCATTTTTTGCAACGATCTTAAGCTTTTGTACGAATTCGGCCAAAATCTCCTGTCTCGCTTTTACAAAGGCGTAGTTTTCTTCTTCTTTATCGTAAACCGTGATAGTGCTATCGTAGTATAATTGTGCGTTTTCAAATTCCCGCAAAGAGTCATAGTAAATTTCACCTACGCGCAGATAGGCATAAGATTTTAATCGAGTGTTTTTTGTGCTTTTTTGTGCGGATAATTTATAGTATTTCAGGGCGTCTTTTAAATCCCCATGTTTTTCTTCGACTTGCGCTTTTTCGTAATACACCTTATCAACATATTCTTTATTTTTTTCATCTTTTAGCATTTTGTCAAGGAAAGTACGGATACGATCTAAGTCCTTTTTGCTTGCAATAGGAGACACCTTAGCCATGTTGACCTTGGCATTAAAGGCTAATTCATAATCTTTGGCTACTCGTTTGGCTTTTTTATAGTGTTTTAGTGCCTCCTTCTCATATCCTAATTCTTCGAAAGCCTGTCCTAAGATGTAAAAATAGCGCTCTTTACCTTCCATACGCCGCATATAGGGTGCCGCTAAATAAAGGTTTCTGACCATTTCTCGCATTTCATCACGTTGTTGATGTAGATGAGCTTTGGTCATTAACCAATTGCGGGTGTTTTTACGATTCAGATCTTCTCTTTTCAAATAGTCTGACACCGCAATCGCATTTTGAAATTCATCATAGTCGATGAATGTGCGCATTAACCAAATTAACGCTTCATGTCTCACGTCATCGTCATCGCTGTTTACATTGACATATTTAAATGTTTCTATGGCATTAGCATAGTCAGCCCAATAATATCTAGCCCTTCCTACCAAAATATATGAATCATCTTCCCAATCACTTCCTGGATGTCTTTGTATCGCGATAGAGGCCTTCTTAATGGCATCATCCAGTTCTTCTTCTATGTTTTTTGCACGCACAGTATCTATTGGAGGATAAACATTGAGCACCTTAAAATAATTAGGCTCATCCATTTCTCTGAGCCTAATGTCTATTTGCTTGAGGTGTTCATTGGCAATCCAGTAAGCATTATAGTGAGCGGTAGTATTATGATATGCTTTGCTAAAGATGTTTTTACGCTCTGGGGCACAACTTAATAACACTAGCAAAACGAAAGTGGATAAAAAAAATAAAATAAAGTATGGCCTGAGCACGTTCAATTTTTTTATAGAATTCAGCTTAAAAGTTATCGCAAAATACTAAATTTGGGTTAATTTGCTTATTAATAATTCATAAGATTCAAAATCGCCAAATCATACTGTTCATTTGAGAAATAGAAAAACGCTTACAAATTGGCTTAACAGTAGATATGTACTAGTAGTTCGTGATGAAGAAAGCTTCGCCGAAAAAACTACATATAACTTTACATACGCTAAAGTAATACTTATTATTGTTGGGGTTTTTATTCTATTTTTTGCTTTAAGCATGTATGCCACTCATACTTTTTTGGCGCAGTGGTTTAATCCGCGACAAGCAGAGCTAGAATCTAATCGTAAACTCATAGCTCTTACCATGGCTATAGATTCTTTAGAAAATGAAGTAAATAGAAAAACTCAGTTCATTGACAATTTTCAAAGCATTTTAAGGGGTGATAGAGAAGTTTATTATGATATAACTTCTCAAAGGGATCAAGATACATCGGTAGAAGGAAGAATAAACGACCTTAATAGGGAGACAGAATTCATGAATACTCGAGTTGCAGATTCGGTATTCAGGCAAAACTTCGAGCAGAGTGGATTTGAACTTAACAATCTTAATTCCCGTAGGAATGTAGACTTTGGGTCAGAAAATTTACAGGATCTGTATTTGTTTTCGCCAATATCGGGCATCGTCTCCTCGCCTTTTAACTTGAAAATCGATCATTATGGCGTTGATATCGTTGCTAAAGATAATGAGCCAGTAAAAAGCATTGCTGAAGGCACTGTTTTGTTTGCTGCGTGGACGATAAAAGACGGCTATGTAATTGCCGTACAACACCGAGCCAATTTAGTTTCGGTGTATAAACATAATTCTGCTTTACTTAAAAGCCAAGGTGATTATGTAAGTGCGGGTGAAGTAATTAGTATCATTGGTAACTCGGGTGAAATGACAACTGGCCAGCATCTTCATTTTGAAATTTGGTACAATGGTAAAGCAATTAATCCAGAAGAATTTATAACTTTTTAATTATCCCATATCATGTTCAATAAGCAAGAAAAAAAAGTGGAAGAGGAATTAAGCAACTCCAGCAACATTATAGGTAAGGGAACCTATTTTGAAGGTAATATCGAAACCTTTGGTAACTTAAGGGTAGAAGGTAAAGTATTTGGTGATATTAAAAGTAAGTCTAAAGTTGTACTTGGACAATCATCGCAGGTAGAAGGCAACATTCATGCTCAAAACGCAGAGATATCTGGTGAGTTAAAGGGCACTATCCAAACCACTGAACTTCTAGTTTTAAAGCCTTCAGCAAAAATTTACGGTGATATCGTTACTCAAAAACTCATCATAGAGTCAGGCGCTAGCTTCGATGGAACTTGTAAAATGGGCGAGACGGTGAAAGAAATAAAATTAAACAATCAATCTAAAGTTCTAGGATCAGACAAAGGTGCAGGATCACAAAAGCAAAAAGAATTTAAAGCAGTTTAACGACTACGCAAAATATAGCGGCATAGCATTTAGCTTTGCCGCTATATTATCTTTGTCAGCATGGCTTGGTATTACGCTTGACGAAAAAATCACTAGCATCGAGTTTCCAATATTATCTGTATTGTTACCTCTAACTTCCATTGTCGGAGCCATGATCAGTCTGATCATTCGACTCACTAATGAAGGTAAAAATGAAAAGTAATTTTAGTGCTGTGTAGGGGGAAATAGACTTCAGTTAAATAGTTTTTTTAATTACACTTCTACTTTTTTCAAAGCTCTTCCGAGTTAGTTAAATCCATTTTTTAAAGTTTACCAATGCATTCGGATAGTCAACGCCTAAAGTTATAGGAATTTGTCCATTAGTTCTTACCCCAGGACAGTGGACGGCTTTACCGTCAATCTCAGACAATTCTTCTAACCACAGCCTTACATAGTCACCATTAGGGTCATATCGATCAGCTTGAGAAATTATATTGAAATATCGATTTTCTCGAGGGTCATTACCTACACCCGCTACATAATTCCAATTACCCCAATTACTTGCAACATCGTAATCTACTAAGCAGTGTTCAAACCATGCAGCTCCCCAGGTCCAATCAATTTTTAAGTCTTTCACTAAAAAGCTAGCTACATTTTGCCGACCTCTATTACTCATAAAGCCAGTTAGCTTCAGCTCTCTCATATTTGCATCTATGAAAGGAACCCCTGTTTCTCCATCTTTCCACTTGTCAAAGTATTTTTGGTGTTTACTTAGCTTCATGGGGTCGTTTTTTATGCCTCCAATTCGGAATATTTTAGCGCCATATCGTTTTGCTACGAAAGTAAAGTAATCCCTCCATATCAATTCAAAAATTAACCAGTAGGTAGAACTATTCTTAACGCGTTCTTTTTCATACTTTTTAACCTCCTCATACACTGTGCGTGGCGATAAAGCTCCTACAGCCAACCATGCGGATAGTTTGCTACTGTAGTCGGCACCGATCAAACCGTTTCTCGTGTTTTTATAATCTTTCAAAAGGTTCTTGTCCCAGAGGTATTCGTGTAGGCGTGCTTTTCCGGCCCGCTCACCACCAATAAAACGAATTGCTGTGCGCGGATCTTGTTCTCTTTTTTCATAACCTAAATCACTTATTGTAGGCAATGCATTCGCTTCTAGCTCTTTAGGCACGCTAATGTGATTTGGGCTAGGGTAGGTAGGTCTTATCTCAACCAGCTTTTCTGTCTCCTTTCGGAATTGGGTGAATATGTCTGGTAATCGATTGATAGGCCAAGGTATATCCTCTTCATGGTAAAGGGTCTTTTGCCAGACCTCTTCGTAGGCAATGCTGTTTTTCAAGAGCGCTTTTTCAACTGCTGCACTTTCTTTTTGCTCTTCAGTTCCTACTTCTTTAGAGACATATACCATTTGTGCATCATACTTCTGTGCAAACTCTAATATAATTTTTTCTGGCTGTCCTTGATGTATAAATAGATTACCGCCGATATCTGATAGGCTTTGTTTTAAGTCCGATAATGATTCTAACAAAAACTGGACTCTCAATGAGCCTGTTTTTTTAAACCCTAGGTCATGACTTCTAAAATGTTCATTATTAAATATATAGATAGGGATGATTTCATCATGATGCTTTATGGCACGATATAAAGTTTCGTTATCTTCTACTCTTAGATCATTCCTAAACCAAACGATTGCTCTCTTTTTCATTTCTGTACCTATTAAAAATTTATTGCCTTTAAGATCACCAAATATTCATTTAGCTCACCGCCATTACTTTTAGAATGGATTAGAATTTATTACAATGAAAAGTATACTTTTCGTATTTGTGTATCACTAACGAAGGATAAACCTGTGGCTTCTTTCCAACATAATTTTTTACTTCTTCATTTTGATACATAAAAAGTTTTCGGTGTAATCCATTTTCACCTTATTATTAGAAGCTATAAACGAGGTTCTTTGTTTGGAATGAAGCTTTTATTCAAATAAAATAGTAGGTTTTACTCATCATTATTCCTGGCTTACATTTATAGTGATCAATCAAAATATCCAACGGTTCTATGATTACCCGTTTATCGTTTGTGAGGATAATTTTGCCGAGATGTAGTAGAAAGCTTTGATCAAACGTCAAAAAACTACTGTGAAGGGATTTTTGTGTCTGCGAAGCGAAGGGTCGGGAAGCTTTTTGGGTGATGGGTTCTTACGTACGCTATGAGCTTTTCTCTAACGATACACCTCAAATCAAAGGCTTCAGGCGCAGAGCCTGCGCTCATTAAAATTCTGATTTCTTGCGTCTTTTCAGTTGCATTCGTTACTTGTACTGCGGCTACCTTTCCGTCCCACCATGGCTCTTTTTTAATGATGTCTAGGTAATAAGTTCTAAGCTCGCTTACCGGAAGAGAAAAGTCAACATAAATAAATACAGATCCTAAAAGGTCTGCAGATTTTCTGGTCCAGTTTTGAAAGGGTTTGTCCACAAAATAGGTAATGGGTAAAACCAGTCTTCTCAAATCCCAGACTTGCACTACGACATAGGTTAAATTAATTTCTTCAATTTTACCCCATTCTCCTTCAACAATCACCACATCATCTATTCTAATGGGCTGAGTAAAGGCTATTTGAAAGCCCGCCAATAGATTAGCAATACTCTTTTGAGCGGCAAATCCTACCACCAAGCTCAACACTCCCGCTGAGGAAATGATAGTATTACCTATTCTATGTCCTTCCTCGAATTGCATCATGATGAGCGAAAAGGCAATAATGACCACGATGATCACTAAAAGGCGCTTCAAAAACTGTATCTGTGTGACTACCTTGCGTTGTTTGAGATTTTCAGTAAAATCAATGTTGTAGTAGTGGTACAAATTGCCTTGTATGATATTTAGCAAGCCAATAGTAAGCCAAGTAAGGTTTAAAATGAGTACAATACGAAAAAGCAGCCCAGCTCTGTCAATTAGCTCATAGCGATAAAGCTGTAAGAAATATTGCTCAAGCAGTAAGAAGACTAAAAAGGAAAATACATAAAGCGATTTATTGATATGGCGCTTTGTGAGCGTGTAGCTTCTTTTATCAGCACTTTTGTCACCTAGATATAGCGCCCACCAAAAAAGCCTCAATACGAGATACACGATTAATGCACCAAATATTAATAAGAAGATACCCTCGTAGCTGGAAGGAATGAAATATAAAAGATCATTCATCATAGCGACTTATTTTCCTTTTTTCTCTGCTCCTTTTCAAAGGTTCTACAAATGTGAGATATTTTACACTCCTCACATTTCGGGCTCCTAGCGGTGCATACGTACCTCCCATGAAGAATAAGCCAATGATGTGCGATATGTACATATTCGGATGGTATATGACGCATCAATTGCTTTTCTACCTCCAGCGGAGTTTTAGCGGTTAGTGTGGCAAGCCCGAGTCTTCTCGACACACGAAAAACGTGTGTATCTACAGCCATAGCGGGCTGATGATAAATCACAGAGGCGATTACGTTGGCTGTTTTTCTACCAACTCCGGGCATTTTTTGAAGATCAGTTACCGATTCAGGTACTTCACTCCCAAAGTCTTCTACTAGCATTTTAGCCATGCCGAGTAGATGCTTGGTTTTATTGTTTGGAAAGGATACACTTTTAATATAGGGGAATACCTCGTCAAAGTGTGATGCCGCTAATAGCTCAGGGGTGGGGAAGCGATCAAATAGGGCTGGTGTGACCATATTAATCCTCTTGTCGGTACACTGCGCACTTAAGATAACAGCCACAAGCAGTTCATATGGGTTGCTATAATGCAACTCTGTCTCTGCTTGTGGCTGTTCTTGCTTGAAGTGATTTATAAAAGCTTCGTATCGCTCTTTTTTCTTCATGCTAATGGTTCTGTCGATTGAGCTCTAATGCACTATCAATAATTTGATTTACTACAACTTTAGAGGGCGACAACCTAATGTTTTTAATTTCTTCGATGAGATCTTCAAATTCTTTGAGTTCCTTAGATAGACTTTTATTGATTAAAAGTTCATGCTCAAATTGTGCTGTATCCGAAGAATTAAGCTCACCATTTAAATATTTGATGAGTATATCATGGGTAAAACTTATTATCATAGACTTCGCTGTTTTTTTCCATTTTTTTGCGAAGATTAATAAGTGCGTATCTCATTCTGCCTAAGGCAGTATTGATACTTACATTTGTAGCGTCGGCAATTTCTTGAAAGCTCATATCTAAAAAATGCCTCATGATCAAAACTTGCTTTTGAGCTTTAGGTAAATCTTTGATATACTGCTTTAGCTTTACCTTGATCTCTTTTTTGATATGATCATCTTCCATAGACGGATCTACAAAGTTAAGCTTATCCATAAGGTTTACCCCATCATCCATTACTATGGTCGGATATCGCTTGCCTTTACGAAAATGATCGATCGCTAAATTATGAGCAATACGCAGAATCCAGGGTAAAAATTTACCTTCTTCATTGTATCGACCCTCTTTGATCGTTTTTACCGCTTTAATAAATGTATCTTGCAATAAATCTTCTGCAACATATTTTTCTTTTACGATCAAATAAATGGTCGTAAAAATTCGGTCTTTGTGTCTTTCTACAAGGACTCTGAAGGCCTCATCATCTCCATTTTGATAGAGTTTTACGAGACGGCTGTCATTCAAATCTAAATTAGACATTGAGTATGTACGCTTAGTTAACGTAGATGTCTATATCATATTGCTATTTTAGGTGGCTAAGTTTGATTTAAGTAACGCAATATAGAATCTTTTCTGATATTCTAAAAAAAGACTACGAAAAAATAAAGCTAAAATCGAGCCGAAATCAAATTTTTTTGACTGGTTTTCGTTTGGAAGTCAAAATTACATCATGTAAATCCTTTATTTCTCTTCTTAATGCCACTCTTTTAAGCGCTTCACTTTATCCTTAATTCGCCATAGTGTAGATCATACCTTCCTTATTTTGAAAGTGAATAATTGTAAATAGAAATCCATTATTTGATTTTTACAAATAGATGGTCAAGCATAAGAAAAATTATTAACTCCTTTTAGCCTCAATTAAGCAATGCTTCATAAAGCATTCTTTCTTATTTACTCAAGGATATCCTTAACTGCTCATTCCTCGCAAAATAATTTGCAGCCTTTTCTTTGAAGTAATTGTCCTTTGGGCGGTAAACTCAGATGCTTTCCTCATTTCTCGCAAAAAGAGAATTAACTATTTTCGTCAAGAATTCTTTTTAGCTCTTTGGCTTTCTTTTTCACTACCATCTTTGAAATTACGATGCTAAACCGATAAAGTAGAAATAGCGGCAGTGATATCAGCAGTTGACTCACCAAGTCGGGAGGAGTAAGAATTGCAGATAGTAAGAGGATTCCAACAAAGGCATGTCTCCAGTAGGTTTTGAGCGTTTCGGGGCCAACAAAACCTGCCCTCGTGAGGAAGAATACTACCACAGGTAGCTGGAACATAATGGCACAAGAAAGCACCAACATGGTGATGGTTGACACATAAGAAATAATGTCAAACTCGTTGCTTATGCTTGGGTCTAGCTGATAGTTAGAAAGGAAATTGATCGATAAGGGGGATATGATGTAATATCCGAAAAGCACACCAAATGCAAAAAGCACACTCACAAAAAACACTGCTCCTCTAGAGAGGCTCCTTTCTGTAGCGTTGAGCCCAGGGCTAATGAATCGCCAAACCTCCCAAAAGATATACGGGAAAGCGATGATGATACCAATCACTACTGAGGAAGTAATGTGCATGGTAAACTGCCCTGTCATCTGTCTACTTTGTATGATGAAAGGGAGCTCTTCAATGCATAGCAAGCCAGCAGTATTGAGCAGCTCGCCAAGTTTACATAGCATTCTGTAAGTCCAAAAATCCAGTCTTGAAGGGCCCAAAATTAGCTCTCCAAAAAAGAAAGATTTACCCGCAAAAGCAACCACTGCAAACACCACAATGGCAATGAGAGAACGGACTAGGTGCCATCTTAGCTCTTCTAGATGATCAAGAAAGCCTAGCTCTTTCTCCTCTTGTTCTTCCTCCTGCACTTTTAGATTATTATAAATGGATTAAAAAATTTTTAAAGATTACCTTACGATTAATTGGTAACTCTGCACTTTTGAAGAAGGCCACCAGTTTTGACAATAAGTTTATAAACTGGTGGTTCTTCATGATTTTTTACTATTTATGAAATAATGGGAAGGCCGTCATTTTTTCATTGACCGCCTTTTTAATTTCAGCGAGCTTGCTTTCATTTTCAAAATTGCGCAACGCATCGTCGATAAAGTCTACAAGTTCTAACATATCTGATTCAGCTAGTCCTCTAGTAGTCACAGCAGCCGTTCCTATTCTCATACCACTAGTTACAAATGGAGATCGTTCATCAAAGGGTACCATGTTTTTATTGATGGTTATATCTGCTTTGCCCAATGACTCTTCGGCATTTTTACCCGTCAAGTTTTTGTTGGAAAGGTCAATTAGCATTGAGTGGTTGTCAGTACCACCTGATATGATTTGATAGCCTTTGCCAACAAATGCTTCAGCCATAGCATGGGCATTTTTCTTTACTTGCATGATATAGTGCATGTAGTCATCGCTCATTGCCTCGCCATAGGCTACTGCTTTTGCTGCGATGATATGCTCAAGTGGGCCGCCTTGGGTACCAGGAAAAACACCACTGTCAAGAAGTGAGCTCATCATACGCAAACTTCCTTTAGGCGTCTTCTTGCCTAGTGGGTTTTCGAAGTCTTTGCGCATCATGATCATACCACCTCTGGGGCCTCTGAGGGTTTTGTGCGTAGTCGTAGTTACTACATGACAATATTCTAGTGGGTCATTGAGCAAGCCTCTGGCGATCAATCCTGATGGATGAGAAATATCAGCCAACAAGAAAGCCCCTACCTCATCAGCAATAGCTCTAAGTCTTTCATAATCCCAATCTCTCGAATAGGCCGAAGCACCGCAGATCAACATTTTAGGCTTTTCAGCTTTTGCTTTTGCCTCTACCTTATCCCAATCGATAAGCCCAGTTTCTTTTTCTACCCCATAAAAGGATGGTTGGTACAGTTTACCAGAAAAATTAACAGGAGATCCGTGGGTTAAATGGCCTCCATGTGAAAGATCGAAGCCTAATATCTTATCTCCAGGCTCAAGAAGCGCAAGCATTACTGCCGCATTGGCTTGAGCACCTGAGTGAGGTTGTACGTTTACCCATTCTGCACCAAAAAGCTCCATGGCACGATTACGTGCTAGGTCTTCGATCTCGTCTACCACCTCACAACCACCATAGTAGCGCTTACCTGGTAGTCCTTCAGCATATTTGTTGGTGAGTACGGAGCCAGCCGCAGCCATCACCTGAGCGGATGCAAAGTTCTCAGAAGCAATGAGTTCTACTCCTTTGAGCTGACGCTCTTTTTCTAAATCAATTAAGTCGAAGATTTGCTTGTCTTGGTACATATCGAGAGTTTAAATTTTACACAAAATTAACCGAATACTTCCTATTTAACAAAGAAGTTTTGCTTCTGTTATTCAAGTGGTGAAATACTGCAAGGCATTGGCATTTGCCTGTGAGGTTTTTCTGTTTTTGAGAGGTGTGGAGGCCGTATTTAGCTTCTAATAGATTTGAGTCTAATGTTTTTATTTTGTTCGTAAAATTTTTTGTAGCTAAATCCATTAATTATATGCTTATCCGCTTGTTTGCATCTTAAATTTCAAAGGAAGCACTATGTTTTAAAAGCGCTGAAGGCGCTATATAGCAAAACACAGGGTGAAGCCCTGTGAGAAATAGAGAGCATGAGTTAGCCCAGAAAGGACGGTACAAATTAACAAGTTGTTTCTTTTCAATGCGTATATCTATATCTACTGATGTAGTTATGCGGATAAGCATAATTATTTATGCTGAGAGAAGAAGTTATTCTACCTAGCATTGGTGAAAATAATTTTTAGGCCTAAACAATTTGGGCCCTTTTATCTATCATTCAAATAAAATTTGATATTCCTTTATTTACTTGCATTTTTATAAATACCAACAGCAATGGCCCATGTTTCACCATTTTAAATAGGTAAAGCTATCTTTCATAGCATTACTTTTGGTGTAAGGCTATTTTAGGATAAGGCAATGGTCAAAAAAAAACCTGTGATAGTACTCACAGGTTTTTTTAAGGTTTTAGCTACCACAAGAAATGCAATCATCAGGGTTGTCTAGTGAACAAGCCATATCTTGTTGCTTTTGCTGTTCTTCTGTCAATCGTGGTTGCTGTGATTTTTGTTTATCTACAGTAAATTTGATTGCATCAGATGCCGCTTTTGTTCTGAGGTAGTACATACCCGTTTTCAAGCCCTTTTTCCAGGCATAAAAATGCATAGAAGTCAGCTTACCGAAGTTTACGTTGGTCATGTGAACATTCAAGCTTTGGCTTTGGTCTATATAGGCACCTCTATCTGCTGCCATTTCGATGATGGCTTTTTGAGGGATTTCCCATACTGTGCGGTAGATATCCTTAAGGTTTTGAGGTATCTCAGGAATTGCTTGTACTGATCCATTTGCTGCAATCAGTCGGTTCTTCATATCGTCATCCCACAAGCCCAATTCAATCAGGTCTTTCAATAGGTGTTTATTGACTACTACAAATTCACCTGATAGTGTTCTTCTTGTATAGATATTGGAAGTATATGGCTCAAAACACTCATTATTTCCAAGAATCTGAGAAGTGGAGGCTGTCGGCATCGGTGCTACTAAGAGAGAGTTTCTCACACCATGTTGCTTCACTTCTGCTTTTAGCTCATTCCAATTCCACCTTCCACTGCTTGGTGTTACACCCCACATATCGAACTGGAACTTACCTTCAGACATAGGTGAACCTTCGTAAGTTTGATATGGACCTTCCTTGATAGCAAGATCTTTTGATGCAGTCACGGCAGCGAAATAGATAGTTTCAAAGATATCTCTATTCAAACCTCTTGCATCTTCGCTGTCGAATGGCATGCGTAGCTTCATAAATACATCTGCGAGCCCTTGAACACCCAATCCTATGGGGCGGTGCCTCATATTGCTATTACGAGCTTCAGGTACTGGGTAGTAATTGACATCAATTACTTTATTAAGGTTGATGGTCGCCGTATAAGTGATATCATAAAGTGCTTGATGATCAAATACACCTTTGTCATTGATGAATTTAGGTAGTGCAAGCGACGCTAAATTACATACTGCTACCTCATCAGGAGCTGTGTATTCTACTATTTCAGTACATAGGTTAGAAGATTTGATCGTACCTAGGTTTTTCTGATTAGACTTCTCGTTACAAGCATCTTTATAAAGCATATAAGGAGTACCTGTTTCTATTTGAGATTCAAGGACTTCAAACCATAAATCTTGAGCTTTAATTCTTTTTCTTTCTCTGCCTTCATTCTCGTATTTGGTGTAAAGCCTTCTAAACTCTTCGCCATATACTTCAGCTAATCCTGGTGCTTCATGAGGACAGAAAAGAGACCACTCTTCATTGTTTTCTACACGTTCCATGAATAAATCATTTACCCATAGCGCATAAAAGAGGTCTCTAGCTCTTAATTCTTCCTTACCATGATTTTTCTTCAGCTCTAAAAACTGGAAGATATCAGCATGCCACGGCTCTAAATAAATAGCAAAGCTTCCTTTTCTTTTTCCACCACCTTGATCTACATATCGTGCAGTCATATCGAAGTTTCTAAGCATTGGCACAATACCATTAGATACCCCATTAGTACCTTTGATGTAAGAACCAGTAGCTCTCACATTATGGATGCTTAGTCCAATACCACCTGCAGATTGAGATATCTTAGCACATTGCTTCAATGTATCATAAATACCATCGATGCTATCTTCTTTCATAGTAAGAAGGAAGCAAGATGATAATTGTGGTTTTGGAGTACCTGCATTAAAGAGTGTTGGTGTAGCATGGGTAAACCACTTCTCACTCATCAAGTTGTAAGTTTTGATAGCCGAGTCGATATCGTCGTGGTGAATACCTACCGCAACTCTCATCAACATATGCTGTGGTCGCTCTACGATCTGAGCATCTAACTTCATTAAGTAAGAGCGCTCTAGGGTTTTGAAGCCAAAGAAGTCATAATTAAAGTCTCTGCTGTAGTCGACCGCCTCATCTAGTCTTGCAGCATGTTTTTTGATGATTCCATATACTTCAGCCGAGATCAATGAAGCATTTTCATCTGTCTTTGGGTTGATGTAGGTGTATAGTCGTTTCATCGTATTAGAAAACGACTGGCTAGTCACTTTGTGTAAATTAGAAACAGCAATTCTAGCGGCTAAAAGAGCATAGTCAGGATGTTTTGTAGACATTGATGCGGAGGTTTCCGCTGCCAAATTATCAAGTTCTACTGTAGTTACACCATCATATAGACCATCGATCACTTTTTTCGCTATATCTACTGGCGAGATGTAACGGGTGTCTAAGCCATCGCACATATTTTCAATGCGGGCGGTGATTTTGTCGAATTTGACGGATTCCCTTCTACCGTCTCTTTTAACTACATACATGAGGCAAAAATTTATTATTTGAAGCTATTATTATCTGTTTTTTTGTGGGATGAGGATCTAAAAATCTTCGTCCATGCTGAATCGAGGGCTGTTGTCCTCTTCTGTCTTCATTACACCTGCTTTTTGATACTCTGCTACTCTTTTTTCAAAGAAGTTTGTTTTTCCTTGGAGAGAAATCATTTCCATGAAGTCAAATGGGTTGCTAGAGTTATAAATTTTAGGGCAGTTTAGTTCTACCAAAAGTCTGTCAGCTACAAACTCAATGTATTGTGACATGAGGTCTGCATTCATACCAATAAGATTTACTGGAAGTGAATCACAAACAAATTCTTGTTCGATTTCTACTGCATCTCTTATGATTTCAGTAATTCGCTCAGTGCTCAATTTATTATTGAGGTGATTGTTGAAGAGGTGACATGCAAAGTCACAGTGTAAACCCTCATCTCTAGAAATTAATTCATTAGAGAAAGTCAAACCAGGCATTAAGCCTCTTTTTTTCAACCAGAAAATAGAGCAAAAAGACCCTGAGAAAAAGATGCCTTCTACTGCCGCAAATGCAATAAGACGCTCAGCAAAAGATCCGTTTTCGATCCATTTAAGAGCCCAATCAGCCTTCTTAGTTACACAATCCATCGTTTCAATGGCATTGAATAACTCGTCTTTTTTCTTTGGGTCTTTAATGTAGGTATCTATGAGCAATGAATAAGTCTCAGAATGGATATTTTCCATGGCAATCTGAAACCCATAGAAGAATTTGGCCTCTGTGTAAGTCACATCATTCACAAAGTTTTCTGCAAGATTCTCATTGACGATACCGTCAGAAGCTGCAAAAAATGCTAGAACGTGAGACACAAAGTGTTTTTCATTATCGGTAAGGTTGGCCCAATCTTTTAAGTCTTGGCTAAGATCTATTTCTTCGGCTGTCCAAAAGCTGGCCTCTTGTTTTTTGTAGAATTCCCATATGTCGTGATGCTTGATGGGAAACAGAACAAATCGCGTATTATCCTTATCATCTAGTAGGGGCTCATGCAACTTTACTTCGCTCATAAATTCTGATTTTTTAAAATTCGTTTAACAATAACTTTCTTTATACAGTACAAAAGCACGACCACTTTTGTTCAAGAAAAGAACATGTATGATATAGATATCAAAATCACAAAAATTATGACTATTTCGCTTGTTTTTGTGACGAAGATATCAGTTGATTATTTGTTTGAAATAGGTTAGCAAGATAGGAAATCGAAGGCAAAAAACTTAATTAATTCTTACACTTTTTGTCGACATATTTGAAAAGTTATATTTTCTTAAAAATAAGCTTTGTCTGGTGAAATTAACTCATAAAAATCTATATATAAGTGTTTTATAAAACTGTTGATCAATAATATTTGTAACCTCCATTAAGATTTTAACCCTTTTGACACATTAGGTGTTGCTCTTAAATTTTCTTGAATAAGTCTAATTTTATTATTGGCTTTCAGTTGTTCTTTTGTAGAAGGTAAGACATTGTAAGCAATGCAAAAAGTGCTTGTATGGTTTATTCAAAAAAAGCCATTATTTTTATTGTTTTAAGAATAAGTTTTTAATCAGCTCTTTTTCCAAAAAAAAAACGGGCAAATACACTAAACAAGGATTCATTTTTGCTAGTCTTAAAGTATAATAATAGTTTTAAGATATAAGTTTTACGAATTGCGACACACATGAGATCATCTTATAGATATTACTTTTTATTAATTATATTCATCACTGTATTGGGTTTACCGGCATTTTCACAAAATGTGTATGATGATGGTGGAAAACAAATTGGCCGTTTTCAGTCAGGAAGAGTCTTTGATGCCGGGGGCCGGTTGTTGGGGTACTTGGAAGGAAGTATCGTATTTGATGGAAGAGGAAACAAACTAGGGACTTATGAAAATGGCAATGTTTATGACCGTAGCGGGCGTTTAAGAGGTAGAATCAGCGGTAATAGTGCCTTTGATGGCAATGGAAAGCTCATAGGACAGATGAGGGGTATAGATATAGTAGATGCAAAAGGGAGAAAGATTGCTTCCCACGATGGCTTGAAAACAGAAGAGGCTGCTTTGTTTTTCTATTTTTATCTATCAATTTTGCGATGAGGAAAATAAATATTCACCTCCATACCTGTCCCTTTCTTGCTCTTAAAATCAATTTCTCCCTTCATCTTCCTTACAAATTCATGTACTACAGATAGACCCAAACCACTTCCTATTTCGCCATTGGTACCTTTTTGACTATTGACTTTTTTACCTAATTTTAAATGCTCATTGATATCGATGTCTGTGCCTACACCTGTATCGATAATGGTTATTTTTGTGTGTTCTTTTTCATCTACAACCCAGAGCCTAATTTGTCCATCTTCAGTAAATTTCAAAGCATTGTACAATAAGTTACGGATGATGAATCGGAAAAAATCTTTATTGCCATAAGCTGTAAAAGCGGAAATTTTAAGATCTAAATCAATGTTTTTTCTTTTTAATTGGGATTTCATAAAGTTGACCTCTTTATGAATGAGCGTATAGAGATTAAGTCGCTCAAATTTTATTTCCTCGCTGGGTTTTGCATTTGAAGCCCAGTCTACCAAATTGTCAAGAAGCGCAAGTGCATTACGGCTTCCTTTGCTCATTTCATCGACGATACTATACCACTCTGCCGATGCATTTTGTCGCATGAGCTCTGTAAGCTGTACGATGCTACTGAGTGGGCTCCGCAAATCATGAGAAATGATCGACAGCATTTTTTCTTTTGTTTGTAAAGTTTCATGAAGCTCGGCATTGATTTTTTCGGCCTGAGAAAAATGCTGCTGTAACTCAATATTCATCAGCTTCACTTCCATATTTTGCATCACTTGCTTTGCTAGCGTCCTCAAAGCAAACTGTTGAGCTTCATTAATCTTTTTTGGTTTGGTGTCGATTACGCATAATGTACCCAAATTAAAGCCATTTTTACTTTTCAATGGAAAGCCTGCATAAAACCTGATATATGGCGGTCCTGTTACTAATGGGTTATCAATAAAGCGCTCATCTTCAAGAGCGTCTTCCACGATCATAAGGGTATCTGTCAAAATAGCATGGCTACAAAAAGCAATGCGCTTATCGGTTTCTTTTACATCTAGACCTACTCTACTTTTAAACCATTGTCTACAATTGTCTATTATGCTAATTAAGGCAATGGGTACGTCACAAATTTGTGCTGCTAGTTGTACTATGTCATCGTAAATCTCTTCCTCTGGTGTATCCAAAATCAGATAATTCTTCAGTTCGTCTAGTCTAGCTTGTTCGTTGTGTGGTTCCTTTGCTTCTACCATAAAAATTTATCTTTGAATTTTTTATTCCTAACTTTGGATGACAAATATTTTTGAAAAAGTAAGTATTTGAAAATGCGTGAGCCATGAAATGTTTAAATACCAATACAATATTAATATTACGTTCTTATCTTTCATTTCGTTTTGACATCATCAACTATTGAATTTATACAACAAAACTTAAAATCAAATACAACCACCAATGAAAAAAGTAGTAATCGCAGGAGATCACGCTGGCTATCAATTGAAAGAGAAAGTGAAGCAACAATTTTCACAACAATATGAGTTTCAAGATATGGGTCCTCATAGCGAGGATTCTGTAGATTACCCAGATTTCGCTCACGCGCTAGCTGAAGAGCTCGCCAAAGACAAGGAGGCAATGGGTATTTTGATTTGCGGTAGCGGCAATGGTGTAGCGATCACCGCCAATAAGCATGAGCATATCAGAGCCGCTTTGTGTTGGAATGAGGAGCTAGCCGCACTCGCGAGGCAACACAATAACGCCAATGTAATTTGCCTACCAGCACGATTCGTGAGCGAAGTATCCGCATTGGCTATTACTGATGCTTTTTTTAAGGCGTCCTTCGAAGGTGGAAGACACGAAAAAAGAGTCAATAAAATCAGTTGCTAAATAGATGGTTTGATGACGGCTTGTGTCCTCATTCCAAGCAAAAAATTAAAACCTGATATTGAATTAGCTTTGGATAATCAACGATTTGTATTAAAAAAGTCAAAAGCTTTGGACCTGCTTTTGGCTTTTTGCCTACTTTTAATGGTGGTTTTCGTGCCTGTGCTTTTATACTATTTTGTAAAAGATTGGCAGGTGAGTTTATTGCTTTTGGCTGTAGTGCAGCTTGCTTTGGCTGCTGGTATCTACTATTTCTGGCGTTACTCCTTTGTAGAGTTGCGCGAAGATAGGCTGTTTTTTCAAATGGGTTTTATGGAGGGGGTAGTAGGATATGGTGCTATTTTGTCGGCTCATTATATCAAAGAGCTTGCTGATGTCGATGAGGGAGTGGAAAAGGTCAGTTGGTCGAAAGAGGGGGTGTTGATTCGTACCGATGAAAAGGTGAGTGTGCTACTCGGGGTAAATGATCATCAAGAGTTGCTGCTAGCGCTGAAAGAGCGTAATCCAAAAATTGAACTGGCCGATGATTAAAAGCAAGAAGTCACTGCTTGCTTTGTTACTCGCCATAATAAGCTATTTTGGTCTGAGGTATTTAGGTGTTGCCTTTGAGCTCTCGGCTGTATTGGCCATGGCGATACTGATGCTCACACTGTGGATATCAGAGAGTCTACCTATAGCTATTTCAGCCCTTATTCCCCTTTTATTTCTCCCTGTAGTAGGTATATTTTCATTTAAAGAGGTAAGTGCTTCTTATTCGCACCCAATTATTTTTCTTTTTTTAGGTGGAATGTTGATGGCATTGGCCATTGAAAGGCATCAACTGCATCGGAGGCTTGCATTATATATTTTGATAAAGAGTGGGAGTCATTTAGGTAAAATGTTGGCTGGTTTTATGCTTGCCACTGCTCTTCTCAGTATGTGGATCAGCAATACAGCCACTGCCGCAATGATGCTTCCTTTGGCTATGTCGGTGCAGCGAACTGTCGGTCAGCAAGTGACAACTGAGCAATTGAAGAAAATATCGCCTGTATTTTTCTTGGCTATTGCTTATGCGGCCAATATTGGTGGTACAGCTACTTTAATAGGTACGCCACCGAATTTGGTGTTTGCTGGCTTGCTTTCTGAACTTCGCGGTGTAGAAATTAGCTTTGCTACTTATTTGCTTTATGGCATCCCCATGGCTAGCATCATGTTGATCATCTGCTACGCCTTATTGCACTATCGCTTTATACGGGGCATTGAGATAGCCCACTTTAAGCTGGACCCTTTAAAAAAAGAGTTGGATGGAATGGGTAAGGTGGCTTCAGCTGAGAAGCGGGTTATTGCGCTTATTGGTATCACGGTGCTTGCATGGTCTTTTCGAGTACCTTTACAATCGGCAGGGTATTTAGAGTTTTTGTCGGATAGTTGGATCGCAATGGGGGGTGGTATGCTGATGTTCGCTATCCCCGCCGATGCCAATCGGGCATTGCTAGAGTGGAAAGATACGCGCAATTTGGCATGGGGTATATTGATACTTTTTGGTGGAGGTCTTGCATTGGCGGGAGCATTTGAAAAAGTTGGAGCTCTCACCATGATCAGTCAATCGGTAGAAGCTTCAGTTTCTAATGTCTATCTTTTGGCGGCACTGCTCATCATCATTATGCTATTTGCAACAGAGTTGATGAGCAATGTAGCGCTTACAGCCGTATTAGTACCTGTGGTAATAAAACTAAGTGAGCTTTATGGGGTAGAGGTAGTATCTATTACTCTTCCTGTAGTATTGGCAGCATCTTATGCCTTCATGCTTCCCATCAGTACACCACCCAATGCCATCGTCTTCAGTAGTGGCATGCTTAAAATGTCACAAATGATAAAGAGTGGTTGGGTACTTAATCTTTGCGCTATTATTCTTCTTTGGCTTTTAGCTGTTATTTTACTCTAGCGTCTACTACATTGAGTTCGCATAATTGAGAGCAATTGCCTCAATTACTTTGAATCAGCTCACGAAATTCATTCACACCCTTTTCAAGCTCTTCCTCGGAGTCATACTGTATTAAAACAAAGTTTGACTTTAATGATTCTGCAAATCGCCTGACATTATTAGCCGAAACTTTTGAAAAGACTTCGGTAGGATTAAGTAATTGAGCATGGTAAAGCGTTTTTCCTTCCAAAAGATTTAATAGGGTAGGAAAAAGTGTATCAGAAACCCATTTTTGAGAGGCCACGGTGAGTAATCCCATCTTTCGAGTATCCGCTATCAATATTTGAGTTGGGTTTTCTCTGTACAAATTGATAATTGCCTCATTGAGTTTTAGAAATGATTCATGATTGGGTGCCTTTTTAAAATACTCTAAAACAGTAGTCTTTTCATCTCTTTGATAGACGGTTCCGTATTCGTTTTTAAAAAATTCTTGTTTTTTCATGGAGTTTTTAAGTGTTATCGATAGATGATACGAATAAGGTACACCCGAGTTGATATCCTTTTACTCAATTTATACAAGGTGAATTATGAGACTCTCTATAATTTAAATGTGGTTAGAAGGTGTTGCGACTGATTTTAAATGAGTTTACGAAATTCAGTGATACCTTTTTCTAGTTCTTTTTCCGAATCATATTGTATCATCACAAAGTTTGATTTTAGTGATTCTTCAAATCGCTTCACATTATTTGCCGAGACTTTCGACATGATTTCATTAGGGTTTAAAAGCTGAGCATGATAAAGCGTTTTTCCGCTTAAAATATTGATCAAAGTGGGAAGTAATGTGTTAGAAATCCATTTCTGCGATGCTACTTTTAAAATCCCCATGTCCCTAATATCTGCAATCAGTATCTGAGTAGGGCGCTCGCGGTATGCATCGATAATGGCCTCATTTACAGTTAGAAACATTTCATGACTCGGCACTTTTTGAAAGTATTTCAAAACAGTGATGTCTCCCTCTCTTTGAAATACAGTCGCATATTCATTTTTGAAAAACTCTTGTCTATCCATAGCTTGATATTGTTGAGGTAATCTTTTCATTTTAGAACATAGTTTAGCAAAATCAAATTATTTTAATATTTATTCTCTCTTGAATGCAATATTATTTGATTAAATCAACGAGTTTGCTTCAATCAAACCAATTCAGTAGGCCTGCCTACTGATAGTATCTTCCCCTCGGCACTCATTTTAAATATTCCAATGTAAATATTTACATTTGCAGCATTCTTGAATATTATCTATCGGCATGCAATTATACTTATTCATTTTTCAGCTTTTGTTCAATACCCTTTTGGTGGGTATCTTTTTTTATATTCAGTTGATTGCCTACCCGATATTTAAGTCTGTTCCTCAGGTTGGACTCAAGCAATATGCCGCCGACTACCGCTCCAAAATTGCTAGGATTAGCATTCCCCTCATGCTGCCTGAGTTTGTTGCTGCCGTACTAATCCTTTTTGAAGATAATACTGCGCATCAGGATTTTGTATTTTTTCTTCTTTTTGCCTCATTGGTGATTTTGTGGCTGCATAGTTTTTTCGGTATTTATCCTGTCTATAAGCGTTTTGGTAAAGGCTTTGATGAAGACCTCGCTTTGATCAATCAGCTACTCTGGATGAATGCTCTTAGGCTGTTGGGCTGGTTAGTTAAGCTTGCTTTTATGATTTATTTCGGGATGAAGTGGTTTTTTAGCATCGCACCACTGTAAAGGCAGCAATAATTAGCTGAAGCATGCTTAATGGTAACTAGAGGGCAGATAGCTATCGATGGCTTATTTTGCAGCATTGATGCCATTGGAGAAAAAGGCAGGTGTAAATTTCTTTAAAGCTTGAGCATTATCGAATCTATAAAAGAGGTAGATAGGCATTGCTGAAAAAGTCGCAAGTACAACAGTTTATAGGCTGCAAAGCGAGGATGTATTGATATAGCACGAGCTGAAGCCAACAAAGAAGATGTTGGGCTTTGGGCTAAGCTACCATATGTCGATCTCGGTTATTTTGGAGCAAGCATTTTCACTATTTTACTTGAAAACCATGCAATTAGATAAATAAAGTATAGACTTTATGATTCATCAACAATTTATCCGTTTTTATTCATACCCTAGATAGACGACTTCAAAGGCTTGGCCATTACCATAGAGCTTACTTATTATCTGTAAGCTCAAGCACAGGATCATAGCTCAAGAAAAACTGATTGACAGCAGACTTCCACGTCTTTTCGAAATTCAAATGTTCGGCAGATCTCAGTTCTGCTTGGGCCCTTACAATGCTAAACTCTTTGTTGATTTTTGTGATTTTTAATTTCTGCGATTCAGTTAAAATGTTATCAGACCCATTGATTTCGAGTTGCTGGTAGTCTTTTACCCACAAATCCCAATTTTTAAGTCGCTTGTTTTCAATTTCAGCTTCCACGATCATTTTAGGAATTCTTTTACGGCTGAAATTAGTAATTTCATTGTTGAAAACGGTATTGTTGGGTATATAAACAGACTCTTCATCATCATTGATGAGCTGAACGTGTAGTAAGGTGATATCTTCTACATACCCTTTGTGAGGCCCGAGTTTTACGTAATCATTGAGCGAAAATTGATTGCTAAACATCATGATCATCCCATTAATCACGTTGGAAATATAATCTTTCGAAAGAATAGCCACAGCCGCCGCCACAATGCTTATAGTGGTGAAAAATGTACGGGCTTGAATGCCAAAGATCATTAATACTGAAAAAAAGAAAACCACAAAACCTGCTACCGATGCAATTCTATTGATTCCTAATATGAAATTATTTTTGATGCCATACTCTAAATGTTCCTTTTTAAGATATACAGCAACCACGGAAAGTCTGGCGAAGGCAATCACGAGGTGGAAGGTAATATAAGTGAAGATAGCTTGATATAGATTGGCAGGAATACCGATTTGATCCTGTAAGTTAGGTCGATAGTAGGAAGCGATGAGTAAGCCAGAATATAGCGCTACCTTTAGTGCAAATAGCATTCGCTTACGGTACTCACGCTGATAAACTATTTGTCTGATATTAGTCAAGCCCATTGATTGCTATCTATTTTTTCGTCAGTATTATTTTACATTTAACCAATAACTCACCATTCTACGAGATAAATGAATCTTTTTTTAGAAAAGTTTGATTTCTAACTCTCAAGCCTAAGCGAACTAGTGGTAATCCATGTAAATCTAAATTCATTTTCCTAGATGTACAATATTTAATTTGAAGGTCGTATCAGTTGTTTTATCACTTTATGATAAATGTGGCTTTCTTTTTTGCACGAAAACAAGCACTAGATTTTACGCTTTAATCATTCCTACCTATTTTTATAGCCTAGCTGAAAATTTTAAACTACTATGGAGGTAAAAAAGAAAATAGCTTTGGTAGCACATGACAACATGAAGAAGGAGATGATTTCATGGTGTAGGCGTAATCAAGAGGAACTAAAGGGACATCGTCTATTTGGCACAGGTACTACAGGAAGGCTTGTATCAGAGGCTTTAGGTCAGGAGGTGGTACGCTTTATCAGCGGGCCGCTAGGAGGTGATCAACAGATCGGAGCGGCCATTGCCACAGGAGAAATAGACTTTCTGATTTTCTTCTGGGACCCTCTCGAAGCTCAGCCCCATGATCCTGATATCAAAGCGCTGCTAAGACTCGCAGCTGTATGGAACATTCCCGTAGCTTGTAATGTAGCCACAGCCGACTTTGTTATCTCATCCCCACTGATGCAAAAGAATTATGCTAGAAAACTACCCGACCATCAGTCACACAATGAAAGAAAAATTGAATTGTAGTACGGTTTAATTCTTTTTCAACCAATTGATAACGTGGATTAAAGAGCTATTTCATGAGGACTATATTATTGATGGAGAATCGAAGTTTTGGCACTTGTATATTCATAGAATAGAAGTATTAAGCTTTCAAAATACTTCATAAAAACAGACATACTTTAGCTTAAGTGATTAAAAAGCTTGTATTTTTACCTTTTATCGAACAAATAAGAAAATATGTTTTATCTACAGCGCCCCCAAGCAAATCCAGCTTATCACCCATGGTTCTCGTTGTTTACGCTTACGGCAGTGGTTATTTCTGGACTACTTATAGGTCAACTCTTAGGCTTGGGCATGATCTACTCTCTATTTGGTTTGAGCCTTGAAGAACTGACCTCGCTCTCCACCAATCCGCAAGAAGTAGACAATGGTCGCTTGGCAATGTTTTTACTTCAGGGTGTGGTGGCTTTATTTGCTTTTTTGGTCGCCCCCATGCTGTATATGCAATGGAAAATGAAGTTGCGCCCATCCGTAGTATTCAGTCGTGGGAGTGTAAGCTTACTGGGTATGGTCCTAGTGATTACAGCTACTTTGACCATGATATTTGCCAATGCCGGTTTTGTAGAGTGGAATCAAAATTTAGAATTCCCAGCTTTCTTAGAGCGATTCGCCGAGTGGGCACGCCAAAAAGAGGATAGCTTAGGTGAATTGACAGTATATTTAACGAGTTTCGCCTCTTTTGAAGAATATTTGTTAGGGCTTGTCGTGATTGCTGTTATTCCTGCCATTGGTGAGGAGTTTCTGTTTCGCGGTGTAGTGCAAGAAAAATTATTAGCGGCAACTCAAAACCCACATACCGCTGTTTGGGGAGCGGCAATTATATTTTCCGCTATACACATGCAATTTTTTGGTTTTGTACCTCGCATGCTTTTGGGCGCCGCATTTGGCTATTTATACCTTTATAGCGGTAATCTATGGTACCCTATCATAGCGCATTTTCTTAACAATGGCATTACTGTTACCGTTTTATACCTCCATAGACAAGGGTTCATCGATATGGATATCGAAAATGGTACTGAAAGTCCAGGTATTTATATTACTTTAATCCTTACTTTGGCAAGTATTGCGTTAATTTATGGCTTCTATCGTCATAAAAAAGAAACTCATAGTCATACCAAACTATCGCAGGAAAGCTAGGATGTGTTAAGGTACTTCTTCCTTAATATCTCCATCAACTAGTTGAAGAAATATTTATCGTTTGCTACAAACAACAACCAATGAAAGACTGGAAAATTGTATTTAAAAGCCATGATGTGCATCCTGCCGTCATTATAAAAGGACTACTTGAAGATCAGGGACTGCAAGCGGTATTATTATCAAAGAAAGACAGCTCATTGTTTTTCCCGACAGGAATGCACGAAGTCTACGTACCAGAACAACAAGAAGAACAAGCGAACTTAATAAT
The DNA here is from genome assembly GCA_020832375.1 of Cyclobacteriaceae bacterium. Lineage (GTDB taxonomy): Bacteria > Bacteroidota > Bacteroidia > Cytophagales > Cyclobacteriaceae > JAFIEW01. Next base: position 30,107 of record JAFIEW010000007.1, read on the forward strand.
CAAGGATGGTGAGGAAAATCAGTAGCTACAGCAATCTTACTCAACGGGTCATTGCAGCAATCATAGGAGCTGCAGTATTAATCACATGCATTGCTTATGGACCCTACTCATATTTTATTATTTTTTTGGTTTTATGCATCCTCGCCCAGTTAGAGTTTTATAAACTCACAGGTTTAGATGGAATGGTCCCCCTTAAAAGTTATGGCACTTTCCTAGGGGCGCTCATGTTTACCCTCGTTTTTTTGATAGAAATGGGACACATCAAGTGGGATTACCTCTTCATATTGTTTCCTTTCTTTGCAGGAATATTTTTAATAAAACTATATAAGAAGCAAGACAAAAAGCCTTTTACCAATATTGGAATCACCTTTTTAGGTCTCATCTATGTAGCCTTGCCTCTCTGCCTTCTTACTGTTTCGGCTTTTCACAAAGGGAGCTACACTTATGAGCTTGTACTAGGGCTTTTACTTATTTTGTGGGCTAGTGATACAGGTGCATATTTTGCTGGTACAAAATTCGGCAAGACAAAATTATTTGAGCGAGTGAGCCCTAAAAAATCTTGGGAGGGCAGCATTGGTGGGCTAATTTTAGCTCTTGCCATGTCGATGGGTATATACTATTTCACTGAGCTTTTTACCGCTTACCACTGGGGCTTTATAGCTCTCTTAGTGGTTATCGCAGGTACTTATGGTGACTTAGTCGAGAGCTTGTTTAAGCGGTCAATCGCCATTAAAGACAGTGGCTCATTCATTCCAGGCCATGGCGGCTTTTTAGATCGTTTCGACGGTCTTTTACTAGCTACCCCTTTCATAGTCGTTTTTTTAAGATTATTTCCCCTCTAAAATACTTTCAAAGAAATCTGCAAAAGGAAGGCTTCAAATTTGCCCTACTACCAATGAATCTTCTATTTTTGTAAATTGATTTTGTTTTAGGTGGAATGAGAACGCTGATCTAACTTTCTTACTCATTTTAATGCGCTAGTTTTCAACAAACTAGCTGTTTTCAATGGATTAGATTGATGTTTAAAAGCATAAGTTTTTATTGCCTCATTATAGTAGGAAGCCGTAGATTGCTTGCAGCTGTTGACATTCTAACTCTTAAAGCGCTATTGATAAGTAATTAATGTAGGAAATTTAGGGTCCATTGGATCAACAAATGAATATTTAGCAAATGAAAGTATCATATAATCAGCTCAGCAAGCTGGTAGATTTATCGGGCATATCAATAGATGATATCTCAGCCAAGCTGACAGCTTCTGGTCTTGAAGTGGAAGGCGTGGAAGCTTATGAGTCAGTAAAAGGCGGCTTAGAAGGTGTTTTAATTGGAGAGGTCGTTAGTTGCGAGCCTCATCCCAATGCAGATAAATTAAAGATCACTCAAGTAGACCTAGGTAGAGAGGAGCATTCTCAGATTGTATGTGGTGCGCCCAATGTAGCTGTGGGCCAAAAGGTACTAGTGGCAGATGTTGGATCAACCCTATATCCACAAGACGGCGAGCCTTTCAAAATTAAAAAAGCAAAAATTAGAGGAGAACATTCTCTTGGGATGATTTGCGCTGAGGATGAACTAGGCTTGGGAGTGAGTCATGATGGCATTATGGTATTGTCTACCGATTTACCTAATGGCACGCCAGCATCTCAACATATAGCAATCAACAATGATCAAATCATCGAAATTGGACTGACGCCCAATAGGATCGATGCGGCCTCTCATTTAGGGGTGGCACGCGAGCTTGCATTGCTTTTTGATCGTAAACTTACCCTGCCAAAGCCACCCGCTATTAAAGAAGGGGATGGTGATTGCCACATAGAAGTGCACAACAGAGCCGCAGCTCCTCGCTACGCTGGAGTACTTCTGAAAAACATAAAGATAGCACCATCGCCGAAATGGTTGCAAGACGTACTTTTAGCATTAGGACAGAAGCCCGTAAATAATGCTGTCGACATCACTAATTTTGTACTGCATGAATTGGGGCAGCCGCTTCACGCATTTGATTGGCAAATGGTGAAGGGTGAAAAAATAGTGGTGCGAACCGCCAAAGAGGGTGAAAAAATAGTAACCCTTGATGAAAAAGATAGGACTTTGCGCGTAACAGATTTAGTAATCTGCGATGAGGATAAGCCACTTTGCATCGCGGGTGTACTAGGTGGGATTAATTCTGGGGTAACAGATCTTACGAAGACTATCTTTTTAGAAAGTGCTTATTTCTCACCTGACTTTGTAAGGCAAACCGCTCAGCACCATCAAATTAAAACTGACGCTTCCTTTAGATTCGAGCGAGGTACTGACCCTAATATACCGATTTATGCATTAGCCATGGCGGTAGAAATGATGATTGATCTTTGTGGTGCCGAAGTAGCTTCTCATGTAGCTGACGAGTACCCTGAACCGATAGAAGACTTTGAGGTAAAGGTACGATACGAACGTATTAATTTGCTGTGTGGTGTAGATATAGCAAAAGAAGAGGTAAAGCGCATATTGAAAGGACTTGAAATTGAGATCGATGCAGAAACTGACGTTGATTTCATTGCAAAAGTGCCTGCCTATCGCGTTGATGTGAATCGTGAGGTTGACATTATTGAAGAGGTTTTGCGCATTTATGGCTACGACCAAGTGCCACTTTCTGAGAATCTTGGCACGAGCTACTTGGCCAATTTTGCTAAGGTAGATAAGCATCAATTGCGTTATGCGCTTTCGCAACAACTTTCTGCTCATGGCTTTTTTGAGATCACTACCAATTCACTTACCAAGCCTTTGTTGTCATCGGCGGTAGGCAATATCAATGAAGGCGAAGATGTAATTATCTTAAACCGCCTAAGTGAAGATCTCGCGGTGATGAGGCAGTCACTGATTGGTAGTGGTCTGGAAGTTGTTACGCATAATATCAAACGGAGGCAAGAAAACTTAAAGCTCTATGAGTTTGGTAAGACTTACCACCATAAGCAAGGCGCCTATGAGGAGCATGAGGTTTTAGCATTATTTTTGACGGGAGAAAATAGACCTGAGAATTGGAAAAATAAAGGCGAGCTTTCAAAGTTTCATGATATTTACTTATATGTTAGTAAAATTTTAGATAAATTTAAGCTGTCGAATTTTGATCAAGAGATCGTGCACGACGATTTGTGGGATTATGGTATGCTTTTAAAGGATCAAAAGGGGCGATTAATAGCGCAATTGGGTAAGCTTAATCCTACTTTAGCGAAAAAGTTTGACTGTAAAAAAGAAGTTTTTGCATCTGAAATTTATTGGGAAGTACTACTAGATAGTAGGTCTGAGGGCTTTGTATATGAGGAAATTTCTAAGTTTCCTGAAGTAAAGCGTGATTTGTCTTTAGTATTAGATAAAGGTGTTAGTTATGATCAAATAAAAAGCTTGACTCAAGAAGTTGAAAAGCGACTGATCAAAAAGATTAATGTATTTGACGTATACGAGGGAGATAATATAGAAGAAGGCAAAAAAGCTTATGCTCTAAGTTATATATTGCAAGATAGGTCTAAAACACTTACTGATAAAGTTATAGATAAGACCATGAACCAATTGATGAAGGCCTATGAGGAAAAACTAGGCGCCTACATCCGTAAATAATAGATAAACCAAAAGAATAACGAATTAACTAATGTCAAAAGAGGAGCTAAAACTTGAAATTTCTGCACTTACTCGTAAGCTAGAATTCTTATTGAGTAATTATGAAGACTCGCAGAGAGAAGTAAAGCGGCTTACTTCTGAGAATAAGGAGTTGAAATCACTTTTGACAGACAAAGAAAAGGTAATTAATCAATATAAAGAGAAAGTACATATTCATGAGATATCGGGTCGTTTATCAGGAATAGATAGAACGGACGATACTCAGAGTGAGGAGTTGAAATCGCAGATAGACGATTATATTAAAGAGTTAGATAAATGTATTGCTCAGTTGAGCGGACAATAAAAGGTGTTTTTGTTGAATGTCAGAACTATCCATTAAGCTAAAAATTGCGGATCGTGAATATCCACTTAGAGTTTCATCAGAAGATGAGGAGGCTATACGTGAGGCCGCGAAAAAGCTCAATAAACGGATAAAAGTTTATAAGGAGAAGTATGGTATTTCTGACTATCAAGACCTTATGGCTATGGTAGCGTTTGACTGCCTTGTAGAGGATGAGAAAAAAGCCAAAGATACTTCAGACGATCACATGCTTGAGCAAGTCAAAGGCTTAAACAAAATGATATCTAAGGTACTTTGATTCAGTCTCATTACTAATTTTTATAATATATTCCCTTACTACTGTTTTCATCCCTCGCAAAAAAATTCCTTTAAAGGAATAGGACTGCAGGGGCATGGGGTCCTTCAAAAATCAGCCCGTAGTTTTTGAACCTAATAATTTTTAAAGTCATGAGTGAAATAATCATATTTATTTCAGCTCTGGTTTTGGGTGGTGCAATTGGCTTTTTTGTGGGTAGATCTTTGTTGAAAAAGATTTACACCCAAATGGAAGAAGAAGCAAAAGAGAAAGCACGACTTCTAATCAAGGAGGCTGAAATAACTTCTGAGAGCATCAAAAAAGAAAGAATCGTAGAGGCGAAAGAAAAATACTTAAAACTCAAGTCAGAGTTTGAAGAGGAAAGTAATCGCAAGCGCAACATTCTCCAAACCAATGAGAACAAGCTGAAGCAGCGTGAACAAAACCTTTCGCGCCAAATGGAGCAAGTGAAGCGTAAGGAGGCTGAGCTTGACAGTGAAAAAGAAAACGTTAAAGCGCAGCTCGATATACTAAGCCGGAAAAAGGAGGAGCTTGAAAAAATCAAACAGCAAAAGGTGGCTGTTCTTGAAAAAGTAAGTAATCTTACCGCTGAAGAAGCACAGGAGCAGCTCATGGAAACCTTAAGAGCTGAAGCTCAAAGTAAAGCTAGTTCGCACATAAAGGAAATCGTAGAAGAAGCTAAGCTTACTGCCACTAAGCAAGCTAAAAAAGTAGTTATCGAAACACTTCAGCGTACCGCTACTGAGCATGCGATCGAAAACTGCGTGTCTATCTTCAACCTTGAGTCCGACGATATCAAAGGAAAGATTATTGGTAGAGAAGGACGTAATATCCGAGCTTTAGAAGCACTTACGGGAGTAGAAATTATCGTAGATGATACCCCTGAGGCTATTATCATTAGTGGTTTTGATCCAGTAAGGAGAGAAATTGCTCGATTGAGTTTGCATCGATTGGTAGTAGATGGTAGAATTCATCCTGCTCGTATAGAGGAGGTAGTAGCCAAAACACAAAAAAATATTGAAGAAGAGATCCTAGATTTAGGTGAAAAAACGGTAATAGACTTAGGAATCCATGGTTTGCATCCTGAATTGATACGCCTAGTAGGTAGGATGCGTTATCGCTCATCGTATGGTCAAAACCTCTTGCAACATTCGCGCGAAGTAGCTAAGCTATGCGCTACTATGGCAGCAGAACTCGGCCTCAATGTAAAGCTGGCAAAGAGAGCTGGTTTGTTACATGATATTGGTAAGGTATGGCATGAAGAGCCAGAACTGCCTCATGCAGTTTTGGGTATGGAGCTAGCGCAGAAGTATAAGGAGCACCCAGATGTTTGCAACGCCATCGGAGCTCACCACGATGAGGTGGAGATGACAACACTTATTTCACCCATTGTTCAGGTATGCGATGCTATTTCTGGTTCTAGACCAGGAGCTCGCAGAGAAGTGATGGAATCCTATCTGAAGCGACTGAAGGATTTAGAAAATCTTGCTTTAAGCTTCGACGGGGTGAACAAATGCTATGCAATACAAGCTGGACGTGAGTTGAGAGTAATGGTAGATGCGGAAAATGTAGACGATCAGCGATCAGACATGCTTTCTTATGAAATTTCTCAGAAAATTGAAAAAGAAATGCAGTACCCTGGTCAAATCAAAGTAACGGTCATTAGAGAGATGAGGTCTGTCAGTTTTGCAAAATAAGCCTTATTGATTGGGTCTTAAAAAGTTCAAACGGCCTATTTAATGGGTTGTTAAGATGATATAATAAATTTGGTATATAGTAAAAAAGGCGACAATATTGTCGCCTTTTTTGTATTTTAGATTTTTATTATAAATCATCTTACTATGAAGTATTGTTTTACTATCGTTTTAAGTTTTTGCTCTGTTTTGGTGATTGGGCAAAACATTGATCCAAGAGAGTGTGTGGTTCGTTATCAAGACGAGTTCGATTCTAGTATAGGCTATGTAGAAACAACTAATTTCCGCTTAGCTGAAAACGGCTTTCCTGACTATATAGAAGCTAGAAATTTCACCACACTAAGTGTAAAAGCAAGGAGATATTCTTCGGGGGAGGAGTCGATGGTGTTTGAAATCCGTAACCGTGACTTATCAAGGATATTAAAAAGTAAAGGACATTTGGCCGAAATTCAACTAGACAAATTACCTAATAGAGCTTATGAAATTGATACGACTGAGTTGGTAATTGCCTTGTTTGAAGGTGGTGCCACCATTCACCTGCAGCCACTGCGCAAAAGTATCGCCACGAGAACAACAGATATCAGTCCTCAATTATTTGGTGATTTTATTCATATTAGTGCTATCCATGAATTAAGTTTTCAGACTACTTATGAGGAGGAGTTTTTTAACGAGCTAGAGAAAAATCCTTTGGTAGGTTTTAGGGTACAAGTTTACAACCGAGCTACAGAATCTGACTATAATTGGAATATATATTCTGATGCTAGGCAGCGCACCTCTAAAAGTCGCAGGAACAGGAAGTTGACACAGTCTAGAGAAGACCAACTCAATTTTCTTTATTGTAATCAAATAATTCCGAGAAAATGATCTTGGCGATACCTTTATTACCACGAGCTTTATTGATTTAAAATACGGATATGACCTTCATGGTTCTAAATTTAAACCAAAAGGAAGTCCAATTTTTTTAGTGTTAATCAAAATAGCCATCTTTTCTGAGGTTGATGGTGGCTGTTTTGTATTTATGTGTTGTGAGTACCATATTTAATTCAAATTTTTTCTAGTATATTCGATCGCCTTATTGACTCTTTTGTCACCCTTTCCTTCTATTATTTCAAATTTCATTCCCTCCGAGTTTAAAAACTGGAGATATCGATCATAGAGCCGATCCCTATCCATAGGGTTTTCTCTTTGAGGATGATATTCCCATGGTAAGTCTGGCTTACAAAGTAATAAAGCGTCATATCGCTGCTGTTTGTATAACTCAATTATTTTTGGATTACACTGACCATATTTTTCAAGCGACCAAATGATGATTACCAAAAGGTTAGTGTCAGATATTACCACTCTTTCCCCCGAGTTATATGTTTTTTTCTCAATATCAAATTGTTGTGTGGCAATTTTTAGCAGATCACTTTCTTGATAGGGCGCTTTCAGTAACTCGAGGTATTTGACGGCCACTTCAGGAACAATGACCGCATCAAGCACTTTCGCTAGAGAATAGCATAAGGTAGTTTTACCTGATGACTCAGGGCCTATGATACCGATTTTGTAAGGGTTGGCGATAAGGTGAGTTGAATTCATGGGTTAAAAAAACTATATTTTATATTGGTTTAGTTTTATGTATTGGCTATAAAATCTCAAGTGGTTGATAAATAACCTTTTATATTATAGTGAAGCAGATCATAACCAACCAAAAGATGCTTCAATTTATGGTTCTTTCAAAAGATAAATAGTACATTTGCAGGGTTTCTTATGAATACGAAAGTGTGCATTTAAGGATGGGATTAAGAAATCGGCAAGTAACGCATATCAGAACAGCATGAGTGAAAAGGAAGTGACGCAACAATTGGCGACTCTTGATAAGGACAATTTACCAAAGCATATTGCCGTTATTATGGATGGCAATGGTCGATGGGCTAAAAGACGTGGAAACGCTAGAGTTTTTGGACATCGGAATGCTATAAAGGCTGTAAGAGATACTACAGAGGGCTGTGCGGAGCTGGGGGTTCAATACCTTACGCTTTATGCTTTTTCAACAGAAAACTGGGCAAGACCTAAGCGTGAAGTAGATGCGCTGATGGAACTGCTTGTTGCCACGATAAAAAGTGAAATCGGCACATTGCAAAAAAATAATGTGAAGCTGCTTGCCATAGGTGATACGGATAATTTACCAGAACGTTGTGGTAAGCAATTAAAACAAGCGATAGCTGATACATCTCACAATACGGGTTTATGCTTAGTGTTGGCATTAAACTATAGTGGCAGGTGGGAAATAATGGAGGCTATGAAAAAGTTTCATGAGGCAGCAGCCGCTCAAGCGATTGATCCAAATAACCTTTCAGTTGATGATCTGCAGCAGTTTTTAAATAATTCTGAAATTCCAGATCCTGAATTGCTTATTCGTACAAGTGGCGAAATGAGGATTTCTAATTTTCTTCTTTGGCAATTGGCTTATACGGAGCTTTATTTCACTGAAGTGCTATGGCCTGATTTTAGAAAAACGGATTTATATGATGCAATAGCGGTGTATCAAAAAAGGGAACGTCGATTTGGAAAAACAAGTGAACAATTATCAAACTAGTTACTTTCGCCAGTTAAGATGCATCTTAATGAATATCAAAGGCTAAGTTTGATACTTGAAGTGATATTAGAAATTCATTTAAGTGGGTAAAGACTACCGCTGTGGGTAATGCTTTTACACGCTGATAGTAAAGAATATGAAAAAAAAACAACTACTTTTTGCTCTTATTATAGGATTATTGATTCTTCCAGACCTTGGTTTTTCACAAATCAGATACGGCAGAGCGCTTGCGCCTAAAGAAAAAAAGGAACCTATCAATTTAGATTATTCAGACCCCAAACGATATGAAATCGCCGAGATTACTGTGGATGGTGCTGAGTTTCTGGATACAAACGCTCTTATTTCTTTAAGTGGGTTGAAAGTAGGAGATAGAATTCTCATACCTGGTGATGATATTAGTACTGCCATCAAAAAACTGTGGGGCCAAGGGATTATTGGAGAGATCGGTATTGTGATCACTGATATACAAGACGATAAGGTTTGGCTAGAAATTCAACTGAAAGAACGTCCACGTCTTTCTAGATTTAGAATTGAAGGAGTCAATAAAACCCAACAATCAGAGCTTGGTGATAAAATAAAATTAATGCGAGGTAGAATTTTGACTGAATCTGTAGAGAAAAATACAGAGATGGTGATTAAAAACTACTTCAAAGAAAAAGGTTATTTGAATACAGAGGTACGAATGGAAAAGTCTGTCGATTCAGCAGTTTCCAATAGCGTACGAATGGTAATCCATGTAGATAAAAATAAAAAGGTAAGAATTAATAGAGTTAATTTTGAAGGTAATGAAGCCTTTGATGCCATGAGGCTTAAAGGGAAGCTCAAAGAAACTAAAGAGAGACCAAGGTTTACCCTTTTTAAAGATTGGTTTAATCGTCTGATAAGAATAACTCCATCCAGCCTTTCATATTCTTCAATGAATAAAGAAGAAGCTGATTGGACTGATATCAAGATGTATTTTCACGAGCATGTAAAGCTCAACTTCTTCAGCTCTTCCAAATATCAGTATGATGAGTTTCAAGATGATAAAAGAAAGCTCATTGATTTCTATAATAGTAAAGGATATCGAGATGCTGAGGTTATTTCAGATACAATGTATTATGTCGCTCCAAACCGCATCAACGTAGATATTAAAGTTGATGAAGGAATTAAGTACTACTTCAAGGAAATCTTATGGTCTGGTAATTTTATATATGAAGACAGTATACTATCTCGCGTACTAGGTATAAAAGCTGGTGATGTCTATGACATGGAAACGGTCAATAAACGCCTCAACTTTAACCCTCAAGGGGCGGATGTAAGTGCCATATATATGGACGATGGATACCTTTTCTTTAATGTAGAACCAGTAGAGGTGGCAATTGACAGTAACTTAATTACCACGGAAATGAGGATTTTTGAAGGGCCTCAGGCTACTATCAATAAGATTATCATCAAAGGAAATGATCGTACCAATGACCATGTAGTAATGAGAGAAATTCGAACGCTGCCTGGTCAGAAATTTAGTCGATCAGACTTAATTCGTACCCAACGAGAGCTTTCTCAGCTAGGGTATTTTGATCCGGAACAGATCGATATGAATCCAATACCAAACATGGCTAAAGAGACTGTTGATATTGAATATGGACTAGTAGAACGACCAAGTGATCAGATAGAGCTTTCTGGTGGTTGGGGTGGATTTTTTGGTTTTGTTGGTACAGTCGGTGTTGTTTTCAATAATTTTTCAGTCAAAAACATTCCAAACTTGAAGAACTGGCGGCCTCTTCCAGTTGGTGATGGACAACAGCTCGCCTTACGAGTACAAGCCAATGGTAGAAGATTCCAAAACTACAGCTTTACTTTCAGTGAGCCTTGGCTGGGAGGTAAAAAGCCGAATAACTTTACCGTGAACCTTACTCGATCGGTGCAGCGAAATATTGAGTTTGGTACAGATATACAGAGAGGATCATTTACAGCAACAGGGGCAACAATCGGCTTAGGTCGAAGAGTCACTTGGCCTGATGATTTCTTTGTAGTTAGGAATTCTGTGGGCTTTATGCAATATAATGTCGACAGATTCGGTATTATACCTGGATTTAGCGACGGAGTAGCCAATAGCATCACTTTCAATACTACGATTGCAAGAAATAGTATTGACCAGCAGATGTATCCTCGTAGAGGTTCAAATGTTAGTCTGGAGATCAGCGCAACACCACCTTACTCTTTATTAGGATTAGAAAGGCCCGATTCAGGTCCTGAACAGTACAGATGGCTAGAATTCCATAAGTGGATGTTTGATGCTTCACATTATATTCAAATATATGGGGATCTGGTATTGAGTGCCAGGGCTCATGGTGGATTCATCGGTAGGTATAACTCTAATGCGCCTATCACTCCGATTGATAGATTTCTTTTAGGAGGTGATGGTATGATGATCAACAACTTTATGATTGGTACTGAAATGATTGGCCTGAGAGGATATGACAATAACTCTATCGGTACCATTAGGCAAGATGGTGGAAGCGGTCAGCAAGGCGGAGGATTCTTAGGTGGCGGTACGGGTAATATACCTGTAGAACCTGGAATTATTTTCAATAAGTTTGTCGCTGAGCTTCGATATCCAGTTTCATTAAATCCACAAGCTACAATTTTCGTTTTAGGATTTGCAGAAGCGGGCAACAACTGGGCTAATCGATTTGATTATAATCCATTTGACATCAAGCGATCAGCAGGTGTTGGAGCAAGAATATTTATGCCAGCATTCGGATTACTAGGAATTGACTGGGGGTACGGATTTGATAATATGCCTGGCCAAACTACACCAAGTGGATCACAATTCCACTTCATGATTGGGCAGCAAATTAGATAATTCTATGAAGACAGTATTTTTAATTTTATATTTGACTTTTGGTAGTATTTTTGCTGCCTATGCGCAAAAGTTCGGATATATTGACTCCGAATTCATACTTCGCAAAATGCCTGAGTATAAAGAAGCTCAAAAAGAGATTTCTAAGCTTAGTGCCTCTTGGCGGGATGAGATTAAAAATATGCGTAAAGATATCGAAGCTGCATATAGCGAGTATAAAGCTGAAGAGCCCCTTCTTACTGAAGACATGAAGAGAGAGCGAATTGCTGCTATTCGAGCCAAAGAGAAAGAAGTAGAAGATTATAATCAGAAAGTGTTCGGTTATGATGGTTTGTTTTTTTTGAAGAAGCAAGAATTGCTGAAGCCTGTTCAGGATGAAGTTTTTGATGCGGTAGAGAAGATGTCAAAAGAACAGCGATTAGCCATCGTTTTCGACAAATCAGGTGATATGGTCATGATATACACTGATCCTGTGCACGATTATACCGAGTTTGTACTCGAAATATTAGAATTGGTAGAAAAACAAGACGAATTAAAATAGAGAATTTATTAACTAATTAAACCCTATATTCAAATGAAGATCAAATCCACTTTTGCACTTTTAATCTGCCTATTGGTGGTTGGTTTCAATCTCAATGCGCAACAAATTAAAATTGGGTATACTAATGTAGATTATATTTTATCACTAATGCCTGAATCTGAAGAAATTGATGCAGAGCTTAAAGCGCATGAAAGACAGTTGAGACGTCAATTTGAAGCTAAATTGAAGGAAGCTGAAGAGAAATATGAAAAATTTCAGCGTGAGGCAGCTACTATGACTGATATGATGAGAGCAGAAAAGCAAGAAGAGCTTCAAGCGATGCAGCAGCAACTACAGCGTTTCCAAGGTGATGCTGAGCAGTCATTGCAAAAAAAGCAAGTTGAGTTACTACAGCCCGTTTACGACAAAATCCAAAGCGCTATCGAAGTGGTAGCAAAAAGAGAGAACTATACCCAAGTTTTTAGTTCTGATATTCAGGGCGTGCCAGTACTTCTCTATGCTGCTGATGAAGAAAACATTTCTGACATCGTTTTGAAAGAATTAGGTGTAGACGCCAGATAGTCTTTCAACCTTTAGTGCACTTGTGGTGTACCATAGTACTTGCTAAAATAGCATGAAAAAAAGCATTCTTCACAAGAGGAATGCTTTTTTGTTATTTCAATTTTAAAGAATTGATAAGTTTTTTAGGCGGTTGCCCATTCTTTCTGAAAAGGCTTATTTTTACATTAAATTTACCTTAAACCATTTATTATGCATCGATTTAGATCTTTGTTATTCTTATTATTGATTTTGAGTACGGCTGTTGTTCAAGCTCAAGAGCGACCTAAGCTAGTTGTAGGTATCGTCGTTGATCAAATGCGTGCCGATTATCTATATAAATTTGATCCTTTTCTTGGTGAAGACGGATTTAAAAGACTAGTAAGAGAAGGCTTTGAAGTGAAAAACTTTCATTACGACTATATTCCGACTTATACAGGCCCAGGGCATGCGAGTATTTTTACAGGTACGGGCCCCTATCGCAATGGAGTAGTCGCAAATAATTGGTACGACAGAGCTTTAGGGCGAGATGTTTATTGCGCTGAAGATACGGATGTAAGCGGAGTCGGAGGAAGCGGGAGAGCTGGAAAAATGAGCCCAAAAAACAATAAAGCGCCTACCATTGGAGATGAAATGAGGCTTCATTCCAACTTTCGATCAAAAAGTATAGGGGTAAGCATAAAGGATAGAGGGGCTATTATGCCAGCCGGTCATAGCGGTAATGCTTATTGGTTTGATAAAGCCAACGGTAACTTTATTACTTCTACCTACTATATGGAAACGCTACCAGATTGGGTGGCAAAGTTTAATGAGGACCGTCTTGTGCATCAACTTTTGGCATCAACATGGGAAACGGTTTTTCCTATAGAGGAGTATGAAGCATTAATAGGTCCTGACAATTCTCCCTACGAACACATATATGGAGGAAGAGAGAAACCTACTTTTCCTTATGACCTAGAGAAACTCAAGGAGGATAATAATCCTTACGATATGATCACCACTACACCTTTTGGTAATACTTTGGTGACTCAAATGGGAATAGCAGCACTAAAAAATGAAAAGTTAGGACAGGATGAGCATACTGATTTACTATCTATTAGCTATTCATCACCTGATATTATTGGTCATATATTCGGTACTACCTCAGTCGAGTTACTTGATAATTATGTAAGGCTAGATCGTGAGATTGCAGACCTTCTAAAGGCGCTAGATGAAGAAGTAGGGGAAGGGAATTATACCGTATTTCTCACCGCTGATCATGCAGCGGCTTACGTACCTCAATATTTATTGGATAACAACATCCCTGCAGGATATTTTGACTTTTCCAAACAAGGACCTCAACTTAGTGAAAAACTGAATAAAAAATATGGCGAAGGTGATTGGGTAACTAAGCTTAAAAATGAGCAAATCTACCTGAACCGCGAGCTAATTGAAGAAAAAGGTGTTGACCTAGGTCAAATGCAACGCGATATTGCCAATTGGGCAATGGAAATGGACGGCATTGCAAGGGCCTATGCCGCAGTCGATATTCATAATCACGCTGAAAATGGTGATAATGAAATTTCCTTACTTAAGCGTGGTTTATACCCTAAGCGTTCTGGAGATGTACTGGTGATTTATGATCCTAATTGGATGTATCAACTCAGTATAGCCACCACACATGGATCGGGATATAAGTACGATACTCACGTGCCTATGTATTGGATGGGAGCTGGCATTCCTAAGGGAAAGAAAACTTATCAGTATTACAGCATTCCTGATATTGCACCCACAATTTCATTCTTGCTCAATGCTCCTATTCCGTCTGCTGCTAGCGGTAAGCCTATTTTACAACTATTTGAATAAGGTTTAGCCTGGAATGAATATAGTAGAAAGATCAAAAAAAGACCGCCCTACATAGGACGGTCTTTTCATATATTCATTTGAGGCAAACTTTTTCATTCATTCTTTAAAATGAATTGAAGACTTTTTAATTCTTCGATACTAGCTTTTTGGTAATTTCTACCACTCTCTTTGCTTGAAACTTAGCACCATTGATAGCAGTTTCGTCTGGGTTAAGCTCACCGTTTTGGCTGGTGAAAGATACTCCATATGGGTTTCCAGTTGCAAATTGAATTGGGTCAGCATATCCAGGTGTTACTAATATTGCTCCCCAATGAATGAAGGTGTTGTACATAGACTGTAATGTACCCTCATGACCACCATGATGAGTTGCTGCAGTTACGAATCCACTAGCTACCTTATTGACTAATTTACCTGCACCCCAGAGAGGTCCAGTAGTATCAAAAAACGCTTGAACTTGGGAAGATACGTTTCCATATCTTGTTGGAGAACCAAAAATAAATGCATCGGCCCACTCAAGGTCATCAAGGGTCACTGTTTCAATATTTTTCGTTGCTTCCAAGTGATTTTTCCACTTTTCTACAGAGCTCACTACCGATTCAGGTGCGGTCTCTGCAATTCTTCTAAACCTTACTTCTGCTCCTTCTGCGATTGCACCTGATTCAATTGCTTTTGCTAATTCGTAGGTGGTTTCGGTCATGCTATAATAAGCTACTAATACTTTTACTGACATTTCTTTTTTAATTTAGGTGTTTAAACATCGATTAATGCTTTAACGAAAGAGCTTTATTAATGTTTGAACATCGATTAAAAAAATTGTCTTTTTTCAGCGGTGTCCGAATATTTTCTTGATTTAAAGAAATATTCCTTTCCAATTTTTTGGGTAATCTTTAAACTGTGTGGTTAGATCTAGTAAAGATGTGCTTTACATAGGGCTTGCCTAAAAAGGCTCAAATACTGCAGATTCGAGTCGGCACAAGCTTCGCTTGTCTTATTTGATGGAAAAAATGATATATTTTATGAGGCTTATTTTAAGCGTTTAATCTTTTTTCAAATAAATACCACTTACGATTTAGGAATCACAATAATGCTTTGGGCTAAGCTACAAAAGGTCGATCTAAGACATTTTCGTTGCTAGCATTTTCACTATTCTTGATTAAAAACGGTGCACTCAGATAAATAAATTATAGACTTCATGATTTATCAGCGATTTAGCTATTTTTAAGCACGCCTTAAATAAGGGCTTATATAGGCTCAACTTTAAAATACCATATGATGAATCAAGCTGCTTTAAAAATTGATAGCCAGTTTCTTGAGGTTATCAATAATTTTAGCTGTTTCAGAGCGTCATAAATTGTTAAACCTCTACTCAACTCTCTGCACCGTCGCTTTTTTCTATACAGCATATACCGCATAGAATACCTCTGTGCCTCTTTAATTTGAACAGCTTGCACTTCTTTCCTTTTATTCATACTCCATGTATTTATAGCACATCAAAAATATTCATAACTAAATTGAAAGTTCTATTTTTTTTAGCTTCATCATATCAATTTTTATTGAGCAAGCTCTACTTGAGTCATTACAGTTAAAAGGTAATCAAAGTAAATTGGTTAAACAGGGTTCACCTTCAACCTTATATCCATATTGGGGCATATGGCATCAGAATGAAAAAGGAAAATTGATCAACAGCTCATATAAAAATAGCCAAGGTTTTAGCCTTAGCTATTTTTAAAAATTATAAATGCTTTTCTACAGCTTTATTCAAATCGTCTAACAGTTTTTTTGAAACTGTGCGAGGCTTTTTCACTTTATAATCTGAAAGTGTTTCAAAGGCCATTTTTCCAATTTCGTAAAGCCCCTCAGGATTACCATCATTACGGTAACTTCCGAGTACCCATTCAAGCTTAGCCCTTACATCCTCAAGCTGGTCATCTTTTAGCTTTTCGAGCTTTGTTAGTGCCTCCTCACAGGCTACTTCTATTTTCAATTTTTCATTTTCCATGGTGCAAACGATTTAAAAGATTCTAATGTCAATTTAATGTTTTTCAGTACAATGCCTTGATTAAAAGCTATTTAAAGTAAGGTAATAAGCGATTATGAAACAATTATATTGCTACTTTTTTCTCTTTCTGTAAAAAAATGACTCGCTTTTATGGTGCTATTATTCAATCAATTTCAAGAAGCTAGCAGCTTTTAGTTAGGTCAATATGCTTATTATAATTCGCATATCAGCATACAGACAGAAGTTCCAATATCAAAGCTTAACCTCTTTCATAGGCATTCGTAAATTATTTATATATTTTTTAATTAGAAATTAATCATCATCAACATGAGCATAATAGGCGAAATATTAAAACGGGCGGTCGAGATTAGTGACACTATTTTTAAAAATCCTCATCCACCTACGGCACAGCTTGAAGCCTTAAAGCAGTTACTAGCATCGGCTAAAGACACTGAATTTGGAAAAAAATATGACTTTTCTTCTCTATTAGAGCTAGAAGACCCGCGAGAGGAGTATGCTCAAAGAGTACCTTACTTTAACTATGAGGACATGAAGTCTGAGTGGTGGCATCGTACAATCGCAGGAGAAGAGGATGTCACTTGGCCGGGAAAAGTGGCATATTTTGCGGTTAGCAGTGGTACTACCTCAGCTAGAAAGCGTATTCCTGTTACTGATGAAATGATTAAATCCATTCAACGAGGAGGTAGACAACAAATTAAGGCAATGGCGGATTTTGACCTTCCGGCAGACTTTTTTACGAAGGAGGTGCTTATGTTCGGCAGTAGTACCGAGCTTAAGGAAGTAGATGGTCGAAAAGAAGGTGAAATTAGTGGTATTAGTGCGTCTCAAATACCTTTTTGGTTTGAAGGTTTTTATCGTCCAGGCAAAGAAATTTCTTCTATTACCGATTGGGATGAACGTGTAGACGCGCTTTGTAGGGAAGCCAAAAATTGGGATATCGGAGCAATAAGTGGCATTCCATCATGGATAGAGGTCATGCTTAAACGAGTGATTGAATACTATCAAGTAGATACCATCCATGATATTTGGCCTAATTTGCAAGTATACACTTCTGGAGGTGTTGCTTTTGAACCCTATAAAAAGGGCTTTGATCGCATCACATCCCAACCCCTAACTGTAATTGATACTTATTTAGCATCTGAGGGATACATTGCTACTCAGCTAAGAAAGGACACTGATGCTATGGCTTTGATAACTGACAATGGTATCTACTTCGAGTTTATTCCTTTCATTCCAGAAAATGTAGATGAGGATGGCAATGTAAAACAACATGTAAAACCGATCAAAATAGAAGATGTAGCATTAGATAAAGACTATGTATTGGTAATTAGTACTGTTTCTGGTGCCTGGAGATATATGATAGGCGATACAATTGCATTCACCGACAAAGAAAGAGCTGAAATCAAAATTACGGGTAGAACCAAGCATTTCCTTAATGTTGTCGGTTCTCACTTATCAGTCATACAAATGAACCGTGCCGTTTCCACTATAGAGGACAAGTCTGGATGCGACATAAAAGAGTTTACAGTGGCAGCAGTAGAGGTAGACGGTGAGTATATTCATCGATGGTACCTCGGTATTGACGGTGAATTATGTTTATCAACTGCCGATGCTGCGAGTTGGATTGACGAATACTTAAAAGAGCATAATAAAAATTATAATGTAGCTCGCGGTAAAGCATTAAAAGGGGTGGAGGTTATGCAGCTCCCAGTGGATACTTTTCAAAAGTGGACTGCAGAAACCAAGCAAAAAGGGGGTCAAGTGAAAGTACCTCGAGTCATGAATACAAAAGATGTGGAGGAGTGGGAGGCCTTCATCAGCCAATAAAATCAATTATTTATGTGGGATGAGGGTAATCATTAGCCTTTTACAATCCATAAACTTAGTCGTCGTGGGATGATCGATTTTCCATCAGCGCCATAATTTCTTCCGGAGGTACGTAGAGTCTATTGATTTTATCTAAATATTTTTGAGGCATACCCGCTTGATTAAGGATAAAATCTTTTGTTTTCAATATATACTCGCCTAATCCATGATCTACCGCATACGAGTCAGCGACTCTTTCAGCACTCATGATAAAACTGGGGGAAGTCAAATATAAAATACCAAAAGCAATGAGAGTAAAATTATTTTTGGTCAGATAATCACTGATGTGACCTAGCTCATGACCGATCCACCCTACAAGCACATCTTCTGGAAGATCCTCAATAGGGGTTTTTTCTCCTTTCAACTCAAAATATTTACTTATTTTGATGATGTATGAGCGGTTTTTTCTTGATCTCCACATGCTTGTAAACTTAGGCTGCGCTTGCATGACGGATTTTTTGATATCTTCATTGAATTTGAATTCAATTTTTGTCTCTTTTAAATCCGGATAAAATGAAAGAGCTTTCAAGGTCGCCTGTTCAATGGAATGCGGGATTTCTTTTTTATTTCTATATGAGTCTAAGTTTTTTCCTGAATTTTCCATATTATTATTATTTACGAAAAATTGCTTAAACCGATACCTATCCTCTAGTTTAAGCAAAAAAAGAGCTCTTTTAAAAGAGCTCTTTTTAAAATGAACGTGTGAAAAATGGATGGTTATTGGTAATCCTCTATATCACCACTTGCGTTGTTTTCAAAAGTATTTACTGTAGCAAAATCGCTATTGACTGTAGCGCCTTCCCTGATTGCTATCCCCCAGCCTCTACTATTCCTAAAGGTACAATCGGTAAATGTGGTGTTGGCCTCAGGCATCAAACCGACTAATGTTTGTCTTGATAAGAAGTTACTAGTCAGTATGATGTTTGTGTTTCCACCGTACTCAAAGATCGTGTGTTCAAAATTATTTCGAGCGTCTGACGATGCTATCCTAATGCCTCTCCAAAACTGACCTGCATCTAGATTTGCCGTTGTAAAGGTTACGGGACTTCCCGACGTACCCGTTGAGTTGACAAAACCTTCAATTATGTTGATTAGTACATTTTCTTCTAAAGATATAATTGTGCCTGCTTCGATATTTACCTCTGCTCTGATCTCAATGTCAGTGGCCAATCGATAAGATGCGCCTTCACTTAATTTCGTCCAATTGCCATTATTGGATATGTTTTCATGCTCTACCCTTACTCCATTGAAGCCGTTATCGGTATAAGTTGTAGTCTCATCAATTTTATCATAATTGCTTGCAGATATAGTTACTGCAAAATTGGCGTTGTTTTCAAATGTATTATTTTCAAAATCTATCAAACTTCCATCTTGACCTACAGTAAGTCCAATGCCGTTTCCATTTCTGATGGTAGAATTCGTGATACTTGCTCTTCCATTTCGTGTAATTCCCACATTGGTATCTCTTCTTCTTGCGTTGCTACCAAAAAGGTCCATACCTGAGTTGCCTGCATATTCTATGATCGTATGATCAATTTTATTATTGGCATTAGTACTATTTATTCTTAGTCCTTGCCAATATTGACCACCCGCTATATTATTTGAGGTCATTAGTACCTTTTCGTCCTGCGTACCTTCACTTGAAAGGTATCCGTCATCAACATTTAGAACAAAGTTTTCTTTAAATCGAAGAACTACACCAGCGCTTAGGAATAAATTAGATTGGATAGAAAAGTTGTTGGTGCGATCAAATAAGTACCCTGGTTCGTTGGTGCCATTGAGCTTATTTAGCCGTGTATCTCCGCTTGATTCTAGTCGATCACCAAGGATAATTACTGCATTTGGGACGTTTTCAAAATTGGATTCACTATCTATTTTGGCCACATTGCTCAGACTTCCGATTACACCAAATTGCTCACAATCGATGAAAGTATTCTGCTCCAATGTTACGAATTCTGCGTTTCCAACAGCCGCAATTCCTCCAAGCATGTTTTCGAAAGTGCTAAACTTTACGCCAAATCGGCCATTTTGCTGAGCTTCTATTACATCACCGTTTTTGAAAATACAATGTTCAAAAGTATTTCTTGCGTCAGAGCTAAGAATGATAAAGCTCCCCATTTTACTGCCACTAGTTTCATCATTGATGTTAAAAGTGATGGGATTATTTGATTGACCAATTGCTCTAATAAGACCATCAGTCGTAACTGTGATGGTTGCGTCCTCAACATGGTGTACAATCACACCAGGGTCGATGGTGAGCTCAGCACTCAGTGAGACGTTTCTAGTGATTAGGTAGTCTGGCTGGCCGGCTGGGGTTTGAGGAGTCCATCGGGTATTGCTTGTTATGTTGTTTTCTATCCTCACCAAGCCTCCTCCTACAGCTTGTATGGTTACTTCCCTACTGTCTGATATGCCGTCTACATCTACCGTAAGAGAGATAACATAGTTTCCCTCTACGTCAGGGATGAAACTAGCTATAGCGGAGCTACTTGATTGTAGGGTGGTATTTGAATTATCGGGACGACTTAAAAATTCCCATCTATAGTTGATTGGATTAGGACTGTTTGTTTGGCTATTCGTCCCGTCAAGAATAGCTTCCTGATTTACCTCTACCACGCTTGGGCTGTTAATCACAGCGCTGACCATAAACTGTGGACTGTCGTCATCCTCAGCACAGGAGGAAAAAACCATCGTCATCGCCAAAGCGATCGATACGATCACCATTAAGTTGAAATAGTTGTTCTTCATTTCTGTTAGTAGTTAAATTGAAACACCTTTAGTTACAACTTAATAGGATAGCTAACAGAATAGGTAAATGGTAAATTCTAATTGAGAGGTTCATTTCAAACAATGAAAACAAAGATTTACAATATTTTCATTGAGTGGAATTATTTTATCCATTGTTCAGGAGGGTAGAAACCGAAATTTTACCGCGTACTGCTTATTTTATGCATCAAAACAAAAATTCATACAAAGGATAAAAAAAAGCAAGTTCGATAAAACTTGCTTTTTTTTGAGAGGGTGTTACGGTTCTATCTATTGATTGATTCCGCTAAGTTAAAATCAGCTTGAAAGACTCTATTTCCATCAATCCATAAGGAATAGCTGAATATGTCTTGTTCCGAAATGGCAAGTCTCCATTCTCTTGCTCTTCCATCTTCAATCATGCCGGTAGTTTCTTCATCGGCCGGGAATTTTTGAATCAACGCATTCCCCTCACTATCAGAGAAACCGCCATAATTGCTAATTTCGTCAGGTTCTCCATCTTCACCCAAATGCTGATGTTTAAATTTCAATTTTCCCCCTTCTCTGCTAAGGAACCATGTTCTAGATTTATCGGTATCTCCGACAATCATTGGCATACTGATCATGTCTTCGCTGCACTCTTGAATAATAAGGGTTAGTTGATCAGGCCCTAATGGTTTTTTATCGTCTTCCTCGGGAAAGGTGGTTTTACCAATATAAGTACCCCCACAATAAGTGCTTAGTTTTTCAAAAAAAACTTCGTCTTGGCTTGAAGAATCGCATGACATAAAAAAAACTGAAAAAAGGAGTGCCGGTAGGGCAAATTTGAGCAATCTCATAATAAATGATTTAGATGAAAATTTAATCTTTGCTAGCGTTGAAGAGCTTATCCTTTTCATCTTTAGAAAGGCTTTCGTAACCAGACTCTGAGATTTTATCAAGGATAGCATCTATCTCATTTTGCGCTACATTAGATTTTGGTTTACTATCATTTGTACGAGAACTTGTAGTTTTTGATTTGGTGCGATAACTAACCTTCACGTCATTTGACTTTACGAAGAAGCTTTTGAAAAAGGTGAGCGTAGACTGAACAAAAGCACCAATGTCATTTCCCTTTTTCAACTGTGAGATATAAAACCAGCCGATTGCAGCTCCTCCTAAGTGGGCAAGCTCACCTCCTGCATTGGCTCCCGTGATACCAGCAAAAGATAAAAACACATAGACTATAGCGATCCATTTGATCTTTACCGGTCCTAAAAGGATAAGGTTAAGGCGATAATCGGGCATAAATACGGCAGACCCCACCACTACTGCGTATACACCCCCTGAGGCTCCGAGCATCTTGGAGCTTGCTACTCTATCGGCATAGAAGGGAAGTAGGTTGTAGAAAAGTAAATATGCGAGTCCTCCAATAATACCCCCAAGTATAAATAGGTTCACAAGCTTTTTGCTACCTAAAAATTCGACTATTAACCGTCCAAACCAATAAAGGAAAAGCATATTGAAGAGGATATGAAAGAAGCCTTCGTGCGTAAAGAAGTAAGTGATTAAAGTCCATGGCTTAAAGATGAACATTTCTAGGTTAGACGGAAGCATGATGTTGTGCATGATGCTAGTATATAGTCCTTGTACCCCAGATAGCGTGAAAACCACCTTTAAAATAATTAAAAAGAAAAACACCGCCACATTGATGCTGATCAATTGCATAAGGCCGTTGTCGGACTTACGGAAAACGTCCTTAAATTCTTCGAAAGCTCCTCTATTATTCATTTTATGATATCTTATTTGCTAGCCTTAACTTAGCTTAATTTTTATACAACGCAATAAAGACCAAATTGATTAAGGACATGTTCAATCTTTGGGATTAAAATGAATTTAACTAGTATCATATTATGCTCCTTATCATTTTAAATGTACTCTTTGAATATCGCGTTTTATAAGGTGTATTTAGTTTTGGTGATAAAATCAGGGTTTTAAATCAATAAGCAACCAACTTATCGGCTTTTTAAGAAACGCTATTGCCGTCGATTAAAATCTTGCTTTTGAAAATATTTAACAAAGAAATAAGCGAAAACCATTCCACCCAAGTGAGCAAAATGTGCCACATTATCACCTTCTTGTGCTTGTATACCTGCGTAGAGCGAATATAGACCATAGATGGCCACAAAATATTTTGCCTTTATGGGTACTGGCAAAAACAACAGGAATAACTCCACATTAGGGTACAGCATGGCAAAGGCCATTAGTATTGCAAAGATTGCACCCGATGCTCCTACCATAGGAATGTTGATTTTAGCACG
The DNA here is from genome assembly GCA_020832375.1 of Cyclobacteriaceae bacterium. Taxonomy (GTDB): domain Bacteria; phylum Bacteroidota; class Bacteroidia; order Cytophagales; family Cyclobacteriaceae; genus JAFIEW01. Next base: position 53,319 of record JAFIEW010000007.1, read on the forward strand.
ATATAGATCTTCTACTACTTGCTTACTTTGTCTTTTGAGTTGCTCATTATCAGGGTTTTCTTTGTAGGCATCAATAAAATCATATAGGCGATTGTATCTTTCGCGATGGTGCTTGATGATGATATCATCGAAAAGTTGAGGGTCGGGGCTGTTCACATAAGCCACCTTATCTTTTCTCATGCTTTCGTATTCGATCGCATTTACCCCTGTATAGAGTAAGCTCGCACCAAAGGCACATGCTAAATAGAAAATTAAAAACCGCTTCGGTCCCCATGTGCGTTCGAGTTGTGGTCCGAAAATAAAGAGACCTAGCATATTGCCAAAAAGGTGGCCTAAGCTGGCGTGCACAAACATATGCGTAAGCAACTGATAGGGTTGAAAGCTCTCAGCAAAAATATATCTTAATCCCAACCATTGAACTAAAGGAAGTCCTACAATAGCTTGCAGTGCAAAAACCGCAACATTGATAATGAGTAAGTTTTTAACTACTGGTGTAAGTTGCTGAAACATATATCGATATCGTCTAAGTTCTTATGTTTTATTTTGCGATCTCACCGCAATTTGTTTACAATCATTCATTGTGCAAATAGACGGCTGATCACCATTGCTATATCCTAGTAAAGTTTAACTGAAAGCATTAGTATTTCCTGATCCTTCCGAAAGATAATACCACTTCATTTCAATTAATGTTTATCATTGACTGGAAGGTTTTTAACACTAAACGCTTTTAACGGCTCTTATGAGTTTTGAAGACATCATGCTTTTTAATACCCTAGCTTAGGGTAACATCATCTCATCTTTGATGATGACGCAAAAATAGTTAATTTTTTTGCATAGATGATATATCGCTCCAAAGTTATGATTCCGAATACGCTATGGCCTTTTTTCTGTTTTTGGGTATAGTCTATTTTTTAAAAATACTAGCTTCAACCCGGATTATGCGTCAGGGTTCGTTATGAGAGCTAAAAACACCAGAAAATCAAGTATTTAACGACTAAGGCATGGCACCACTATGGTGAAGACGTTAAATGCAGCGAAGCGTTTGATTTTGAAGTATTTTTAGCTCGGAATAGAAATTCTAATGCATATTCTAGCTTTAAGTATGCACTACCTTATGAAGTAGCTTAAAGATCTATTTTTCTCTTACTACGGGCTTTGAATTTGTGCGATCTACTCGAGCACTATCCAAAAAGCTCCGTGATTTTGTCTGTGGCTAATACTTTGAAAGTAGGCTTGCCTTGCGGACTAAAGTTGGGGTTTTTGCATGCAAAAAGCTGATCTACTATGGCCTGCATCTCTTCGCCATTCATTTTTTTCTGAAACTTTGCCGTAGATCTTATGGCAATCGCCTGTGCTATTTTCTCGATCATGGGCACGTCCAAATCGCCGCTGCTGTATTTGTACTGCTCTATAAGTCCCTCAAAGGTTTCTCTCTCATTGGCATTTTCTAGTTCTGGCGGCACCCCGCTGAGCACGAGCTCATTGGAATTTAATATTTCAAATCGAAAACCCATGGCATTGAGCTCGGGTGTCATTTCAGTAATTAGCTCAGCATCGGCAGGGTTAGTAGTGATGCTCTCAGGAAATAGCAACTGCTGACAACTACCTTTGCCTGACTCCATCTTTTTGAGGTATTTTTCAAATAGTATTCTTTGCTGGGCGTACTTGCAATGCACCAGCATCAATCCCGATTTGAGGGGGGTAGCTATGAAGCCACTTTCTAGCTGTATAAAGTTTTTCTTTTCCGCCTGATCGCCAATTTCTACGCCGCTATTGATCGAGCTGCCAAAGGTGCGCACTTGAGGCTCGGATTGCTCTGAGCGGTCTTCTGTGGGCTGGCTACTATCCTCATCCCACGCAAAACCTTTAGAAAAAGAGCGCAGAGAAGCCTCTTGGGTGTCGCTAGGGCTAGGCTTTTTGCCAAAGCCTTCGAAAAGTTCTTGCCAATTTTCAGTACTTGATCGAAAGTTGGTGTCAGCATTGAAGCTGCTCGCTCTGGTGACGGTTTTGGGTTCGTCACGCTCATTTTCTTCTAGAAAGCGCTCAAAGTTGACTGTGGGCGCGCTGCCGTGCTCAAAGTCGAGTGATGGCATAATGTTGTGCTGGCCAAGTGCCTGCTTAATGGCAGCTAGCATGATGCTATAAATGACCTTTTCGTCATCAAATTTGATTTCTGTTTTGGTGGGATGTACATTGATATCGATGTGCTTGGGGTCTATCGTGAGGTATAGCACATAAAAGGGATGATGACCTTCGGCGATAAGTCCGCTGTAAGCTTTTAGGATGGCGTGGTGCAAATATGGGCTTTTGATGAATCGCTGATTGACAAAGAGATACTGCTCTCCCCTTGTTTTTTTTGCTGATTCAGGACGACCGATGTAGCCAGTTACGGTAAAATAGTCCGTCTCCTCCTTGCAGCTGATCAGCTGCTCGCGATAATTTTTCCCAAATAAATCGACAATGCGCTTACTCAACTTACCTGATGTGAGCTTGTAATTATTGACCTCGTTATGGTATAGATGAAACTCAATGTCGGGATGTGCCAATGCCACGCGCTGAAACTCTTCGCTGATATGGCGCATCTCTACAGCATGCGATTTGAGAAAGTTGCGGCGTGCGGGCACATTAAAAAAAAGGTTTTTTACCTTAATGGTCGTACCCTGCAAGCTAGCGATGGGCTCCGCGCTTTTAAATTGCGATCCTTCTACGATTAGCTGCAGACCTAGCTCTTGATCAGATGCTTTAGTGGTCATTTCTACTTGAGCAACCGCCGCAATAGAGGCCAGCGCCTCTCCTCGAAATCCTTTGGTGAGAATGTTGAATAAGTCTTCTGTACGTGAAATTTTAGAAGTAGCATGCCTTTCGAAGCTCATGCGGGCATCGTTGGGCGACATTCCTTTTCCATTGTCAGTCACCTGAATGAGGGTTTTCCCCGCTTCTTTTACGATAAGACTGATCTCCGTTGCGCCAGCATCTACAGAGTTTTCAAGCAACTCTTTTACTACCGAGGCGGGGCGCTGTACTACCTCACCGGCAGCAATTTGATTGGCAAGTGAGTCGGGTAGTAGCTTGATTATGTCTGACATAGAGTGCTTGAATGATTATTCTTTATTAAAAATTTTTGGAGCTCTGTATCTGAACCAAATGTATAGGGGCAAAAATAATAACGGGAGCCAAAAGTTATCGAGATACACATAGCTCAAAAAACTACCCAATAAAATTAAGAAAATAATGAGTACCCCACCTGAGCTCGATGAGCTTCGGCTGCGTCGGTTGCCGTAGGTTTCGCTAATTCTCGTTTTGAAGTATTCGCCTTTATCCTGACCCGCTACCTTGAGCTTGGCTAATCGCTTTTTGTTTTCAATTTCTTCTTTAATGGGGTCATAGTGTCGAGGCTGAAACTTAAACTTTTGATGTTGAGGCAAGCGGATAATTGAAGGAAATTTCATGATCATTTAGATTTGTATGTTGTAGAGGTTGAAAGCCAGTTTCTTTCTACCTCTGTCTACCGCTGTACAAACGGTAATATTTGGACAGCTAGTGGAATGAGCCGATCTATTTATTTCTTAAGATTATGGCTACCACTAGTTGAGATATTATTCTCATTCCAAATAAACCGAATATCAACTATTTTGAATTTAGCAAGCAAATCAAAGCGAGTAGTGCGCAAATTTACATATATTTGAATAACAATCAGTCAAATGATAAAACATCGAAAATATAATCGCTTGCCGCCAAAATAAGGTAGCAAAATGGCTTAAATACCGTAATTATTGGTGATCTTTCTTCATTCAAAGTTAATTTAAAACATCAAGATGAACAAAAAAGTTTTTGGACTCACACTTACTATTATTTTGCTTTCGCACTCACTTTGGGCCAATGATCTTTTTAGTACGCAGAATCCCGAAAAGAGAGATCAGTGGGTTGATTCTGTTTTTCAATCTTTGAATCAAGAACAGCGGATCGGTCAGCTTTTTATGATTGCAGCTTACTCTAATAAAAATGAAAGCCACTATGCGGAAATAGAGCGACTCATCCGCAATCACCATATTGGAGGGCTGATTTTTATGCAAGGTGGGCCAGTAAGGCAGGCGCAATTAACCAATCGGTATCAGGCGGCATCCAGAGTGCCTTTATTACTTTCCATCGATGGCGAGTGGGGGCTGAGCATGCGCCTTGATAGCACTACCATTTTCCCTAAGCAAATTACGCTAGGTGCCATTCAGGACAACAGCTACATCTACTCCATGGGTAAGGAAATAGCTCGTCAGGCTAAGCGCGTTGGTCTGCACGTCAATTTTGCTCCGGTAGTTGATATCAACACCAATCCGCGCAATCCTGTGATCGGCTACCGTGCGTTTGGTGAAGACAAAAATTTAGTAGCTGAAAAAGGCATTGCCTATATGCGAGGGATGCAGGATCATGGTATCATTGCCAACGCCAAGCACTTTCCTGGACATGGTGATACTGATACAGACTCTCATCTCACCTTACCTGTGATCAGGCATAGCAAAGAGCGCTTTGAGCAAGAGGAGCTTTACCCTTTTCGTAGGCTGATGGATGAGGGGTTGATGAGCATGATGGTGGCGCATATTCACATTCCGGCATACGACAATACCCCCAACCGCGCTACTACACTCTCACCAGCTGTCGTTGACGGCTTACTGAAAAGGCAAATGGGCTTTGAAGGTCTGGTATTTACCGATGCACTTAATATGCAAGGGGTTGCTAAATTTTATGAGCCTGGAGATGTGGACGTGAGAGCCTTACTGGCTGGAAATGATGTGCTACTTTTCAGCGGCAATGTGCCATTGGGCGTACAAAAAATTAAAGCTGCCATCGCTTCCGGACAGATCAGTCAAGAAGAGGTAGACCGCAGGGTAAAGAAAATTTTAAGAGCGAAATATTGGGTAGGGCTCAATGAATACGAGGCTGTTAACACGACCAATTTGGTTGAAGACCTCAACCACCCTAAGGCAGAGTCCATCCGCAGGCAACTCTATGAAAAGGCGGCGACCGTAGTGAGAAACGATCAGCGACTTCTGCCAATTCGTGTGGTTGATACGGCCTCCTTTGCTTCTTTGAGTGTAAATAGTACAGGGAAAACATCCTTTCAGAAAACACTAGAAAAGTATGCTAACTTTCAGCATTTTAATACTGATGGTCAGCACATTAGTGATGCTAAAGCTAGTGAGCTTCTCTATAAGCTATCTACTTTTGACTACGTAGTGGTGAGTTTTCACAAGATGAACCATTCACTTTCTAAATCTTATGGATTGAGTGCATCGGTGCTGAATATGCTGAATGAACTCAATAAGAAAACCCATGTAATTGTCAATGTGGGAGGAAACCCATACTCTTTGAAGTTTCTTACCGCATTTGATCATTTGTTGGTTACCTACGAGGATGCCGATGTAGCGCAAGAGGTGGCTGCACAAGTGATCTTTGGTGCACTATCAGCAAGTGGTCGACTTCCTGTAACAGCCTCAGAAACCTACCCGGCAGGTGCAGGCGTCAATACTTTCTCGCTAAAGCGCTTAAACTTTGCAGTGCCGGAAGGGGTAGGGATGAGTAGCCAGGTTTTGGCTAAGATTGATAAGATTATGCACCAAGCCATGGAAGATTCTGCTACCCCAGGCGGACAAATACTAATCGCAAAAAAAGGATCGGTAGTCTACAATGAATCATTTGGCTACCATACCTATGAAAAAAATGTAGCCGTAGATGCTAATACTATCTATGACCTTGCCTCTATAACCAAAGTGGCTGCGAGTATGCAAGCGATTATGTTTTTGCAAGAGCGTAATCTTATAGACTTGGACAAAACAGTAGGTGATTATCTGGAAGAAACCAAAGGAAGTAATAAAGAGCATTTGTTGCTTAAAGATATTCTTTTGCATGAGGCTGGCCTTACTCCATTCATTCCCTTTTGGAAGCGAACCTTAAGCGATGGCGGTTATGACCCTTTATTGATCAATATCTACCCTGAGTACAATTTTCCTCGTCAAGTGAGTTTAGGTTTGTTTTCGCATGAGGCGGTGGATGATAGCATTTGGCAGTGGACGATTGATTCAGACCTAATAAAAAAAAACAGAAAGGGTAAGTACCCCTACAAATATTCGGATGTAGGCTATTACATCATGAAAAAAATTGTTGAAAGAGTGGTTAGTCAGCCGATGGAAGAGTTTTTAGAGCACCTTTTTTATGAGCCGATGGGTTTATACACTTTAGGTTATCAGCCGCTATGTAAATTTCCGATCGACCGTATTGCGCCTACGGCTTTAGACGTTAACTTTCGCAACGAATTGATTTGCGGCACAGTTCATGATGAAGGCGCTGCTCTTTTGGGCGGTGTAGCGGGTCATGCGGGTTTGTTTTCAAATGCTTTCCATTTGGCGGCATTGATGCAAATGAATTTGCAAGGAGGTACTTATGGGGGGGCTAGGTTTCTTTTTCCTAATACCATTCAGTATTTTACGGCTAAGCAAACCAAAGAAAACCGAAGAGGTTTTGGCTGGGACAAACCGCTTACCGATGGTGATAATGGACCAACTTCAAGATATGCTTCCGCTGCGGCTTATGGACATACGGGCTTTACCGGAACGGCGGTTTGGGTAGACCCTGTCTTTGATTTGATCTTTGTTTTTTTATCTAATAGAGTGCACCCAAGTGCCGACAATAGAAAACTAATCTCTCACAATATCCGCACCCGCATACAGGATGTAATCTATGAATCTATCTTTGAGTTCGAAAGGGAGTATGTGATCAACTAATTCTATGAATGTCAACGCGCATAAGGGTAGGCGTTCTAGAAAATGAGTTGCTTTTTTTTGTAATAATTCAGAATGTACATTCACTAAGAAAATGGAAGCATGAGAAAGTTGTACAGCTTATCGTTTTTAGATTGACTATTGAAGCGTTCTCATTCCAATAAAATCAAACAATTACTTATTGTAGCGCCATGTTTTTGTATTTACGCTTAGTTATGGAGAGTTTGCGCTTTGCCTTTCAGGCTTTGAGGTCTAATCTACTTCGAACCTTACTCTCTTTGTTAGGAGTGACCGTCGGTATTTTTGCCATCATAGCGGTATTTACTGTGGTGGACTCTTTGGAGCGTAACATACGAGAGAGCATGTCTTTTTTGGGTGATAAGGTAATAAGGGTTGAAAAATGGCCGTGGGTTTTTGAAGGAAACTACCCTTGGTGGAAATTTTTTGGTCGTCCGCAAGCGGTTTATGATGAGTATCGCTTTCTTAAAAACAATATTACCTATGCTGATGCAATAGCCATTTTTGTGGAAAGAGGAAGCGTTACTTTAAAGCAAGGCTCAAATACCATACAAGGAGTAAGCCTAACGGGAGGTTCTCAAGGGTATGCAGATGTATTTGACACGCCAATTGCTGAGGGAAGGTATTTCAGCATGCAGGAGGGCGACCTGGGAGCTAATGTGGTCATATTAGGTCATGATGTAGCCAACTCACTATTCCCCAATGGGAATGCTGTCGGGGGTAATATAAAAATTAAAGGATTGACCTACAATGTTATCGGTGTACTAGAAAAACAAGGAGAGAACATCATCGACACGCCAAGCAATGACAATAAGGCGATCACTACATATGGCGGCTTTTTGAAGCTCTTTGCCTCGGGGAGTACCTTTGGTATAGGCTCTACGATTGCAGTTAAAGGTAGGGATGATGACGTAGGGCTGAGCATGCTAGAAAATGAGTTGCAAGGGCTCATGCGGTCTAAAAGAGGTTTAAAGCCAAAGCAAGAAGACAATTTTGCACTCAATCGTACGGAAGCTTTTGCTGATATTATTTCTTCGACCTTTGCGGTTATCGGTCTTGCAGGATGGGTGATCGGAGGATTTTCAATTTTGGTGGGCGGCTTTGGTATTGCCAACATTATGTTTGTGTCGGTGAAAGAGCGTACCAACTTGATCGGTATTCAGAAGTCTTTAGGGGCTAAAAACTACTTTATCTTGTATCAGTTTCTTTTTGAGGCGGTATTTTTGAGTGTGATTGGTGGCTTATTAGGGCTATTGGTGGTATGGTTGCTTACTTTCATCGAATTGGGTGCGCTAGACTTAGTGCTTAGCTTCAAAAATGTAATGATCGGGCTAAGTGTTTCCGCGATAGTGGGAATTGCTTCGGGCATCATTCCTGCAGTAATGGCTTCGAGGCTCGACCCTGTAGAGGCAATCAGAAGTTAACAGCATTGAATGGACGATTTATATTTTCAAATTTTTAAAATTGGTTTTTAAGGTGGGATGAGGATTTTATAGGGGTCTTGCCTTATTAAGACCATATCCATATTCAGCTTCCAATAATAAGCACAAAAAAAGCTTCAGGTTTTATGTCTGAAGCTTTTTTGTTAGTTACTTTTTGTAGGAAAAGGTACCGTGTTCACCTTTAATGGTGACTTTAGGCTTATCTGAAGCTTTTACCTCACCAATAATTTTGGCATTTACATCAAAGGCTTTCGAAATTTCAATGATTGCCTCTGCCGTTTGCTGATCGGTATAAATTTCCATACGGTGTCCCATATTGAATACCTTATACATTTCTTCCCATGGGGTATTAGATTCTTCTTGAATCATTCTGAATAAAGGGGGCGTTGGGAAAAGGTCGTCTTTTACGATTTCAAATTCATCGATGAAGTGAAGCACTTTAGTTTGGCCACCACCACTACAATGAATCATGCCATGTACTCTGTCTCTATACTCTTCTAACATTTTTACTATAATAGGCGCATAGGTACGAGTAGGAGAAAGTACCATTTTACCCACATCTGTTGAGATGCCTTTTATTTTATCGGTGAGCTTATAGCTTCCGTTGTAAAGGAGGTCTTTCGGTATATTTTGGTCGTAGCTTTCAGGGTATTTTGCCATATAGCTTTTGTGGAAGATGTCATGGCGAGCGCTTGTAAGGCCGTTGCTACCCATTCCTGCATTATAGTCGGTTTCGTAGCTGGCTATACCTGATGAGCTTAAACCCACGATCACATCGCCGGCTATAATGTTAGCATTGTCGATCACTTCTTTGCGTGGCATACGACAAGCTACAGTTGAGTCTACAATCACTGTGCGCACCAAGTCACCCACGTCGGCAGTTTCACCCCCACATCCCTCTACATTCATTCCGTAGAAATTGAGCAATTCAATTACTTCTTCTGTACCTTCAATGATCGCTTTGATTACTTCCCCTGGGATAAGGTTTTTATTTCTGCCAATGGTGGAGGATACAATGATATTTTGGGTGGCACCTACGCATAGGAGGTCGTCAATATTCATGATGAGCGCATCTTGTGCAATACCTTTCCATACGCTGAGGTCGCCTGTTTCTTTCCAGTAGATGTAGGCTAAAGACGATTTTGTGCCTGCACCGTCGGCGTGCATAATACTACAGTAGTCATGGTCGTCTCCGAACTTGTCTGAGATAATTTTACAAAATGCTTTCGGAAACAATCCTTTGTCTACTGATGCGATGGCGGCATGCACATCCTCTTTCCCTGCTGAAACACCCCTTTGCTGATATCTACTATCCATGAAATTGGTTTGATTGGTGAAATATCTCACAAAGTTAAGCTTATGAGGCCAACTTTACCAATATAATATAAATTTGAGCGAAGCACGTGGAGGTATTTTCGTATTCGAACTTCCTAAACGCTTAAAGTTTTAGGTTTATACGTATGGGTATATATAAATCGTTCGCTAGAAGGGTCAATATAGTTATCTATAGCTGGTTTTAAAAAACAGGATACTCAGCCTTAATTATCCCACTGAATTCTTTCTTCAAGACTTTTCTGTTGGAGCTCTTCTTGTCTTATGGCGTTTTCATCAAGCAATTCGATCACTTTAAACTCTGTTCTTCTATTGATCTGATGCTCCTCTTCGGTTTGAGCGTTTTCTATGATATGTTTAGACTCTCCATATCCTTTTGCTACGAGCCTACTGTTTTTTACACCTCTGCTCACGATATATCTTACAGCAGACTCCGCTCGACGCTGAGATAAATTCATGTTGTAGTTATCATCACCACGACTATCGGTATGTGAGCTTAGCTCAATTCTGATGGTGGGGTTGTCATCAAGTAGTAAAACTAATTTATCAAGCTCTATAGCGGCATCTTCCCGAATATCTGCCTTGTCAAAGTCATAGTATATATTTTCTAAGACGAAGCTTTTCTCTAGCTCAAGCTTATCTAGGGTCAGCTCGGTTTTAAAGTCAATGATGGTAGTATCTTGCTCAAGCTCATCTTGAGGGATTGATTTGCCAATAGTGGAGAATTCTTTTCTAGTAGTAAAGTATCCATCTTTTTCACCCACTAAAATATAATTTCTGCCTCCCTCTACTTCAAACCTAAAGTTACCTTGCTTTGCTGTACGCGTTTCAGCTATTTGTTTTCCACCGGCATCCAAAAGTCTAACCCTTGTGTCGGGTAGAATTTCTTTGGTTTTTAAGCTGTCATAAATTACCTCTTGACCTTCTGTAGGAGTATTGGTTATTCCCGTAAGGAAGTATTTCACCACCTTAAGCGCTGGGGAATTGTCTTTGAAGTAGTAGATATCATCACTACCCATTCCATTATCTCTGTTGGAGGACATAAACCCTTGGTTCGGGGAAAGGTAGACAATGGAAAAGTCATCTTTCACTGAGTTAATTGGAGTGCCTAAATTTTCAATATAAGTTTGTCCCCTCCTACGCGTTGCCACAAATAAATCAAGTCCACCGATTCCGGGGTGGCCATTGGAAGAAAAATACAGCTTTCGATCATCAGAAATGTAAGGAAACATTTCAAGACCTGGGGTGTTGATGGGACTTCCAAGGTTCCGAACATTTCCCCACCTACCTGCACCATCGAGGGTGGCGGTGTAAATGTCTGTACCACCGAAGCCACCTTCTCTATTGGATGCGAAATAGAGGGTCTTGCCATCGGGGCTGAAAGCCGGACATGAGTCCCAAGCGTTAGGGTCATTGATAGGAAGAAGTTCAGGCTCACCCCATTGACCATTACGATAGCGGCTTTGGTAGAGGTTAACATCGCGAGTGCCTTTTCTTCTGCCAGAGTTGCCACGTGCAAACACCATTAGCGATCCGTCAGGAGAAAAAGTGACCGAGCCTTCGTTGATGTTGGGATTGTTGATAATTTCTTCTGGCAATTCTTCTATACTGCCAGGTACAATATCCACCCCTTGCAAGGCTGCTCGATATATATTGGTGAAGTTCTCACCAGTTGCCTTGTAAACTCTGTTTGAGTTGGATCGAGATGAAGTAAAGTATAGGTAGCCATCGTGCACCATGGGAGAGTATTCTGATGCTTCTGTATTGATATACCCTAAGTTATTAATTTCAAACCAGCTTTCTTTTTGAAGAAGCTCTTCTACAAAGCGAATATTAGTTTTTACTCTTTCACCAAGAGCAAGCAAGTCTTCATCTTCACCTTCTCTTATGTACTGATCCAAATGCTTTTCCGCCTCTTTATACTTGCCTTGGCTTTTTAAAGCCATACCATAATAAAGATGAACAGAGCGATTTGGGATACCTTTATCAATTGCTTTTTTGTAGTATTCAGCCGCTTCGTCTGCACGATTGGACAACCGATAGGACTCTCCGATTTGAAAATAGGAGTAAGCCGTCATCTTATCTTTTTCGATTGCTTTCTTGTAAAAGTCAATTGCTTCATTGTATTCCCCCTTATCGTATTTTTTCTCGGCACGATTAAATGGACTACAGGAAGCTAAAAGTAGTAATATTGAAAAAATAAAGAATTGAATTTGTTTCATCGATTCAATTTGATAAAATAGACGGTCTTTAGGACTGTGTACTTATATATTGTTGTTGTGTGATATAAAAGCTTACTTCCATATTGTAAAAGCAAGGCTATTTTGAAATATCATTCCTCAAAAAAACTACTATCTAAAATAAAGTTCTAAATCATGAAAAGTACCTTTGCAGCCAGCTATTTTTGGCCGCTACCTTCCATTTTTGTTTGAAATCTCCAACTGTAGATAGCATGCTGTTGTAAATGATGGTGTCCTTTTTAATGAGTCCATCAGCAACGGCTGACTTCAGCTCGCTAATTTTGACTTGTTTTGTCTCGCCACCGTTTAAAAAGATCAAATGTTGTCGATCGAAAAAATTCAGGTTCAGTTTCTTACCAATCTCTTCTATAAAGTGTACTGAGGCATCAATCGAGCAACCCGATGCAGCATGATAATCCTCGTCTGCCGCCACCACCAAAAATCTATTTTCAATAATTTGAAAAGTAGCTCGAAGTGGCTTACCGTGAGCCTTCCAATTAGCAATAAACTCATCCATCAATTCTGATAATAAATTGACTTCACTCTCATCAATAGAACGATCCATCTGATAAACCCATACTCTTGAGCTATCTGAAAGACTTTCTATAGCAACTGCACTTATTTGATTCTCCATGATTTACAATTTAATAGGGTAAATATATGACAATATAAATCGCTACGAAATAGGTAATGCTCATTATATTGACTACAGTGCAATCAATTTTAGATTACCTCTTCATAACCGTTGCATAAACAGCTTTTTTTGTATTTCAGTTTCACTCTTATTCTTTAAGAGAATAACAGTCCTTAAGCTAAGCTTATTGCATTTTTACCAAGGCTAGCTTTATTTTTTAGTTGGGATGAGGATGGTAGCATGCTCAAGGCTTTTATCAATGGTAAAACATGTGTTTAAAGGTGGTGTTACTTTATGAAATTTAGTCGGGCAATTTTTCCTTTTTTGAATATCATTTAGAGGGTGAAAATGTTGTTAACTTTTACTCTAAAGTCTTGTTTTTTTAAGAACAGGCAACTTTTTTTGAATGTGGACAATTTATTTTTTGAAGAAGGATCATCAATTTATTGATTGATTTTGAACACCTTAGATAAGTGTCAAGTATTGTAAGTGCTCCTTTTGAGCATTTGTGAATAAAAAAAGATAAAAAATTTAAGCTTGTGGTTTTGCAAATAAAAAAAGACCGATTACCTTTGTGTCATCGTTAATCAAATCAACGACTAACGCGAGAGTAGCTCAGCTGGTAGAGCGCGACCTTGCCAAGGTCGAGGTCGCGGGTTCGAACCCCGTCTCTCGCTCACTTTTAAAAATTGCCTTCCCAAAAATATTAAAGTAGCTCTTTTATAGAGAAGCCGAAGTGGTGGAATTGGTAGACACGCAAGACTTAAAATCTTGTGAGTATTAATGCTCGTGCGGGTTCAAGTCCCGCCTTCGGTACTTAAGCTGTATTTTATACAGCTTTTTTTTTGCTCTTTTTTTAAAAATATTTCTATTTATGGATCAATCTGGATCAATCCGAATATCTGGGGATCAATCCGAATATCTGGGGATAAAGGATTTTTAAGCATAAATTTTAGCTAG
>JAFIEW010000209.1 GCA_020832375.1 Cyclobacteriaceae bacterium
ATCATTGTTGTCCGGTAAAAGTACGTTTTCAATATTTATATTATTATAGCTCATTTATAGCTGTATTTTTTCTTCTTTTTAAAAAGTAAGCTCCTAAAATTGAGGAAACAGTGTATTTTCATATTTTTTGTCTTTTTCTTTTATTACCGCCAACCAACTTTTCTCAGGATCTTCTAAGAATTTGTAAACATTGATGTAGTTCATTAGCTGCTGGCGAATAATAGATACTAAATTCGAAAATGCCCACTTGCGTTTCACTTTGCTTCTAAGCAGGGTTATAATCAAATTTGCAAGCATTGCTACCCAAATTTGAGACTCAATCACGTTTGCATTATCCCCTAAAAAGTATTTAAGCGGAAAGTTTTGCTTCAGTTGTTTGAAAAGTAGCTCTATCTGCCATCTTTTTTTGTAAATCAAAGCTATCTTTTCTGCGCTTATTTCGAAATTATTGGTTACAAACTCAAAAAGACGCTCGTTTTTGCTATCCCAATACGCTATTCTTCTTGCACGGTGTTCCTTCTTTTTATTATTACCATAGGCTAAAATAATTTCCTCATCTTTAAGTACACCATCATCAGTTTCATCAGGTATATCATACTCTTGTCTAGCTTTATATAGAGCATTTTCTTTTAAGCGAGTCACATAGTATATTTCCCTTTGTGTAAACTCTTCATATTTAGCATAGTCGACATAGCCTTTGTCAAAAGTAATAATTGAGCCTGGGGATAAGTAAAAAGCTTCTTCAAGAAACATACGGTCATGTCTTGCCGCTTCGCTATATCGAACTAAACAGGGTACATTCTCACTAGCTTTAATGATTGTATGAGCTTTAATTCCACCTTTTTTCCTGCCTTCTTTAGGGTTACGACCAACTCCCTTTAAAATATCTTTGAATAAGCTCACTGTAGATGAATCCATGATATAGAGCCTTTTTAAATCAGAATCGCTCAGGCGGCTGTCCGTTAAAGATGCTGCATGTTGTCGATATACTGACATATAAATCTGACCAAATATAGAACTGGCCCTCCTTTGATTCGCTTCTGATAGCGTACTACGCTTAACAAGATAATTAATGCCCAGATGAGAAAGCTTGTGAGCATTGGCTAATAAACCTAAGATAGTCTCACGAATAGAGCTATAACCTTCAAAAGCTATGAAAAGCAAGACTATTAGATGATTATAAGTAGAAAACTTTTTAATATAGCGCTCACCACCACTTTGCTTCCCTATTTTCTTTACTTCACTCTTATCTATAAAATTAAGTAGTTGACTGAATATTGGCTGTCCGCTAAAATTTGTACTTTTACTCATGGCTTCCTTTTTTGTGTCGTAACTCAAAAGTAGCCAAAACTGGGTTAGTCTTAAATAGATCTAGCCCAGTTTAAATTTTTTACCGGACAGTAGTG
>JAFIEW010000131.1 GCA_020832375.1 Cyclobacteriaceae bacterium
ACTCTCTTTTCTTTCTTTCATAACTTTACTTTTTGTGTAACGCTATTTTAGGACGAGACAAAACGATCTAATAAAAAAGTCAGCCCATAATGGACTGACTTTTTTAATGTTTAAGCGCATAGTGCAGATACAAATTGAGAGGGTTATTTTCCAAACATATTCATAGCAGACATCGCTCTTTTACCTCCCATTTTGTTCATTGCCTTCATCATCTTTCTCATATCAGCAAATTGCTTGAGCAGGTTATTCACTTCTTGAACGCTCGTGCCGCTACCTTTAGCAATTCTCTTTTTGCGACTTCCATTAATGATTTCAGGCATGTTTCGCTCTTTAGGCGTCATCGATCGAATAATGGCCTCAATAGGCTTAAAGCTATCATCATCAACATCAATATTTTTCATTGCCTTGCTCATTCCTGGTATCATACCCATTAAATCCTTGATGTTACCCATCTTTTTGATTTGCTGAAGCTGAGATAAGAAATCTTCCAAGTCAAATTGGTTTTTCTTTATCTTCTTTTGAAGCTTTCTGGTTTCTTCCTCATCGAAAGTTTGCTGCGCCTTTTCCACGAGTGAAACCACATCACCCATACCAAGAATTCGCTGCGACATACGGTCAGGATAGAAAAGCTCTAAAGCCTCCATCTTCTCACCCGCACTGATAAACTTGATAGGCTTGTCAACTACCGTCTTAATCGATAGCGCCGCACCACCCCTGGTATCACCATCCAGTTTGGTCAAGACGATACCATTGAAGTCAAGCCGGTCGTTGAAGGTTTTTGCGGTATTTACAGCATCTTGACCCGTCATCGAATCCACGACAAAAAGAGTTTCCTGAGGCTGAACGGCAATTTTCAGGGCTTCGATTTCATTCATCATCGCCTCATCTACTGCAAGTCGACCCGCGGTATCTATAATTACCGTTGCCTTTCCGTTTTCCTTGGCATAACGGATCGCATTTTTGGCAATTTCAACAGGGCTTTTATTTTCAGGCTCGGTATACACTTCCACACCTGTCTGTTCACCAAGCACTTTCAACTGATCGATAGCAGCAGGACGATAAACGTCACAAGCAGTCAACATTACCTGACGACCTTGCTTTTTTAGATAGTTAGCAAGTTTGCCCGAAAAGGTAGTTTTACCAGAACCTTGTAGACCTGCAATCAAGATAATATTCGGACTTCCCTGAAGATTGATATCACTTTGAGAACCACCCATTAATGCAGTCAGCTCTTCTTGTACAATCTTCGTAAGCAATTGTCCAGGCTTCACTGCGATAAGCACCTTTCTACCAAGTGCCTCTTCCTTAATTTTATCTGTTACCTCCTTGGCTACTTTATAGTTAACGTCGGCATCAATAAGCGCACGGCGAATTTCTTTCACCGTTGTGGCTACGTTAACCTCAGTTATTTGTCCTTGCCCTTTGAGGGTCTTAAAGGCGTTGTCTAACTTACTACTTAAACTATCAAACATATCATTAGTATTCTTATAATCTTAATTTTTGCGAAAATACACATTTTTATCTAAAACATGGTAAGTTTTGTATTGGGATGAGGACACGCCACTAAGTCCCCTGTTAGTATGCTCGAGCAAACAAAACCCGCTGAATGGAAGGCTTACCCGAATAAATACACACTCCTGCTTCCTGAGGATTACCAAGAGGGATGCATCTAATTGTTGCCTTTGTGGATTCTTTTATCTTCAATTCGGTTTCTGTGGTACCATCCCAATGGGCACTTACAAATCCACCTTTATCATCTAAAATCCGATTCAACTCATCCATCGAGTTAGCCTCATGGGTATTGGCCTCTCTATGTGCCTTGGCTCGATTAAATAAGTTTATCTGAATATCTTCTAGTAATTGATCGATGTGTTCTACCATCAATTCCATCCCTACCACCTCTTTCGTTTTTTCGTCACGTCGCGCTACCTCCACTGTTTCGTTTTCAAGATCACGAGGACCGACTGCAACCCTTACAGGGACTCCTTTTAGTTCATATTCGGCAAACTTCCACCCTGGTTTATGTGTATCACGATCATCTAAAAGCACGCTAATACCTTTATTTCGTAGCGCCTGAATAAACGGTTGCATTTTTACACGAATCGCATTAAGCTGATCTTCTGATTTGAAAATAGGAACAACCACTACTTGATTAGGCGCCAATTTTGGGGGTAGTACGAGTCCTTGGTCATCGGAGTGAGTCATGATCAAACCTCCCATCAATCGGGTGCTCACACCCCAAGAAGTACCCCATACATATTCGAGTTTGTTGTTTTTATCAGAAAACTGTACATCGAAGGCTTTAGCAAAGTTTTGACCTAAAAAGTGTGAGGTACCCGCTTGAAGCGCTTTACCATCTTGCATGAGTGCCTCGATACAATAGGTTTCTAGAGCACCTGCAAAGCGCTCGTTGGCAGTTTTAATGCCCTTTATTACAGGCATAGCCATGAAGTCCTGAGCGAATTTCTCATACACATCCAGCATCAATTCTGTCTCTTCAATTGCCTCCTCACGCGTAGCATGAGCTGTGTGACCTTCTTGCCACAAAAACTCAGTAGTACGCAAAAATAATCGCGTCCTCATTTCCCAACGAACAACATTGGCCCATTGGTTGAGTTTCAATGGCAGATCGCGATAGGACTGAATCCAATTCTTATAAGAGTTCCAAATGACCGTTTCGGAAGTAGGCCTTACGATTAATTCATCTTCTAACTTTGCCTCAGGATCAACAATCAAGTTTTTACCTGATTCATCATTTTTTAATCGATAGTGAGTAACTACAGCACATTCTTTTGCAAATCCATCTACATGCTCAGCTTCTTTGCTCAAATAAGACTTAGGGATGAATAAAGGAAAGTATGCATTGCTATGTCCTGTCTCTTTAAACATGCGATCCAATTCAGCTTGGATTTTTTCCCAGATAGCGTAGCCATAGGGCTTGATTGTCATACACCCTCTAACAGCAGAATTTTCAGCTAAATCAGCTTTTTTGACCAACTCATTGTACCACTGTGAATAATCTTCGCTTCGGGATGGGATTCCTTTACTCATATCTATTATCTAATCTGAAATTGTTGTAATATTGTGACAAAGTGCATGACACACTGTTTAAACAAGAAAATAATCCTGCAAAGTTAATTCCTTTCATAGGATTATAAACCATTTACAAGAAATTTTCGTTGATAATAGTAATACTATCAAAAACTTTGGTAATATGAATATATTGGCTTATTTTTATGCGAAAGCGATAACCAAAATAAGAATAACAGGTTAAGAACATATAAATGAACTGCATTATGAAAGCTTCAAAATTTTTCACCTTATTTGGGCTCAGCCTTGTAGTAGGATTTTTTTCTACCACAGCAGAGCTTTCCGCCCAAAGTGTTGTTGACAATGACAACATGTATTTTACCCCTAGAGAGCGACAACTAGCCAAAACTACTGGCGGTAGAGACTTCACTCCTAGAGAGACTCAGTCAGGTGTATCCAATCAGTTTAGCGAAGAGATGTATTCTTCAAAAACGGTGAATCCTGATCAAATGGCTCGCTATCAAAGTGTAAACACAAATTCTTCTGACTCATACGGTTCTGATGATTACTTCATTGATGATTTTCAAGATGATGAATTCGTCAATAGAAATCCTCGCAACCAGAATTTTAATGGAGGTGGCGTCACTAACAACTACTTCATGGGTGGAGGAATGATGATGGGTGGCGGAATGATGATGAACCCTATGATGATGGGGATGTACGATCCGTTTTGGGGTCCTGGCATGGGAATGTGGGGACATCCAATGATGATGCACCGAGGAATGATGATGCGACCTGGTTTTAATGTCGGATTCGGATGGAATTCTTGGGGTAGTTCACACATGATGATGGGATTTGGTGGAGGCATGGGCTTCCATGATCCATTTTGGGGTCCTGGCATGATGGGCATGGGAATGTGGGATCCATTTTGGGGACCTAGATGGGGCATGGGTGGCTTCGGAATGGGCTTCAATAGTGGATTTGTACATGGTTATCATGCTGGATTGTGGGCAGGTGGAACAGTATTAGGCGGTGAAGCAAATCGCTTTACTAGAGCACCTCGTGCGGTAAGAAGTAATACTGGGGTAGCCCGAACACAGCGAACGACAGTAGACCAAAGAAGTAGAGACAGAATAGCTCAAAGATCTGATGCAAGATCAGGTGCTAATACAACCGCTAGAAATACGAGAGGAACTACCAATGCGAGAACAGCCGGAGCAAGAGACGTTAATAATGCCAGAGCAACTGCAAGATCATCTCAAAGAACAGGCGCAACAAGAGGAGTTCAAAATAATGGCGTAAGGTCAGGCAGAGATTTTACACGGTCTCAAAATGAGTTTTATTCTAACAGCACTGCATCGGCAAGAACCTCTACGAACGCAAGAGCAGCGAGAGGGTCATCTGCAACACAGGCAAGAGCGACTTCACCTGTAAGGTCAAACGCTGGCTATAACAATAGGACAGTTGCTAATTCAAACAGGTATACCTCACCAGCGGGAAGAACCCAGCAGAGAAATACCAATTTTAACAGAACATCGCCTACAAGGCAATCTGCTGTTGGAAATCGTTCAACTACTCCTACAAGAAATAGTAATAATTACAGATCTACACCAAACAGATCAAATACGAGTAATTTCAATAGGAATAGTAATAACTTCAATAGAAGTAGTACGCCGACTAGATCTTCAGGAAGCTTTAATAGAAGTACCCCGACACGATCAAATACAGGTAACTTCAACCGATCTTCTAGCCCAAGTAGAGGATCATCCTTTAGCGGAGGATCTTCAGGTAGGAGCTCTGGTGGATCAATGGGCGGCGGAGGCTCTCGTGGTGGCGGGAGAAGATAATAATCATGTTACCTATATCTGTGATAGATTAGATAGACAATAATAACCAAGACTGTTTCTGAAAAGTGAATTAATGCTCGCCTATCAGGGACAGTCTTTTTTGATTAAACCTATGAAACAATTATTAACACTACTTTTTACAATTACATTTGTATCAGCATATAGTCAGTCATATGAAGATCAAGTTTTACTATTTGGGATGCAAGGCCCTGTTGGTTCAGCTAGAGTTCAAGGGTTAGGCGGTGCTGCAACAGCCTTGGGTGGCGACATAAGTTCTACTTTTTATAATTCAGCCGGCTTAGGTATGTATAGATCAAGTGAATTGGTTATTACTCCAGCCATGAATTTTGGCTCTGCAGATACTGAATTTTTAGGCAATACAAGGAGACAAAACACAAACAATTTCCATGTTAATAATTTAGGCATTGTATTCTCAGGAGCAAAGGATCCACTAGAAGATGGTATTTGGAGAGGCGGTTCCTTTGCTATCACCTACCAAAGAACCAACACTTTCAATAATGATATTCTGTTTTCTGGTCAGAATACTCGCAATAGTATGATCGACTTTTTTGTTGCTGATTTAAGCCCTGACCTTACGGACTTAGCCTTTGATGCATTTTTAGTGGATATAGATGCAAACGACCGAATTGACCCAGTAGTATCCCCCCCTGGAGAAGACTTCCCAGTAACTCAAACGGGAAGAGTCAACCAGTCACGCCTTCAATCCCAATGGAATTTTTCCTACGGAGGAAATGTAGATGATAAGTTTTTCTTTGGATTTGGACTAGGAATTGTTTCCTTCGACTATCGCTCTGAATTCTTGTATTCTGAGGAATTCTTAAGTACAAATGCAATAGCGACTGACGATGGTCTTTTAGCCTTTGCTAATTGGAATTTCGATGAAACCGTTAGGTTACAAGGTTCTGGTATTAACGCTAATTTTGGTATTATCTACAAACCAACCGCACCTCTAAACCTAGGGTTAAGCATTACTACTCCTACTTACATTGATATTCAAGAAGAAAGTACCTTCGGAATAGTAGCTGATTACAATGGTTTTCAATACGATGAAAATCGGGTATTAGATAGAGTATCTGTGGGTTTACCTACATCCCGTTTCGAGCAGGCATTAATCACCCCAACTCGTATAAGTGCAGGAGCATCGTATTTCTTCAGCAATAAAGGCTTCATTTCTTTTGATGTTGAATCAATCAACTACGGCAACTCGAGGTTCAGAGACCTGGAGTTTGGGTCGGGGAATTTCTTTGATGATGATATCAATCCCAACATTAGAAGAATTTATGGTTCTACGTTCAATTATCGTCTTGGGGGTGAAGCTAGACTGGGTCTTTTTCGCTTGAGAGCAGGTGGTAACTATATGGGCGACCCATTTGAAGTAAATGACGGTATTGACAGAAGTAGATTGTCTTTATCAGCAGGTGCTGGTGTAAGATTACGAGACTATTATTTTGACTTTGCTATTGTCAACACTCGCTTTAACTCAGATATATTTAATCCATACGATCTACCCGCTGATTCACCATTCGGACCGGCACCTAGAGCAGTTACTAATAATCAATTCACAAATGTTATGCTAACTATAGGCTTCAATCTATAGTGATACGCTTTACCTGATGAATGAGCTCGGCAGTATTGTCGGGCTCTTTTTCGTTTATTTGATGGTGAATCCTTGCTTTCATATATATCCGCTCTCTTTCTTCTTTCAACTCTTGTAATCTACTAGCTAACGCATTACCCTCCAATAAAGGCCGAGAAGTATCACCCTTGAGTCTATCCACAATTACTGGAATGGGCACATCTAGATAGATCGTCAATCCGGTTTTAATCATGAGCTCCATATTATTATGAAAGCAGGGAGCACCACCACCAGTTGCGCATAAAAAAGAATCTTCATCTAAACTAAGCTTTTGTAACTCTTCTCTTTCGATTTCTCTAAAACCATCCTCTCCTTTTTCTTTAAAAATCTCGCCAATACTCATCTTATGATTATTCTGGATCAAATCGTCTAGATCATAAAAAGTCAGTCTCAGTTCATTGGCAAGCAGTTTACCAAGCGTGCTTTTTCCTGACCCTGGAAGTCCTATTAAGTATATTTTCATGAATTTCATTGAAAGAGATTAACTGTTTAAAAGGGGCTTATCCACTTTAAGGGGTGACATCATGATTAAAACTCCCTAGATTTAAGCATCTTTTATTTGATTTAAAAAATCTGCTGGCTGACTATTTTTACAGTAATCCGATTTATTTTTTTTAAAGTGGAATATATGCTTAATTTTGCCCCAATTTAAACATCATTCTCTTATTTCCCTCTAACTTATGCCAAAAGATAATTCTCTCCGCTCTATCTTAATCATTGGAAGTGGCCCTATAGTCATTGGTCAAGCATGCGAGTTCGACTATTCAGGTTCGCAAGCCGCTCGCTCCCTAAGAGAAGAAGGTATAGAAGTCACGCTTATCAATTCGAATCCGGCAACTATTATGACGGATCCTGTGACAGCAGACAATGTATACCTACTTCCGCTGGAAAAAAAATCTATTATCCAAATTCTAGAAAAGCACAATATAGATGCCGTTCTACCTACGATGGGAGGACAAACAGCACTTAATCTTGCAATTGAATGTCAAAAAGCTGGAATCTGGGATCGATTTGGAGTACGCCTGATTGGGGTGGACATAGATGCAATAGAAACTACAGAAGACAGAGAGAAGTTTAGGCTGAAGATGGAGGAGTTAAACGTAGGGATCTGTCAAGGGGAAACGGCGACCTCATTTTTACAAGGGAAAGAGATTGCTCAAAAAATAGGATTCCCGCTTGTTATCCGTCCATCATTTACACTTGGAGGACATGGAGGTAGTATCGTAAAGCATCCAGAAGACTTCGATCAAGCGCTGACTGATGGTCTTCACGCATCTCCAATACATGAGGTACTTGTAGAGCAGAGCATTTTGGGTTGGAAAGAGTACGAATTGGAATTACTGAGAGATGCAAAGGGAAATATTATTATTATCTGTTCGATAGAAAATTTTGACCCAATGGGTGTCCACACAGGGGACAGTATAACGGTTGCACCAGCCATGACATTATCAGATACTGTTTATCAAGAGATGAGGAACCTATCCTTTAAAATGATGGAAGGCATTGGCAACTTCTCTGGAGGTTGCAATGTTCAATTTGCGGTCAACCCAGAGGATGAGAGCATCATTGGTATCGAAATTAACCCTAGAGTAAGTCGCTCTTCTGCCCTAGCCTCTAAAGCCACAGGCTATCCTATAGCAAAGATTGCAGCAAAATTAGCTATTGGCTACACACTTGATGAGCTTAATAATCAAATCACAAAAACTACTTCAGCTTATTTTGAGCCTACATTGGATTATGTGATAGTAAAAATACCGCGTTGGAATTTTGATAAGTTTCATGGAGCCGACAGAAGGCTCGGGTTTTCTATGAAGTCGGTAGGCGAAGCAATGGGAATCGGAAGGAACTTTCAAGAAGCACTTCAAAAAGCCTGTCAGTCGCTCGAAATTAAAAGAAATGGCTTAGGTGCTGATGGCAGAGAGTTAAAGGATCAAAAAGTAATTCTAGATAGTTTAGAAAATCCATCATGGAATCGCTTGTTCCATGTTTATGATGCTTTCAAGTTAGGTATACCATTCAAAAGAATACATGGTCTTACAAAGATAGACCCTTGGTTTTTAGGTCAAATTGAGGAGTTAGTTCAGCTTGAGGATCTTATCAGCAAGCATAGTATAGAGACCTTACCAAAAGAGTTGCTAAAAACTGCCAAAGAAAAAGGATATGCAGATCGGCAGATAGCTCACTTAGTAAGATGCTATGAAAGTGAGGTCTTTTCTAGAAGAAAGGACTTAAACATCAACAGGGTTTTTAAAATGGTAGATACTTGTGCTGCTGAATTTGAAGCACAAACTCCTTATTATTATTCTACCTTTGACCAGGAAAATGAATCAGAAGTAACCGAAAAGAAAAAGATATTAGTACTAGGAAGCGGACCTAATCGCATAGGCCAAGGGATTGAATTTGACTACTCTTGTGTACATGGAGTTCTTGCCGCGAAAGAATGTGGTTACGAAACCATCATGATCAATTGTAATCCAGAGACAGTATCTACTGATTTTGATATTGCTGATAAGCTCTATTTTGAGCCGGTATTCTGGGAGCATATTTACGAAATCATCCTTCATGAAAAGCCAGAGGGGGTAATCGTACAACTTGGTGGACAAACAGC
Source organism: Cyclobacteriaceae bacterium (assembly GCA_020832375.1). Classification (GTDB taxonomy): domain Bacteria; phylum Bacteroidota; class Bacteroidia; order Cytophagales; family Cyclobacteriaceae; genus JAFIEW01. Next base: position 9,143 of record JAFIEW010000131.1, read on the forward strand.
ACTCAAACTGGCAGAAAAGCTAGAGCGATATGGGGTCAAAATACTTGGTACCTCCTATGAAGCACTAGATCTGGCTGAAGACCGAGGTAGTTTCTCTGATCTTCTAAAAGAAAACGACATCCCCTACCCTAAATATGGAGTCATTAACTCTGCGCAAGAAGCAGTGACCTTATCGCAAGAACTTGGTTTCCCATTATTGGTTAGGCCCTCATATGTATTAGGAGGCCAAAACATGAAAATTGTCATCAATGAGCAGGAGCTAGAGTCTCATGTCATTGATATTTTAAGGGATACCCCAGACAACAAAGTATTACTAGACCACTTCCTAGATGGTGCAATAGAAGCTGAAGCAGATGCCATCTGTGATGGTGAAGATGTTTATATCATCGGCATCATGCAACATATCGAACCTGCCGGCATTCACTCAGGTGATTCTTATGCCGTTCTGCCACCTTACAATTTGGGGGATTTTGTAATAAGACAAATAGAGGACTATACGCGCAGAATAGCTTTAGCACTTAAAACAGTTGGCTTAATTAATATACAGTTTGCAATTAAAAATGACAAGGTTTATATCATTGAAGCCAATCCCCGTGCTTCAAGGACAGTACCGTTTATATGCAAAGCATACAGAGAACCTTATGTCAAATACGCCACTGAAGTGATGCTTGGTGAGAAAAAAGTGAAAGATTTCAACTTTAATCCTTATAAAAAAGGTTATGCTATCAAAGAGCCTGTATTTTCATTTCACAAATTCCCTAAGGTCAACAAGGAATTAGGGCCAGAAATGAAGTCAACAGGAGAAGCTATATATTTTATTGATGATTTGATGGATGACTACTTCCTAAAAATCTACCGTGAACGAAACTTATACCTTAGCAGATAAGTATTAGGTTTTTAATGGATCACTTTTAAAGAATTGCTCTTCTTTTGAAGAGCAATTCTTTTGTTGCTTCGAACCAAAAGTAAGCATACAACTTATCCGATTGGCTATATTATTTATTAGTTGATTGCGGGACTGACAAATATTCATGAATGAAAAAAAATGAGCATCTAGGAATAAAATTATATCCAAATAGGTGTCTGATCGTTTATTCATTATAGATTTAAGTCATAGTCACAAATTGATATTAGCATTGTCTATAAATTTAGCTGAAGTACAATCTTTAAAAAAGACAACATTAGATGTTTAAGTTTCTCTTAATCATATTTTTAATCGGGTTTATCATCTATAAATCTTGGCAGTTATTGTTTAGAATCTTTTTCGGAAGACTTCAAAAAGAATATCAGCAATCAGCCAATCGCCAGAGCGAAAATAACAGTTATCGCCCTAAGGATGGCAATGTTCATATTAAGTATGACCCCAAAAAAAAATCTTCCAATAAAAATGATTCAACTGATAAGGGAGATTACATAGATTATGAAGAGGTAAAATAAGTGCGCTTTCAACCGATTAAGAATTAGCGCTTATCTATTGATTTAAGCTGGATACTCAATTTTTAAAACCTTGCTAATTTTTATATAGAGGTGTTAACTTAGCTACTTATCTTTATTTGCTGATAACTAATATGTTGC
>JAFIEW010000132.1 GCA_020832375.1 Cyclobacteriaceae bacterium
ACATGTCAGTTGATGAATTAAATGCTACTCTAAAAATTAGTTAGATGGAATTATGTATTACGATTCGTAATGAGAGTACAAAATGCAATAAAATCAAGTATTTAGCGACTGAGGCATAGCACCGCTCTGGTGAAGGCGATAAATACAGCGAAGCGTTTGATTTTGAAGTATTTTTAGCTCGGAATAGAATTTCTAATGCATATTCGGGGTTTAAAGTCTTGGTTTTAGTAAATAGGGTGAAAGCGGTATTGTCATTCCAATTAAAATGGTATGACACAACTTTTACACCGTCGGTGGGTAATCCTGTTCATTATCAATTATATTTAAGCTTAATATGTATAATATACCGTAATTTATTTTTAATGAGGCTTAGCTGCTAGCAGCTGTTATTGGCATAATTACAAAAAATTGGATATAATATTAACAGATTTTATCAATTATTTACCAAAAATCATTCTTATGAAATGCAGTATGAGTATGTCTCTAATAATGGGGATATTGTTTACTTCAATGATTGCGGGCCTGATGGCTTGTGGATCGGAAGAGAACAAAAAAGATGGAAGTCAATTGTCTATTGACTATGAAAAGTACACTTTAGACAACGGATTGGATGTGATTTTGCATCAGGACGATTCAGACCCAATCGTAGCGGTTGCGGTATTGGTTCACGTCGGGTCTAGTCGTGAGCGGCCTGGCCTTACAGGTTTTGCACATTTTTTTGAGCATATGTTGTTTCAGCGTTCTGAAAACGTACCTGAAGGAGCGTTTTTCAAAAATATCAACGATCTAGGTGGTACTTTCAATGGTGGTACTTCTAATGACTTTACGGTTTACTACCAAGTAGTTCCTAATAATGCTTTAGAGCGTATTTTGTGGATGGAAGCCGATAGAATGGGCTTTTTCATCAATTCAGTAACGCTAAAAAGCTTAGAAGAAGAAAAGCCTGTAGTTAAAAATGAAAAACGTCAGAATTATGATAACCGACCTTACGGGCACACCTCTTACGTAATCAATAAAGCGCTATATGATGAAAGTCACCCATACAATTGGGAGGTAATTGGTGAATTAGAAGATATTCAGGGTGCCACCTTAGACGATGTGAAAGAATTTTATGACAAATGGTATGGCCCCAACAATGCTACTCTGGTAATTACTGGAGATTTTAAAAATGGCCAAGCCAAAGAGTGGGTTGAAAAGTACTTTGGCGAGATACCTGCAAGAGGTGAGCGAAATAAGATAGAACCTCAGCCTAGCAGCTTGAAAGAAACCAAGATGTTCTATCATGAAGATCAATTTGCAAAGGTTCCTGAGTTAAGAATGGTATTTCCGACAGTGGAGCAATATCATGAGGATTATTGGGCATTAAATGCTTTGGGAAATATCTTTTCTAGAGGAAAAAGAGCTCCCTTATACAAAGTGTTGGTTGAAGAAAGAAAGCTTGCTTCTAACCCCTACACCTTTAACCGCTCCCAGGAGATTGCTGGATCGTTCAATATCGTAGTGAGAGCTAATGACGGTGTTGATCTTAATGACGTAAAAGAAGGCATAGAAGAAGCTATGGCAAGGTTTGAGAAAGATGGTGTAGATGAGCGTGATCTTAACAGAATTAAGGCTTTTCAGGAGACTTCTTACTACAACGGTATCTCCTCTGTTTTGAGTAAAGCTTTCCAGTTGAGTCAGTATAATGAGTTTGCGGGTAGTCCAGATTTTATCAATGAGGATATAGACCGTATTCTGGCAGTAACTGAAGAGGATATTATGAGCGTTTACAATCGCTACATTAAAGACAAACCTTTTGTTTTGACTTCTTTTGTTCCTCAGGGGCAAGTGGAGTTAGCGGTTGCGGACTCAGATAAAGCATATGTTAAAATCGAAAGTGAAGATGAATATGTGGTGCCAGAGTTTGATGACGATGTTGATAATTTTGAACGGACCGCTAGTGCTATCGACAGATCAGTAGAGCCGCCACTAGGCGATTTACCTATGATTACAGCACCTAAACCATGGAGCAAAGAGCTATCCAATGGCATGAAGGTAAAGGGTATCTATAATGACGAATTGCCCTTAGTTAATTTTAGGATGGATATAAAGGGAGGTGTCTTTTTAGAGTCTGAAAATCAAAAAGGCTTAACTGATATGCTTGCTGAACTTTTACAGGAAGGTACTGCCAACAAAACTCCAGAAGAGTTGCAAGATGCACTTGGAGAGCTGGGGTCTTCAGTAAATATTTTCGCATCTACCAATAGCTTAATCGTATCAGGTAATGCACTTTCTAGAAATTTTGACGCTACTATTGCATTAGTTGAGGAAATGTTGCTGGAGCCACGATTTGACGAGCAAGAGTTTGAGAGAATCAAACAAAAAAGCATCAATAATGTCAGGCAAGCGGATGCCAACCCAAATGCAATTGCTGGTAGAATTATGAACAAAGCACTCTATGGTAAAGCGCATGCACGAGCAAGATATAATACTAAAGAGGTGCTAGAAGAAATCACGCTAGAAGATCTGAAGGCTTTTTATAATGCTCATTTCAGCCCATCAGTAACTACCTTTATGGTCGCGGGTGCTGTTGAAGATAAGCAAGTAATGCAAGCACTATCGGGCATGAAAGAAAAATGGGAAAGCAAAGATGTAGAAATCCCTTCATATGAACCTAAAGGGATGGATAATCAGCCAGTAATTTTGTTCGCAGATGTTCCTAATTCATCTCAGTCAGTTATCCGTTTGGGTAATCTTACTGTTGCAGCTGATGACGATGACTTTTATCCATTATCTATCGCTAACTATAATCTTGGGAGTTATGCTGGTGCTCAGTTATTTCAGGTTTTACGAGAGGAAAAAGGATACACTTACGGGGCTTACTCTAGTGTGTCTAGAAATCCGACTGACTTAGGTTCTTTCATGGCCTTCTCTAGCGTTCAGTCTAAATTCACTCCCGAATCGATTGAGCTGTTTCATGAGATCATTTCTCAATATGGTGAAAACTATACCCAAGAAGATTTGGATAAAGCTCGTGAGGCGACTTTAAGAAAGGAAGCTCGTGAATATGAGACACTAGGTCAAAAACTAGGCATGTTAGCCAATATGAATACGTACAATCTTCCTCCAAATTATGTTGAGCTAGATCAGAAAGTCTTAAAAAATATGACAGTAGAAGATAGCAAGGCGATGGTGGATCAATACATGAACGTTGATAATTTTGTGTATGTAGTGGTAGGAGACAAGGCTACCCTTTTAGAGCGTATCAAAGATCTGAATCTTGCTCCTGTAGTGGAGGTAGACATTTATGGCAATCGCCTTGATGAAAAAGTGACTATGAACTAGGCTTTTAACTTTGATACTTTTCAATACAAATAAAAAAGGAGCGAAAGCTCCTTTTTTATTGCTAACAGATTTTTTTTTGAAATTAAAAGCGATATAAATCAAGCATTTCAAAATCAAATATTAATATAGATTACTATTCCTTCATGAAGATGGTTTTTTCATTCACAAACTCCCTGATACCTAGGGAGCTTAATTCTCGACCATATCCACTTTCTCCTATACCGCCAAAAGGTAGCTCAGGAGAGCTTGCTGTCATAGAATTGATAAATACCGCCCCACTTCGTATTTCCTCTGCAAAATAATGTTTCTTTTGCTTGTCTTGTGTCCATACCGAAGCTCCTAGTCCGTAAGATGTGTCATTGGCAATATGCAAGGCTTCTTGATCACTACTAGCTCTAAAAACTAAGGCCACAGGGCCAAAAAACTCCTCTGAATAGGCTCTCATTCCTTTTTCAATTTGGTCAATAATTAAAGGAGGAAACTTAGCTTCTTTAGATACTGGGTCAAAATCACCAAATAGTAATCTTGCTCCTTGATCCAAAGAGTCTTGAACTTGATTTCTTAACTCTATAGCTAAATCAGCTCTTGCCATACAGCTTATTTTGGTTGCTGCATCTTGAGGGTCACCAATAGTGAGTTCTTTCACAGCTGCAATAAACTTTTCTAAGAATTCATCTGCGATAGCTTCGTGTAATATAAATCTCTTGGCTGCGATACAGCTTTGGCCGTTGTTCATGTATCGCGCTTTTACTCCCATTTTAACAGCTTTGTCGATATCAGCATCTTCGCATACAATAAAAGGGTCACTACCACCAAGCTCTAATACTGACTTTTTTACCACTGAGGCAGCAATGGATGCCACAGCAGACCCCGCCGCAGTACTTCCTGTAAGTGTGATTGCTTTTACTCGGCGGTCCTTAATTACTTCTGCCGCCTGATCGTTTGTAAGTCTTAAATTGACAAATACACCTTTCGGGAAGCCTGCATCTAAAAATATTTTTTCCATGGCTTTTGCACAGGCAGGTACATTGGGAGCATGCTTGAGTATCGCAACATTACCCGCCATAAGGGTAGGAGCTGCAAAACGATAAACCTGCCAAAAAGGAAAATTCCACGGCATCACGGCAAAGATTGCTCCGAGCGGCTGATACTTTAATTTAGCCTCTCCACGCTCTGAACTCAATACTTGCGACTTGAGCTGATCTGCAGCGTGTTGAGCATAGTAGTCACAGACAAGTGCACATTTGATTATTTCCGCTTCAGATTCTACCAAAGGTTTACCCATCTCAAAAGTAATGATCTTGGCTAGATCAGTTTTTCTTTCTTCCAAAAGCCGAGCCATTTTTTTCATGCATTCCGCGCGCTGTCCGAAGCCCATTGACTCCCACTGTGGGAAACTCTTTTCTCCAAGACTTAATTTTTTTTCTATTTCCGCTTCGCTATGAGTACTGTAAGAACGAGTGCGCTCTAGGGTATAGGGATTTTCAGTTTGATACATATAAAATTGGTTGTTGATCGATATTAAAAAAAAGAATCTTTCTGAGTTTTACCTTTTATATCACGAATACGAATGCGATTAGTTTTTCTGATGAACGATATACTTACTGATCGGGATTGACAATAAGAATGGCTTGGTAGTCATGAAAAAGTTTTTGCTTAAGAAGCATTAAAAAAAGAATCGCTTTTTACCAACTTCTTGCACCATTTGCGTAAATCATTTTTTGAAATCTAATTGGAACAGACTTTTCCCAATAATTTCCTCATGAGATCATCTAGGATTTTCATCAATACCTTGATTTTAATTTATTCCACAGTGCTTCGGCTTTCGGCACAGCAAGAGATCAACTATGATTTTGAGACCTGGTGGGGTGTGATGAGTTCTGTTCAAGTGTCGGAAACATGGGCACTATGGAATGATGTTCATTTTGTAAATGATCTTTTCTTTATCTATAGGGGCGGATTAACTTATCATCCTAAAGGAGGAAATTTTAATACCACCTTTGGCTATGGCCACCTCAGGCTCACTACACCTTGGTCAGAAGGTGATTTGATACGGTCCGAACACCGACCGTGGATGCAAACGGTCTATCGACTTCCAAGTCGTGATCGATGGAGTGGTAGCTTCAGGTTTCGCTTCGACTCTCGTTTTATCCGAGACTTAGGACTAGAAGATCTTAAAGAAAGCTATTCTGTCAATTACCGATTTAGGTTTAGTAACGCCATAAGATACAACTGGGGACAGAGCAGCCTGGGTAATTTCACTTTTTCTACTGCCTTTCTAAATGAATCGCTCTTTAATAGGGGGCCTGGACCTAATGGTGTAAGGCATGAACATCGTACTCACCTGCTAGCGCAATGGGGGTTTAGTGACTTCACCATAGCCACAGGTTATGTGATGAGATATATTAACACCAGTCCTGAAAGAGCAAATATTAATCACGGACCAGTATTTTGGTTATTCATTAATCTAAATCCACAGAAAGGTAGAAAGCCAGATGTGCTTGAGTACCCTAGTGAGCACATTCACTAAGAGTGAAGGTCGACTGCGTTCTCATTCCAACTAAAAAGAATAAATTATGTCTAAAGCGATTGCATAGCGATGAGCTTACTGTAAACACCGTCTTGCTGCAAAAGATTATCATGGGTGTCTTTTTCAACAATTTCTCCCTTTTGGAGCACACAAATTAAATCTGCAGATTGTATGGTGCTTAGTCGGTGGGCAATTACGAGTGAAGTGCGGTTTTTCATCAGTTTTGATAATGCATCCTGAACCAAGCGTTCAGATTCTGAGTCTAGTGCCGAGGTAGCTTCATCAAGAATAAGTATAGGGGGGTTTTTATAGACCGCTCTTGCAATGCTTAATCGTTGTTTTTGACCACCACTCAGCTTTTCACCCCGATCGCCGATCAATGTTTGGTATCCTTGCGGTGACTGCTCAATAAACTCTACTGCATTGGCGATTTTAGCAGCTTCTTTTACTCGCTTCATATCGGGTAGCGGTTCGCCAAAAGCTATGTTGGCCGCTATAGTATCATTGAACAAGATGGACTCCTGCGTTACAATGCCAATAAGGCGCCGCAAATGACTCAACTCAATATCACGAAGAGAAACTCCATCAATGCTTATTTGACCACTTTTGGGGTCGTAAAAGCGAGGTAGTAAATCTGCTAGCGTACTTTTTCCACCACCTGATGGCCCAACTAGCGCTACGGTCTGCCCTTTCTTAATTTCAAAAGATACGCCTTTGAGAACGGGTTCTTCTTCGTAGGAAAAATGAATATTTTGAAATTTAATTCTGTCTTTAAAATCAGTAAGCAAGATCGGGTTTGGATTGTTTTTTATCATGCTTTCCGTATCTATAAGCTCAAATACACGCTCAGCAGATGCTAATCCGCGCTGAATGTTGCTCAACGAATTGGAGATGGCCTTAAAGGGGTTCAATACCTGTGAAAATAAAATGATGTAGGTAATGAACTCACTCGCTGTAAGCTCGCTAGTATTTTGCAAAACCATAGTGCCACCATAAGCTAGAATACCAGCTACAACACTCACCCCCATAAATTGAGAAAGCGGAGAGGCCAATTCATTTTTTTTGGCCATGGATACATTAATTTTTGCATACCGACTGCTTTCCTCACTAAAAATATTACGCATATAGGTAAGCGCATTGAAGGCCTTAATAATTCTAATACCACCAATCGTTTCGTCTAAAATATTGACGATTCTTCCTAAAGAGGTTTGACTTTCTGTTGCCTTCTTTTTAAGTCTTTTGGTAATACTAGATATAATAAACCCACTGATAGGAATGAGGACCAAAGTAAATAATGTCAACTTTACCGACATGAAAAATAATACTGCGAAGAAGGCAATGATTGTGAATGGCTCTTTGAACAAAATCCTTAAACTAGCAACTATGCTATTTTCAATTTCTTGAATGTCGTTGGTGATTTTTGAGATAAGATCACCTTTTCGATTATCACTAAAAAAGCCTGCATGCAGTCTGCTCATTTTTTTGTAGGCAGTTACCCTGATGTTTTGTACTAGTTCTGCTCTTACATTAGCGAGTATGATTGCTGATAAGTAAGTGAAGAAGTTGGCAAGGAATACCGATACTACGATGATTCCACAGACGAAGTACAGAGCGCCAGCTTTTCCATAGAGTTCCATCCACTCTAATAGATAGTAATTGAAGATAGCGGTGAAATAGTCGGCTGTCAACTCAAAGTTAGGCTTCTGTGTGTATGCAGCTAGACTTACAGCATCTACTTGCTGAAAAATTACATCAAAGAGGGGTTTTAACAAGGCGAAATTAGCCACGCCAAAAATGACTGCGAATACTGTAACAAATAAATAAAGAGGAATCGCTTTGGGTAAGCGCTTGGAAAAGGATATAATTCGAAGGTAGGTTTTCATTAAATATTTTCTTTAACTCTTTAGGGATGAATAAATAAGCTTTACTGCTCCTTTCTATGCATTCATTTTGTGAGATGGGTATTAAAATTATTGCCAATAACAAAAAGGATCCATCGGTTAATTGCTTATTCGTTTTTTACTGATAATACACCTTGAACAGTCTTTTCAGTACACAAACTTAATGAATTCTTAATAAAAAAGCCGAGTAGTTAAATACCACTCGGCTTTAGTGTTCTATATTTCAATCAAATACGATAGTTAAAGTCAATAGATTGAGTTGATGTATTATCGAATCTAATATTTATTGCTACTCATTAGTATCTGTAATACTCTGGTTTAAACGGTCCTTTTGGTGTTACACCGATATACTCCGCCTGATCTTGAGTAAGAACATCAAGTTCAACCCCGATTTTTTCCAAATGCAATGCCGCTACCTTTTCATCAAGATGCTTTGGCAATACATGAACTTCTTTTGCATATTCATCCCCACGCAAATAAAGCTCGATTTGAGCCAATACCTGATTGGTAAATGAGTTGGACATTACAAAAGAAGGGTGACCCGTTGCGCAACCAAGGTTTACTAATCGGCCCTCTGCAAGCAGTATAATATCGTTTCCTTCAATATTGTAAAGGTCAACTTGAGGCTTGATGGTCGAACGGCTCTCGCCATAGTTCTTTTTCAACCAAGCTACATCAATCTCATTATCGAAGTGGCCGATATTGCATACGATAGTTTTATCGCGCATCAATTTGAAATGCTCACCGCGAATAATATCCTTATTTCCTGTGGCCGTCACAATGATATTGGCTCTAGGAATGGCATTTTCCATACGCTTCACTTCAAATCCGTCCATAGCAGCTTGAAGTGCACAAATAGGATCAATTTCAGTCACGATCACTCGTACACCCGCTCCTCGCAATGAAGCGGCAGAACCTTTACCTACGTCACCATATCCTGCTACTACTGCTACTTTACCAGCAAGCATGATATCAGTAGATCTTCTAATGGCATCTACTAGTGACTCCTTACAGCCATATTTATTATCAAACTTTGACTTGGTTACAGAGTCGTTTACGTTGATAGCTGGAACGGGAAGCGTCCCTTTTTTCTGGCGTTCGTAAAGTCTATGCACACCTGTCGTAGTCTCCTCAGAGATACCTTTCAGCTCTTTTACGATTTCAGGGTTTTTGTCTAATACGATATTGGTCAAGTCACCGCCATCATCTAATATCATATTTAAAGGCTTACGGTCTTCCCCAAAATAAAGGGTCTGCTCGATACACCAATCGTATTCTTCTTCAGTCAGGCCTTTCCATGCAAATACAGGAATACCTGCAGCAGCTATAGCAGCAGCGGCGTGATCTTGAGTAGAGAAAATATTGCATGATGCCCATCTTACCTCGGCACCTAAAGCTACAAGGGTTTCTATCAATACAGCTGTTTGTATAGTCATGTGTAGGCACCCTGCCACTCTAGCTCCTTTAAGTGGTTGAGAAGCACCAAACTCTTCTCTCAATGCCATCAAACCCGGCATTTCAGCCTCGGCAAGTCTGATCTCCGCACGACCATAGTCTGCCAATGCGATATCTTTTACTTTGTAATCTTGTGTTTCAATCATAAATATTAAATCTGTATGCGTGTTATTTTTCGATTTTTTAGTTGGGATGAGAATCCTAGACAGTGCAAAGATAAAATCAATTAACGAAATTATCGGTATTTAGCATAGATTATCCTGTTTTTATAACTTCCCTTTAACCCTTATAAGAACTCTTACAATCGCTTAAATGTTCACCTAATCGCCAAAACTTAAGTGGCGGTTAACACTTTCTTCGAGGCTCATAAAGGTTTCTGTTCGTTCTATCCCATCGATTCGCTGAATTTTGTCGTGTAGCACGTTTTTTAAATGTCGGGTATCTTTGCAAAGTAGCTTCACGAAGATGTTGTACTTACCCGTGGTGTAGTGCATTTCTACCACTTCAGGAATTTTCTTTAGCTGATCCAGCACCTCCATATAAAGACTGCTTTTTTCAAGGTATATGCCTAAAAAGCTAATGATATCGTATCCTAGCTTTTCGTAATCTAAAACAAGTGTGCTTCCTTTTACAATTCCCTGTTCTTGTAATTTACGCATGCGAACATGCACCGTGCCACCAGAAACAAATACTTTCTTAGCAACTTCAGTATAAGGTCGCTGAGCATTTTGGTTAAGCTCGTCTAGAATACGATAATCTGTATTGTCAATCTCTAAATTTTCAGTGCTTCTACTCATATTTTTTGCTATTTTTTTACTGATATCGAATATAATTTAAAATTCTGTAAATGTTAACCTCTTTTTATTGAAAAGTTTGCATTGTATTGGTGTGTTGATTTACATTTGTAATATCCAAACGGGAAAAACGTATCATAAATTTAAAATTTAAGTCAATTGATTGAAAATTTTATAATAGCATGAAGTTTTTTTTGAAAACATTTATACTGTGAGGTGATGAAATTGGCAGACATGCCCTCCTATCTCGGGGGTGGAGAGTCAGAAACAAAGCCTTTTGAACTTTACTGCTTCGGCAGTACAGGTCGCAAGGCCTAATCTCTCCGTGAAGGTTCGAATCCTTCCCTTACAGCTTGCACTTGATTGATAAAAGATCAATCGATTTTTGTTTGAAAGTTATACTACACTGTGAGGTGATGAAATTGGCAGACATGCCCTCCTATCTCGGGGGTGGAGAGTCAGAAATAAAGCCTTGCGAACTTTACTGCTTCGGTAGTACAGGTCGCAACGCCTAATCTCTTCGTGAAGGTTCGAATCCTTCCCTTACAGCTTGCATTTTCAATTGATAAATGGTTAATAGATTTTTGTTTGAAATTTATACTACACTGTGAGCTGACAGGCGTTGACTGATTTTTTAAGAAGCATTTATTGAGCTTGTGAATCGTTCGATTAGATTGGATGCTTCAATAGTA
>JAFIEW010000133.1 GCA_020832375.1 Cyclobacteriaceae bacterium
ACAAGCTGTTTCTTTTCAATGCGTATATCTATTGATGTAGTTATGCGGATAAGCACATTTCTAATTTCCCTACTTCAATCGATCAGGATTTTCTTTAATAAAGTCTTTCCAGCCTTTTGTAGATGTCTTTCTATTACCTTTGTGGTAAATATGGCAAAGTGCGACAGCCAGTGCATCAGTACTGTCCAAGAGATAAGGCACTTCCTTAAATCTTAAAACCCCTTGTAGCATTCTTGCTACTTGTTCTTTACTAGCATTCCCATTGCCCGTGACTGATTGTTTTACCTTTTTAGGTAAATACTCTGATATCGGAATCTGGCGAGAAAGTGCGGCTGCCATTGCTACACCTTGAGCACGACCAAGCTTTAGCATAGATTGTACGTTTTTCGCATAAAAGGGTGCTTCTAGTGCCATCTCGTCCGGATGGTATTCATCAATAATTGATAGTACCCTCTCAAAGATTTTTTGAAGCTTTTGTTCGTGACTTGCGTATTTTTTTAGGTGAATTACTCCAAATTGTATTAAAGAAAATTTATTCCCTGTTTTTAAGATTAAGCCATAACCCATTACCACCGTACCTGGATCAATGCCTAAAATCAAGCTTTCTTCCTTATCTTTAGATCTTTGCTGAGTTAAGGAGGTAATTTCTGTCATGATTATACTGATTAATGTTACAAAGTAAGCCAAAGGAAGGAATTTTTACCTCATCAGGAAAAAGAAAAAAAAGTATTCTCGTATTTTTGCACATGATATTTTGGTTTTTTTTAGCTAAATATATCTACCAAAATTTCTTCGCTGATTCTTTTTCAACCGAAAAGATATCGGATATAGCAGGATTTATTACTATAAAAAGCATCTACTTTTGGATTGTGCTTAGTCTTATTCCTGTAAATATCTTATTAGAGGTGCTTTTCTGGAAGAAGATTACTCAATCTTATTTTTATTTGTCTTATATCTCCGCAGCTCGAGATGTTCTCATATCTTCTTTTATAGGAAATTTTAGTTTCCATGCGTTAGGGGAGTGGTCAATTCGAATACTACCCTATTTAAAGCCAGGGAAAAAAGCTTTGCTTCTTTGGCTTGCTCATCGGTTTTTGAAGACCCTGCCCACTTTTATTTTTGGAATATTTGGAGTAGGGATGTATTTCTATTTACATGCCCAAACTAATATCACCTACATCGTCATTGGCTTTGGAGTTTTCTTTTACATAGTGCTGTGGATATATCGCAAAAAGATAAAGCGTAAAGCTAGACAATTGCGATTGTTTCCGTTCGGTTTTCGTAAAATAGTTTGGCTTAGCATGATAACCAGTACCAGATACATCGTATTTACATTACAGTTTATAGCAGTTTTTTTATTTTTTGGCATAGAGGGTGTTTCGATTATTCACTTGATTGGCGGCATAACTTTTATGTTTTTTATCAAGTCCTTTTTTGGTTTCTTTAACCTTTTCGCAGATTTAGGTAGTCGAGAGTTAGCGATTGTTACTTTTTTTAGTTTATTCACCAATGATCTATTGCTCTTTATTGCTAGCAGTTTATTGATTTGGCTCACCAATATTTTATTACCATCCTTAGTAGGTGGGCTTTTGTATTTTGTTCACTTTTTAAGGAAAACTAATTAATGGAAATTTTCATTTATACTGTTTTATCGGCCTACTTTATTTTCATTTTACAGTATCGTAACTTCTGGAGTCGAATGAAGGAAAGATGTTTTGCGAGGGATGAGAAAACAAGCAACATCGGCTTCTCAATTATTATCGCTGTAAGAAATGAAAGTGCATTGATACTAGATTTGCTGATTGACTTATCGAAGCAGCAATATCATAAAGACTTATATGAAATAATCATCATTGATGATTACTCTCAAGATGATACTGTTGAGGCTGTACGCAGCTTTTGTGCGACTGTAGATTGTGACATAAAACTATATCGTTTGAAGGATTATCCTGATTATGAAGAAGGGAAAAAGGCTGCGATTAGTCTAGGTGTAAGAAAGGCCAAGCACGCCTACGTAGTTAGCACAGATGCTGATTGTAGACTTCAAGAAAAATTTCTTGCTTCATGGTCATCTTATGTCTCAGAGCACAGTCCCGATTATGCAGGCGGTCCTCTTAGTTTTTCTCAGCCCAAAAGATTTATTGAGACATTTCAATTACTTGATTTAGCACCATTATTATTAGTGACAGGAGCTAGTTTAGATCGTAATCGGGCGCTTATGAGTAATGGAGCCAATATGGTTTTCAAGCGACAGGCTTTTTATGATGTGCATGGTTATGAGGGGAATGAAGATATACCAAGCGGTGACGACTATTTTCTACTTCAGAAAATATCAAGAATGCCAAAATCTAAAATAGGCTATTTGAAATCAAAAGAAGCTACCGTCACTACAGCTTACCAAGCTGATTGGCATGCTGTTTTTCAGCAACGACTTCGTTGGGCTTCTAAGTGGAAGGATTATTCTTTTTGGAGTGAACCAAAAATTGGCGCATTTTTTATTCTATTGGTGCAGTTAGTCAGTTTATACATTGTATTTTTTCTGATTTTTGGACCTTTCCACACAACTTTCCTTTTGTTTATTCTTTTGAGAATGGTTTATGACTATCGATTTATAAAAGATTACCTCGACTTTATTGGTCGAAGGGTGTCCATTTTAGATTTTGTGTTTGTCTTTTTAATCTATCCTTTTTATGTCGTTTTTACAGGAATTTTATCTATTTTTGGTAGATATAGCTGGAAAAACAGAAACTATGGTAGAAATGACAGATCTTGAATTTGATGTTTTGGATGAATTATACTTCGTTCAAAGTTTTGATGACT
Source organism: Cyclobacteriaceae bacterium (assembly GCA_020832375.1). GTDB lineage: Bacteria > Bacteroidota > Bacteroidia > Cytophagales > Cyclobacteriaceae > JAFIEW01. The sequence goes on from JAFIEW010000133.1 coordinate 2,821, forward strand.
TAAAGCAAAAGCTTATCATTAAAGAAGATACACTTCGGGCTACCCTGCATGTACTGGTTAAAAAGGGCTGGGTAAAGTGTTTAGATAAGCAAGAAAGAGAGATATTAGACGAGGGTAGGGGCTTCTCTGACAATTATTTATCATATCGATTCTTAGCAACCAAGGCTGGATTAATGGCTCACAATACTCGATAGGGTATGAGTATTGAGAATAACCCTTCTTTGTTAGGTCATTTTCATTCTAAGGGTCGCAAGCCAAAACTCCCTTCCGGTTCTTTTTTATATACAGGTATTTTGATAGGGCTACTTGTCGCCATAGCAATTTTTGCATACTTGATAATACCTGATAATACTCCAAATGCCAATAATGGCATGATTCAGCTAAGCAAGTTAACTCCAGCAAGTAAAGTAAATGTATTAAGGATTAAGAAAAATAGGGAGCTACCGCCAATCTCTTTTTTTTCTATTTTTTTAAATGGTCGTACCTCAGAATATTTTATAGAGCCATACGATGAAATTGAGCTTGTTGATGGATGGAAAGTTAAAGTCACGAGTCAATATTCAGGACAAAAACTACTCGACCTTGCAGATGTTCTGTTTGATTTGGCTCCCGCCAATCATCCCAATGTAATAGATTTAGGATGGCAGTTGGCATTTAAAACAGAAGATGATCAACTTATATATGTGAATATGAGCGGAGACCTAAAAGAAGTGAGCTATCAGGAGGCAGTGAAATTATTTTATAGCCAATCTGTAAAAAAGCACTTTTACCTTTTAGGCACAGATAAATCGGGTCGAGACCTGCTCTCTCGTTTAATTTTAGGAGCTAGAGTATCATTAGGTATTGGTTTTGTGGCCGTAATTATTAGTATGCTTATTGGGATATTGGTTGGTAGTTTAGCAGGTTTTTTTGGTGGCAGGGTAGATAGTTTTCTCATGTGGTTGATGAGTATAGTTTGGTCGATACCTTCTATTATGTTGGTGATAGCTATATCCTTGGCTTTTCAAAGTAAGGGTGTATGGGTGGCTTTTTTAGCCGTTGGTTTGACAACATGGGTGGATGTAGCTCGATTGGTCAGAGGGCAATTTAGAGTGTTGAAAGAGATGCAATATATAGAGGCAGCTCATGCATTTGGTATTAGCAACTTACGGATTATTTTTCGACATATTTTGGTAAACATGACGGGTACTTTATTAGTGATAGCAACCGCTAACTTTGCTACTGCGATTTTACTTGAAGCAGGACTTAGCTTTCTAGGGCTCAGCGTACAACCTCCTACACCATCTTGGGGTATTATGGTTTACGAGGGTTTTCAAACGATTGGATCAAAGAATAGCTGGCATCTGATTGTATTTCCATCAGCTGTGATATCAATTACTGTATTATCATTTAATTTGCTAGGTACTAGCCTTCGTGATTATTTTGAGTCTGATCGTGCAGTATAATTGGATAATTATATTGCTCCTATTTTAAGGCTTATCTTAAAATTTATCATTTGGGTTGATATAAGAATGGGTTGGTGTAATAAGCGTATGGTTTAAAGTTGAAAAATAAAGTAGAGAGACAATTATTTAGGGACTGCTTAAAAACAGTTAAATTGTTGATAGATAAACCATAAAGTCAATACTTTATTTATTTGAGTGTACGGGTTTTAATCAAGAATAGTGAAAATGCTTGCACGAAAATGTCCTAGATCGACATTTTGTAGCTTAGCTCCAAGCGTTATCATGATTTGTGATTCGTAAGCGGTATTTATTTGAAAAAAAGATTAAAAGCTTAAAATAAGCTTTTTAAAATTATCATTTTTTCGTCAATTAAAACAAGCGAGGCTTGTGCCGTTTTGCAGTCATTTGTTAAGTGAAATACTGTAAAGATATTGGAAGCGTTTGTAGACTGAGAGTATCATTACTAGCTAAATACACTTACTTTAAAGATGTAGTAACAAGCCAGTTTATCTTTGTAATCGATGATGAAGATATACCCTCATCCCACGCTAATAAAAGTAGTTCGCATTTAAGTTAAATATAAGGATAATGGGAAATGTAAAGCAGCTAGAGGCAGAGTTGCAGCGTAAAAAGATGGAGTTAGAGGCCCTTCAGGGTATTATCGAGGCTATCAACAGCAATATGGGTGAGGAAGAACTCTATCGGGTATACCGATTTACACTTCAAGGGACTTTGGCAATAGGAAATTTTGGGTTATATCCTCAAGACAATGATTGGGAGTGTAAAATCGCTTTCAATAGGCAGGGTATTCAAGAGAATAGAAGGTTGGATGATCGCTACAAGGGCGAAAGTGAAATTCGTTTTCTTGATGATAATGATCCCTTTAGTGATTTGTACGATACTTTAATTCCTCTTCACTATAATGGGAGCACGCATGCAATCATTTTTGTGAAACATATCAATTTGCTTGGAAAGGAAGGGGAATTAGATGCTGTAAATCAGTTCATAAGAACCTTGAGTCATGTGGTGATAGTTGCAGTAGAAAATAAGCGATTGATACTGCAAGAGCTTAAGCAACAGCAACTAAAGCGTGAACTAGACTTGGCTAGGAAAGTACAGCAACGCCTATTTCCGGCGCAGCTGCCAGATAATGAGAATTTTAGGGTAGAGTCTTTTTACCAACCGCACTCGGAAGTGGGAGGTGATTATTTTGATGTTGTTGATGATGGCAAAGGAGGGATATTTTTATGTATTGCAGATGTATCGGGCAAAGGTATGCCGGCAGCTATTATAATGGCCAACTTTCAAGCGTCATTTCGCACACTAACCCGCTCCACTCACAGTTTGAAAGAAATTGTGCAATCACTTAATATCTTAGTGAAAGAAAATGCTGGTGGCGAATCTTTCATTACTTTTTTTGTAGCTCATATTATGCTTGAAAGAAAGGAAATCAACTATATCAACTGCGGTCACAATCCTCCTTATTTGATAAGGAAAAGAGAGATTACTCCCTTAAAAAGTGGCACTATGCTTTTGGGTATTATGGATCCCCTACCTTTTATCAATGAGGCTGTCATTCCTATTAGTGAACCTTTTCGGCTATTTTGCTTTACCGATGGTCTTACAGAGGTCTTTAATGAACAGGATGAAATTTTTGATGAAGAAAACTTAGAGAAATTTTTGATGGCTCATATAGGATTAGCCGCTAACCAGCTGCATACAGATTTGATTGCCCATGTAGATAAATTTCGAGCCAATAGACCTTTAGGAGATGATATTACTATGCTTACTTATGATGCCAAAAAGTAGATTTAGAGTGGCTTGAATTGTTCAAATGTTTCACCGCAATTTTCACACTTATGGATGCTACGGCAGAGGGTAGGTCCAAAGGGACTGTTCATGAATGTGTTTTCACTGCCACAGTTTGGGCATTCGATGCGTTCAAGAATGTCCAAATCGACAACTTTTTCATATTTGGGTGGTGGTGCTAATCCGAATTTTTTTAAATCAGCACGCCCTTTTTCACTGATCATATTTGTACTCCATGCCTCATCCCAACTTACTTTTACCTCAAATCTTTCAATGCCTTTTGATGCGAGCAAGTCTTCAACGTCCTTTTTCATATAGTCCAAGGCCGGGCAGCCAGAGAAGGTAGGAGTAATATCAACCAATACTTTACCAGTATCATCGATTGCTACTTTCCTCACTACCCCAAGATCTACTAAAGATATAGCTGGTATTTCAGGGTCTTTGACTGCATGAAGCCATTCTTTTATTTCGTTTGCATCTCGCATTGTATCATCTCTTTTAAAAGACCCCGACAAAATAAATTGTCGAGGTCAGTTTGCTTGTTGTTGTTGATTGTAAAAACCTTTTATGTAATTGTCTTTACTGGATATTGACGCAGTTGACAAGTATATACATCTATTCTATTTCTTGATATGCATGCTCATGCTACCATTCAGCGGTAGGGTCTATTTTAAATACCTCACTCATCTCTGTAAGTAAGGGCTGTAGATGGTTAGTGTGCTTACCAATTCTGCCGCCATACTTGATTTCCTCATCAGTTACAGTTGGTAATATCAGCTGAGTCTGGTTGATTACATTTTGAACCTCCTCTAGCCACTCCTCTTGGAGTTGTGCTTCTCCAACAAATACTCCATTTTCTATTAAATCGGTTTCAAATGGTGATTTTTCAAAGATTCCTAATGCGTATGGAAAGGCATAGTTAAGGGCTGATTGTAGTCTTTCTATACTTTCATCCGTAGCATTACCTAATTTTTTAATCCATATATTGGCGTGCATGGTGTGGTATTTAATCTCACCCTTCAGCTTATTGGCCACATCAGCAATATCTTTAACACTTGATTCAGATAATCTTCTGAAACGTGCAGATTCAGCGAAATCAAATAGAAAATGACGGATCAAACTGAAATCGTACTCTCCAGATGGTAATTCTACTAGTTGACAATTATGGAATTGCTCTGCATTTCTCATAAATGCCACTGTGTCGGGGTCATTTTCACCCATATTGTGTAGCAACTTATAAAAAGCCAAGCTTTGACCAACTTTATCCTGTGCCATAGAAGAAAAAGCAATATCTTCTTCAAGAGTAGGCCCAACACCCGTCCACTCTGAGTTGCGATGTCCCAAGATCAACTGGTCATCTGCTATTTTGTAGAGGAGTTCTTTTATAGCTAGCTGATTCATAAGTTTGATTTTATTCTTTCTTTGTATGCATTGATTTTATCTTGAGCTTTATAGTCTCTCACATCTCGATGAGTCTTCAATGGGAGAGTGTCCCAAATTTGTTTAATATTCTCATCTGCGAAAAAGATATTATCTGATGCAATGAGCCAAATATTATACACTGGCTTTGAGTGATCATAAGCCTCTTTTGCTTCATAGAGCGCTTGCTCAGGGTTTACCGCTTTCACTCTCCCCCAATGTGAATGCTGTTTCCCCCTTTTATATAAGTGAAAAACTTCATAAAATTCACCCGCTGAATTGTTTTCTTCGAGACTAGCATATTCAAGCAAATCGTAAACGCTTATTTTATTTTCTGTAAATGGAGAGGCTAATACATCTGCAGTAGCCGCTACAGCCATGCCGCTGCAGGTGAATCTTCTACTATATTGTTCCTTACCAAAAAGGAATGCTATTTCAGCATCAGGTGCATGAACAATTCCAGCACTTTCGTAACCTTTGCCCTCCTTAGGTTCTATGATTACCTGATAGGTAGCAAATTGATCATTTTCAGGAGGAGTAGGAAATGCATTTAGATTTTCAGCTGTGATTCCCATGCGCTTGACCCTAGGATCCAGCGATTCTAATATAGCGGTCATATTTTTTATTTTCAGCGTGAAATGAGCATCTATAGTGCTCATCCCTACTAATGAAATGATTATTTATGCTAATGGAGTGACTGGTTTTTCTACTGGCTTCATAATTGCTTTTCTTACCCAAGCACCTCTTTCTTCAGCTCTACGTCTTACTGCCAGTCTTTCTTTGTTGCATGGGCCGTCACCGTTTATCACACGTTTGAATTCTTCCCAATCTGGTTCGGTATATTCCCATTTCTCTGTAGTTTCGTTTTTCTTCAGATTAGGATCCGGTATGGTCAGTCCAAGATCCCAGATCTTTGGCACATACATATCTAGGAATTGCTGTCTGTTTTCGTCATTAGTACTCATCTTCACTTTCCAACGAGTAAGAATTTCGGTATGAGTAGACATTTTGTCGGGAGGACCAAAGAAGTGCATGAGTGGTGTCCACCATCTGTTGAGTGCGGCCTGCACCATTTCTCTTTGCTTAGCAGAACCGGTGGATAGATGAATGACTGAATGGTGTCCATACTTTAGGTGGAAAGCTTCTTCAGCACAAATTCTATCTAGAGCTCTACAATAAGGACCATAGCTACCCTTAGAGTTTGCCAATTGGTTAACAATAGCACCAGCATCTACAAGCCAAGATATCACAGTACTATCGGCCCAAGTGTAGGCAGGATAGTTAAATATATTGCTATATTTAGACTTGCCATTAATCAAGTCTTCTATCATTTTTTCACGTGGCTTACCTAAAGTTTCGGCGGCTGCATAAAGAAGCTGTGCATGCCCTACTTCATCCTGTACCTTTGCCATCAATGCCATTTTCCTTTTGAAACCGGGAGCTCTAGTGATCCAAGTGCCTTCAGGAAGCGCTCCAATGATTTCACTGTGAGCATGTTGCTCTATCATTCGGATTAATTGCTTTCTATAAAGTGCAGGCATCCAATCCGAAGGTTCTATTTTTTCACCACGGGCTATCCTTGCCTCAAATTCGGCAAGAAGTTGCGGATCTTCATTTTCTAGCGATCGATCAAGATCTAAATGTTCAAAACTGTTTCCTCCTCCGTACATATCTTTAAATTTATTTGTTTACTATACCATGTAAAAATCGCTCAGCAAGTAATTCTCCGACTTCTCGAGAATTCATCTTGCGATTTGGTTTGAACCAATTATGAGTCCAATTCAAGAAAGATAGAGCCGAAAGCATCGCAAACTTCGGGTCTTTTACTTTTAGCTCTCCAGAGTCCATCCCAATTTGAAAGATGTCAATATAATGTTGTTCATAGCGATTTCTCATTTCTATAAATTGAGCCAATGATTCTTCCCCTAAATGTCTCCATTCGTTGAAAAATACCGCTGATGCAGCTGTATCTTGCGTTATCACACCCACGTGAATGATCATCGATTCTCTGAGCTGTTCGCTTACACTTGCTTCACGATCTATCGTATTTAGCCGAGAAAAGAATTCATCAGCCATTCGGAAACAAATTTGTTGCAAAATTTCTTCCTTGGATCGTATGTGTGAATATAAACTTGCTGCTTCTATACCGAGGCACTGCGCCAAGTCTCTCATCGAAGTAGCTGAGTAGCCTTTATCTCTAAATAGCTTGGTCGCTTCGCTGTATATTTGCTCTTTTCTATTTTTTACTAACATCATCATTACAAATGTAAGCAACCTAACGTTCGTTAGCAAACAATTGTTCAAAAAATTTCCATCGATTGCAATTCATTGTGTAGCTCTCTTAAGTCTTTATACAGGTAGATTTTACTGAACTACGATAGGATTTGATTCGACCTATAAAAAGTAGTATTGTGATTTATTGTTGAGCTTGTTTATATCTAGGTGAGTCGTCTGAAATATTTCAATGGATGGAATGAGTAGCCCGCAAACTTGGTGGAACTCCTGCTTTTAAGGATGCATTGCAAGTGAAAGAGTATTTTCATCTATAGAAATGGTGATTATCGGCTATTTTACAAAGCTGATTGGTCTCCTCTTTTAATAATGTATTTCATCAAAATCAATCAGCTTTAAATTTAGTAATACGAGGGGGGATAGCTCAATGTAATCGATGATTTGTCTCAATGATTTTGCACTAAGAGACGCTGTGCTGATCTTTTGGTATGCTGTAGTCTAAAAAGTACACGATATCAGTCGATATTTAATACCATGTTTCCATGTATTTTAAGGCTGTGTCAAACTTTTGGTAATGCTACTGCTGCCATTTTGCCGCTAGTCATACTAAAAATCAATGGATTGAGGTAATTGAATTAAACTAATATTTTATATGTTTATCTGCATAAATACACAAATATACTCCTTGAAAAGACACAACTTGTTACTTTGGCTCCCTTTCAGGACATGTCGTGCTTCATATTTCTCATAGAGCTTCATCCTGTGCTTTGCTATATAGCGCCTTCAGCGCTTTTAAAGCATAGTACTTCCTTTGAAATTTAAGTTGCAAACTAGCGGATGAGCAGAATATTATATATTATTATATGCTTATCCGCTTAACTACATAAATAGATATACGCACTGAAAAGATACAG
>JAFIEW010000008.1 GCA_020832375.1 Cyclobacteriaceae bacterium
ATATTCATATTAATTATACCCATCATAAATAATGCCATACTTTCATACCCCAAAGAATCGAAGTTTTGATATGTAATAAACCTATCTTAAAACTGCATTCTTTTAAAATGAAAACTTAAGCAAAAACACAATTTAAGGACGGTAGTGAGCATTTTCGAGAGAAAATACTCACATAAATAGAGTTTAAAATTACAGTAAAAATAAATAAACACAAATAAAAACTACTTTATTTATCAATTCTATGAATTTTTAAGCACTATGAATTTTTAAAATTTCCATCAAAAAGGCCTTCATTCCAGAAAGTGGAATCATATTAGGCCCATCGCTCATAGCCACCTCAGGGTTAGGATGTGTCTCAATAAAATAACCATCTATACCTGTTGCCGCGGCTGCCTTAGCCAAGTAAGGAGCAAACTCACGATTACCACCAGAAGACCCTCCTGCCGCTCCCGGCCGCTGTACTGAGTGGGTTACGTCAAAAAGCACAGGTGCATACTGTCGCATAATAGGCAATGATCGCATATCAACTACCAAGTTGCCATAGCCGAAGGTAGTTCCTCTTTCGGTAAGCAAGGCAATCGGATTATCAGCCATAGCATTAACCTTATTAACTGCATATTGCATATCTTCTGGCGCCATGAACTGTCCTTTTTTAATATTTACAATCTTACCCGTTTTTGCTGCAGCCAACAATAAATCGGTCTGTCTGCATAAAAAGGCAGGTATTTGCAATATATCAGCCACTTCTGCGACCTCAGATGCCTGATAGCTTTCATGAATATCAGTTACTATCGGTAAGTCAAAAGTACGTTTGATATGTTCCAATATCCGCATCCCTTCGTCCATACCCTTACCTCGAAAGCTATCTGCTGAAGTACGGTTGGCCTTATCAAAACTTGCTTTAAATACATAATTAAAGCCCAATTCTCCCGCAATTTCTTTCATTTTACCAGCCACTTCTTCACAGAGCCCTTTGCCTTCGGCCGCACACGGACCAGATAATAATAGCGGCTTGTCCCCTCCCACTGTCACTCCTTCTATGATTGAAATTACTTGCTGATGCTTTTCCATTAGTCTATTATGATCTTTTTTGAGTATTAAAATTTATTTACAAAAAATGGACACCTCAACTCAGTGTCCATTTGTAATTTTATCCTTGAAGTATATTAATTTTCTTTTTCGTGGGATGAGAATGCTAGTAAGTAATCTGCCACTTCTCGCAGAACCCCCCTACCACCACCATACTTGCTTATATAATGAACCGATGATTTTACAGCATCCACAGCGTCATTTGGACAAACTGCTATGCCTACCTCGGACATAATGGCTAAATCTGGAATATCATCCCCCAAATACAAAACCTCATCTAAGTCACAACCAAAACGAATCAATTCCTTTTCCAGTTTCGGAAGCTTTTCTTTTACACCTTGATGCAAGAAGTGAAAACCTAATTCATCTAAGCGTTTTTCTACGATCTTAGAACTTCTGCCAGTGATAGCTCCCAAAATAATTCCAGATTTCCGCAAGGCAACGGCACCATAACCATCTTTTACATTGAATTGCTTCAGTTCATTCCCGTCCTCTCCATAATAAATAGATCCGTCTGAAAGCACTCCGTCAATGTCGGTAACGAGCATTTTAATTTTCTTGAGTTTCTCGATCAATACGTCATCCATGATTACTTATTTTTTAGGACTACCTTATATAGATCGTGTCTACGCTGGGCCAAGTTACGCACACTACCCTGAGTTTTGAGCTTCTTCAAAAGATCTAGATCCAAATCCACTATAAGAGTGGTTTCAGTATTTGGGGTAGCCTCTGCCACAATCGCATCATGAGGAAAGGAGAAGTCAGAAGGAGAAAATACCGCAGTTTGGCTATATTGAATATCCATATTTTCCACTCTCGGCAGGTTACCCACTGATCCGGTAATGGCCACATAACATTCATTTTCAATTGCACGAGCTTGTGCGCATCTTCTCACTCTTAAATAAGCATTTTTGGTATCCGTCCAGAAAGGAACAAATAAGATATCCATATCTTGGTCTGCAAGGATTCTCCCCAATTCTGGAAACTCTACATCGTAGCAAATCAGAATTCCAATTTTACCAGCATCGGTTTCAAAAACTTTTAGACTGTCGCCACCCTGAAGCCCCCAATAACTGGATTCATCAGGAGTAATATGCAATTTCAGCTGTTGGTCCCAAGTACCGTCACGACGGCAAATGTAAGAAACATTATGTAGCTTATGGTTATCGTAAACCGGCATTGAGCCAGTGATGATATTGATATTGTAAGACACCGCCATATTGAGCATTTCCTCACGGATCTCCTCAGTATAATCTGAAAGAAGTCGTACCGCATCGGAAGCTTCAACATCATTAAACATTGACATCAAGGGGGCGTTGAAAAACTCTGGGAAGAGCACAAAATCCGCTTTATATCCAGCTACTGTATCTACAAAAAACTCTACCTGATGCAGCATATCCTCAATTGAGCTCACCCTACGCATTTGCCATTGCACCAATCCAATTCTTGCCTCAGACTTTCTACCACCTATTAGCACCTCCTTCTCCTCATAGTAGATGTTGATCCACTCTAGCAGTGTCGCATAGCTTTTACTATCGGTATCATCTGGTAAGTATTTGGTAATTACCTTTCGTACGTGGAAGTCATTGGCCAACTGAAAACTCAATACGGGATCATAAATCTCTTTATTCTTGACCTCATCTATATATTTACGAGGGCTAATTTTATCAGCATATTCTTTATAACCAGGAATTCTTCCTCCAGCAATAATTGCGCGCAGCTCGAGATTTTCACATAGCTCTTTTCTTGCATCATAAAGTCTGCGACCTATTCTCATCCCTCGATACTCAGGATGAACAAATACATCGGTACCATAAAGCGTATCCCCTTCCGGATCGTGGGTATCAAATTTACCATATCCGGTAATCTGGTCATAAGTGTGCTTATCGCCAAATTTTTTATAATCCACAATCAAACAGAGCGCCGCAGCTACTACCTTTCCATTATCTTCGATACATATTTGACCCTCAGGAAAAACGTCTAACTGATTTTCAAACTCGGCTTCTGTCCAAGCACCGCCTGCCTTGGCATATACCGAAGACATAATTTCCTTTATGTCGGGATAGTCGGATATTTCAAGCGTTCTTAACTTAAGACGGTGTTCTAATTCATGGATATTTGACATACTTATATTTTGTTTTTAAAATTCAAAATTAGACTTTTTTGATCAAAATTTCATTCCGTAATGCGGACTTTACTTAAAATAAAAAAAGTAAGTGAGATGGTACCAAATGATTCAAAAGGCGTGAATATAAAAGTTGGCTATCTACGAAAACGAGTATGATATTTTTTTTGTTTTACGAGGGATGAGGAACTAATAAATCCTTAAGTGCAAAAATTACCGATCAGCTTACCTGATACAAGGCTAGATTTAAAGTCTCGAATAACTATTTATGCTTTAGCAATGATGATCTCAAACATAATAGTACTCATAAGTTCTTAGGATTTTATAGCATAAAAGTCACGATCAAGAATTAGCGCCAATACTATCAATAAGCATGCATATATTGTCATCCCACGCAAAATAAAAATATAGAATGATAAAAAATCAGGGTCTTAATAGTGAAAATTCGAACATTTTTTTAGAATTTAGAACAGTTTTTCATGGTTGTTTAATTTCACATCTCCCATGAGTAAACAATATGCAGTCTTAATTGATCATAATTGACCATTAATAATAAGAGAAAGGCAAATTTCAACTTATGCGGATTTTTAAATTTTTATTGTTTAGTACACTAGCTTTAGCATTCGTTTTAGCACTCAACTTTCCCATTCAAGACTACCCGGCATTGGGCAAATTGTTAAGTCCTACTCATGGGTTTTGGCAAAATGGCGAAACAGAAACGGATTTAGAAAGTGAAAGAATCATAGTCACTGCCATAAAAGACGAAATAGAGATCTATTTTGACGAGCATTTAATACCTCATATTTTCGCTGACAATGAGGCGGATATGTATTTTGCTCAAGGCTATGTTTTGGGTAAATACAGGTTGTGGCAAATGGATTTTATCACGCGAGCTGCCTCAGGCCGATTATCAGAAATTGTAGGACCAGCCACCCTAGACATGGACCGCAACACCAGGAGGCAAGGTATGATGATCGGTGCAGAAGCGAGTTTAAAAGAGATGATGCGCGACCCCTACACTGAGGAAATGGTCAATGCCTATACTGAAGGTGTCAATGCTTATATATCTTCCCTTACTTTTAAAGATTATCCTATTGAGTTTAAGCTTTTAGGCTACGAGCCTGAACCTTGGACACCACTAAAGTCCGCTCTTTTACTTAAGTATATGGCAGACAATTTGACGGGTACTGACAAAGATTTCGAAAACACGAATCTTGTGCAGGCTTTAGGTCAAGAGGTATTTGACTTATTATATCCTGATTTTTACCCAAAGGAATATAGCGAGCCTGTTATATCAAAAACCAAAAAATGGGATTTCTCACCTGTAAAGGTGACCAAACCAGACGTTATCTTCCCATCAATAAAAAAAGATAGTATTATCGCTCAGTCTAACCCAGATAATGGTAGTAACAACTGGGCACTGAGTCCATTGAAAACAAAAGATGGTCACCCTATTCTTGCTAATGACCCTCACTTAGGTTTAAATTTCCCTTCGATTTGGTTCATGATTCACTTAAACTCACCGGGACAACAAAGTATGGGTGTAACCCTACCAGGTGCATTGGGTGTGATCAGTGGCTTTAATGAGTCTATCGCTTGGGGTGTCACCAACGCTACAAGAGACGTAAGAGATTGGTATAAGATAGAGTTCAAAGACGAATCACGTTCAGAATATGCCTTTGATGATAAATGGCTAAAAACTCAAAAATACATTGAGGAGATCAAAATTAAAGGAGAAGAATCCTTCTTCGACACTCTCATAACTACTCACTACGGCCCAGTAGTTTACGATAAGAACTATAAATCTGAGAGCGAAAAGGCAAACTATGCCTTACGGTGGACGGCTCACGATCCGTCAAATGAGCAAAAAACTTTCCTTATGCTCAATAAAGCCAAAGATTATGATGACTATGTTGAGGCATTGAGCTTTTATCAATGTCCTGCACAAAATTTTGTTTTTGCCTCGAAGTCTGGAGATATAGCACTTACTGTCAACGGAAGATATCCTATAAAATGGGAAAATCAAGGTAAATACGTGATGGACGGAAGTCAATCAGCCTTCGAATGGAGCAACTTTATACCTTACGAGCACTTACCAAGAGAAAAGAATCCTCCAAGAGGATATGTGAGCAGTGCCAATCAGCATCCTCACAATGCAGAATATCCTTATTACTTTTATGACCCTTTTACTAGTGATTACAGAAATAGAAGACTTAATGCACTACTAGAAGAAAAAGAAAGGCTTACCGTCGAAGATAATAAGCGCATACAGACTGACAACTATAATTTGATGGCCCAAGAATATGTGCAGCTTTTGTTAGATAGCGCCACAATAGCTAATCAAAAAGGGGAAGCTAAAAATATCGCGGTAGCGCTTTCTAATTGGAATTATTTTAATGAGGTAGGAAGTAAAGAAGCGAGTTATTTCGAAGTATTTCAACATTTCCTACTCGGTAACTTATGGAAAGGACTTGGAGAAAAGGTAGATGCCGCTTACTATCGACCAGCAAAACTACAAAGCTATCTACTTTTGAAAGAAGACAGTACCTTAGGCTTTGCTCCTAATACAAGTTTCCGAAATAGAGATGCACTAGTGAAAGAATCTCTAGCTCAAACCGCTGACAGCATAAATAATTGGATTGCTAAATATGAAATGGAGCCAAAATGGGCTGATTTTAAAAATACCTCTATCACGCACTTAGCTAGAATCGCTCCTTTCGGAATGGAAGGGGTGAATGTAGGAGGTAATAAGGATATTCTTAACGCCACGAGCAGTTCTCACGGTGCTTCTTGGAGAATGGTAGTTGAAATGAGAAATAAACCTGAAGCATATGGAATTTATCCAGGAGGACAGTCGGGTAATCCAGGAAGTACATTTTACGATAACCTCACAGAAAAATGGGCTCGTGGGGAATATTTAAGCTTAAATTTCTCTAGTTCACCTAGCGATTATCGTCTAAATTTCTTAAAAAGAATCGAGTTTAAACCAGAAAATTGATCATATGTATTTTTTAATCAAAACTATTCTTATTGCTTTTATTACTTGGATTGCTGGCCCCACCCTCCCGTGGTATGGTGCTGTAATTGTGCCTATGGCTTTTTTTATCATTTTTCCTTCAAAAGGTATAAACGCCTTTTTATCTGGCTTTTTAGGGGTCGGTCTACTATGGCTTGCACTTTCTTTTCAACTCAATGAGGCAAACGGCAGCTTACTTGCTGATAAAATGGCTTTATTATTCGGATTCAATTCGGGAAACTGGCTAATACTCATTACTTGGGGCTTAGGAGGCATTGCTGGAGGAATTGGCGCGTTGGCGGGATACTCCGCTAGACAACTGGTATTCCCCAACAAGAAAAAAGAACGAGGCGGTTACTATTCAGCCTAATAGCATAAAATCTATATGCTTAATCGCTTGTGTGTACCTTAAATTTCTAAAGAGGTATTATTGTTTTAAAGCGCTGAAGACGCGATATAACAAAGTACAGGGTGAAGCAATGTTAGAAAAAGAAAGCATGCATTTAGCCCTGAATGTGCTTCATAACGAAACAATTTGTTTCTTATCAAAGCGTATATCTACTTTTATGTGATTATACGGATAAGCATAAAAAACTAAATCCCATTGAAGTTCGATCTACTTATTAGCCTTATTATGAATTAAATGGTGATTATCAATAAAACATTGAATTAATATAAATCATCAAATTTAATGATGGCTTATTTTAAAATATTTTATTACATATCTACTGCATGAGGCTAGTCACTAATGAAACCTTTCACATTCTTCATGAAGTAAACCCTTTGTAACCTGATTATTGTTTTTCTCGTGAAATAAATTGAAAAACAACTTTTAACCATAAAACTTAGTTATGAACAGCACAGAAAAAACTTTATTTGCATTTTTAGCAGGAGCTGCCGCCGGAGCAGTGGCAGGTTTACTATTAGCACCTGATAGTGGAACTAAGACGCGTAAAAAATTAAAAAGATCTGCAAATGATCTTATGGAAGATTTAGAAGACACATGGGAGGATAGCAAAAAAACAATTGAAGATTTAACCGACGAAGCCACAAAGGAAATAGACAAGTATAGCAAAAAGATAAAAAATAGCATCAATTAATTTCTGTATTAGTGTAACTAAACAAAAAAACCAGTCTAATGTATTAGTACTGGTTTTTTAATTGACTATCCTTTAGATTTCATAGTTAAGTGATGTAAACCATTTATGCAATAAAATAAAGCTCATCACAGCGAAATTCGATTGAATTACAATCTAGACATCAACTATTTCTACCGATATAATTAATGCATGGCTCTGAATCCTGGTTCATAAATGATTCTTGCAAAGGTACTTATTCCTCTTTGCTGCCTGTTAGTTGGAATACCGCTTACAATACCGAGCATTAGGTTGTGCGCAAGAGCTACCCGCATCTGCGGCCTTAGTGTTGTATTCCACCCGTGATGCATATTCAACTGGTTAACCTCTAACCCTATAAAGTTACGTGTACCTGATATCATATAGTGAAAATTGCTATTGATCTCAAAGCCTCTTTCCCATGGGTGGTCACCAAACTCCTTAATGAATCTAGGGCCTGTGTAAATCAGAGTATGATAATTAGATCCCCAACGTTTGGCTGCAATAAAAAAGGGGTTATACAAATTGCCTCTGAAGGAATTTTCTAACGTACTAAACTGTAATCGATTCACTTCAAACTCATGAATATAACCCAAAGCCAAAGTGGTACTGTATTTTTCTGAGACCAAGAAAGACCATTGCATGGCCAACTTGATGCTTTCTAAAGACGATCCATAAGTAGAGTAAGTAGTATCGCTAACCCCCGAACGAATGGGGCCATCAAAATGGAAAGGCAACTCTATTTCCAAGCCTAACCTGTCTATAGGAGCCCACTCGTACTCAACTAAAGCCTCATAAACATCTCGTTCGGGCGCTGACTTCATTCCCATAGCGACATTCCATTCCTTTTCGCCCTTTCGTGCTCCCAGGTCACGAATCAAGTCAATGTAAAGAGGCTCGGCATGTAGCACTTTAGGTTTATCACCCATCTGTTTTTCTACCTCCTCAATAAAGAGGCTGTCTCTGATAAGACGCTGCATTTGCAGACTGTCTAAATTCTCGACCTGCGCCAGCACCACCGACGGCAAGGAGATAATTAAAAAAAGAATTTTCTTCATTTGATTTTAAATCAGCTAAAAAGTGAAATCTTTTGATAAAAATACAACGCTAAATTTCAAATCTTAACCAAGCCCAGATACATTAACTCGTGTAAAAAAGTCGCAATTCATATCTGATAAGTATCATAATTTTCTGGCTGCGAAAGTAAATGAATTTTTGATATATTGATGCTTTGCAAAAAAAATAAATTACAAGCTGCTACTAGTGAGTTAAATATGGTAAATTAAGAGTTTATTAAATATCCTCAAATATATCCCAAAAGGTTTGACTTGACGCAAAAAACACTGTCTACTCCTCGAATTGCAGCAATTTATTGAACTAGAAAATAAGATTAAATAAAGTGAACGGAGATTAAAGTCAAAAGAATAAGACAAGCTTTAATACCCCTTCATCTCACGCTAATCAAATCACTTTTGACCAATCGGCTTCCTTTTATTGATTACAGCTTGAGCCGCGATACGGCCAGAATACATGGCAGCGTTTAGTGACCCATTAAGCAAATAATCTCCTGCAAGAAAAACATTTTCAGAAATTTGGGTGGCCGTACGTTGCATATTGAAATTAACATCATCCACATTAGGAAGTGCATTTTTCACAACATAAGTCTTTAGATGCTTGAATGCTGACTTATTTACACCCAATATTTCCGCGCACTCTGAAGCGATTTCATCCTCAGCGCCAAAATGATCGCCTATTGCAGAAACAGAAAGTAATGCTCTCTTTCCATCACTATAGGCGGAAGAAACTTGATCTAAAAATACAATATTGTTAGAAAGGTATTTTTCCTCAGGAATCAAGCCAATCATCGGTTCATTAATCAAAGCCTCTGGGAGGGTGAAATAAAAATTACTAACTACGCGGAAGTTTCGTATTTGTCCTTTCAACTGATGCAATAGATCATCAGGTCTAGTAGCAACGATAATACTATCAGCTGTGAGCTCCTCACCGTTTTCTAGGATAATTTTTTCCATATTAATGGCTTTCACTCTGGTATTGAAGCAAAATTGAGTCGAAGTGAGCTGAGATGCTAACTGCCTTGGTATTTCTTCTATACCTTTGGCAGGTAGTGTAGCATTACCTAGAGAAAACATTTTAAAGACAAACTTAAACATTCTATGAGAGGTATTGAGATCATTCTCTAAAAATATACCCCTGAAAAAAGGCTTAAAAAATTGATCTATCACTTGATGGCTGAATCCATAATTCTTCAAATATTCTAGTGTACTTATAGACTTTTCAGAAGCGATCGCATCAAGACTAATCTTTTTTAACTCATTGGCCAACATCCACATTTTTAGTTTGTCGCCAAGCGAAGCTACCGAAGAAAATAAAAAGGGGAAGAACCGATTAAATTGTCTAGACGGATCGGCAAGTAACAGTTTTTTACCTTCGACAAAGACATAGGCTCCAGGATCCAATTTTTTTAAATTTAGATCCTGATAATTGAGATATTGCTGAGCCTCAGGATATTGATCGAGCATCACTTGAAAACCACGATCTAAAAGAAAACCATCAACCTGATCAGTTTTTACTCTTCCTCCTACCCTATCTTCAGACTCAATAATCATCACCTCTTTTCCAGCTATTTCCAACTCGATTGCAGCAACTAATCCTGCCACTCCCGCCCCTATTATAATCACCTTATCTTTGATTTCACTCATGTTTTATGCCTTTTATAAAATACCTTTGGTTTAAATACGCTCAAATGATGTTATTTGACAAATAAAATATACCAGAAGATGGCTATTTTGTTGTCTTTGTTATAAGTTTAAATCGAATCAGTTTACAAAACTTTTTGTAAACTCTTGTAGGATACTCAATACATGATGAGACCACAAGACTTAATATTCATGGCCCATTGAAAAATGTCAAACATAGTATTCATCAAAACCTAAAGTAAAGGATATTGCGATTAGAAGCAAAACATCATCGTATACTAAGATGATAGTCTTAGAATGCAAAGAAAAAGATTTATTGCTATAAAATAGTTACAAGAGCTTAGGGCTTCCAGAAAAAACATCGCCCTGTAGTAGAGTGTGAGCAATTAAAAAGTTGAAATAACCTTGGTAATAACATCCAAATGGAAAATAAAAACAGCCATACAAACAAAGAATCGCAAAGTAGTGCGCCACCATTATTTAAAAAGTGGAATCATTGGTATATGCTTGTAGTAGGAAATCTGATTTTTTGGATCATTGCTCTTTACCTCTTTTCCTACTTATATGGTGGCTAAACATAAAACTCAACAATAACTCTGAATGACTACAATATGAATTCAATCGACTGGATTGTATTACTTGGTACGCTCTTTTTTATTGTGGCTTATGGCGTATACAAAAATCGCCAACAGCAAGACCTTAATAGTTACTTAAAAGGAGGTAACACTGCTCATTGGTGGACAATCGGCTTGTCAGTAATGGCCACCCAAGCAAGTGCCATCACCTTTTTGTCTACACCGGGTCAAGCCTATGAAGATGGTATGCGATTCATACAATTTTACTTTGGGCTTCCTCTTGCTATCATCATACTTTCTATTACCTTCATTCCTATATATTACAAACTAAAGGTGTATACGGCCTATGAATTTTTAGAGAATAGATTCGATTTAAAAACAAGGCTTCTAGCTGCTTTTTTGTTTCTCGTTCAACGCGGTCTTGCAGCTGGCATCACCATTTACGCTCCAGCAATCATACTTTCGAATGTTTTAGGCTGGCCTTTATTTTACACTAACCTACTGATCGGTACATTGGTTATTATCTATACCGTAAGCGGAGGGACAAAAGCTGTATCTCAGACGCAAAAGCAGCAAATGGCGGTAATTTTAGTTGGAATGGTGGTAGCCTTTGGCTTTTTAATCCACTATTTACCACCACAAGTAGGTTTCTCTGAAGCAATGAACATAGCTGATCATATGGGTAGACTAAACCCCATTACATTTGATTTTGATCCCAATGATCGCTATAATATTTGGTTAGGCCTTCTTGGAGGCTTCTTCTTAGCAATGTCTTATTTTGGCACTGATCAAAGTCAGGTGCAGCGTTATCTTTCAGGCAGCTCCATAACCCAAAGCAGGATGGGTTTAATATTCAATGCTATACTAAAGATACCGATGCAGTTTTTTATTTTGTTGGTTGGGGTATTAGTATTTGTATTTTACCAGTTTGAACAGCCACCAGCTTTTTTTAATCGACCAGCAATGGAAGAACTAAGAAGTATGGAGGACTATAGAGAAGAGTTAAGCCAGCTAGAGGGGAAACAAGGCCTCATTTTCAGAGAAAAAAGCGAGATTTTAAACCAATGGGGGCAATTTAATGCTGAAGAGAAATCTAGCTATGGTGAGCAACTCAGGGCCTATGATCAAGAGATGAAAGGTATAAGAGTGGAAATCGGGCAGCTTTACAAGCAAGCTAAACCAAAGGCTGAGCCTAAAGATACTGACTACATCTTCATTAGTTTTATTTTAGATTACTTACCCTATGGACTAACAGGTTTGCTCTTGGCTGTTATTTTTTCAGCTGCCATGTCCTCAACTGCATCAGAACTAAATGCACTCGCCTCTACAAGCATAGTAGACTTCTACAAAAGGGTGTTTAAAAAAGATGATGAGAGTATCAATTACGTATTTGTTTCTAGAATGGCAACCTTATTTTGGGGGCTGTTAGCGATTGCTTTTGCAAGCTTCGCATCGATGGTTGATAACTTAATTCAAGCAGTCAACATCTTAGGCTCACTTTTTTATGGTACTATACTGGGTATTTTCTTGGTAGCTTTTTACCTTAAAAAAATAAGAGGTAATTCAGTATTTGTTTCAGCGATTATTTCTGAATCCATTGTCTTATTCCTCTTTTTTTATACAGAAATAGGTTACCTATGGTTCAATGTGATCGGGTGTTTATTAGTGATCTTTTTATCAGCAATTTTTGAAATGCTATCAGCCAAAAAACAAGAGAACCGATAAAGATTAACAGTTCGGATGGGGTGATCACCTCATCCGAACTAAATTGAAGTGGTTTTACACTATAGTAAAGCCGATCAAAGTGTTCTTACCATATATTAAATAAAAACAGATACTTATCTATTTGAATGATTGCTGCGAAAGAAAACCTTCTACCCCCACTTGACCGGAATAGTACAAATGAAATTTGCTCCACCTGCTGCTTTTGAAATACTAACTTCAATGCTTCCTCCTAATAATTCGATTGCTGTATTCACGATATATAAGCCTGAACCATTTCCCCTCGAGCGCTCATCTCCCCTAAAATTTTGATCAAAAATTCTATCTAAAATCGATGTTTCAATACCCAATCCATTATCATGCACAGAAAAAATCAGGTAACCATTATCCATTTTTTTTGCATGAATGATCACAATAGGTTGATGATCATCACCAAGCTTTGAAAAGACTAGAGCATTTTCTATAAGATTTCCGCAGATAGAATCCATCAACTTATAGTCTGTAATGATTGGCTCATCTATTTCACAGTCAATGTCAATAATGACATCTTTGATCATGACAGTTTTTTCAAGGTTAAGAAGTATTTTATCAATAAGGTCACGCAAAAAAAACTTTTTGCTTCTGATTACATGAGCCTCCAAATTTTTCAGAAATACCTGCTTTTGAAGTATTTTTTCGATATTGTTCAACTCAGCTTCAGCCATTTTAAGTAATTTGGCCCTACCTTCATAACTTTCAGGATATTTCCCTAAAGTGATGAGGCCTTTTATTCTTGCGAGAGGCCCATTGAGATCATGTGCCGTCCGATAAATAATGCTATCTAGTGCCTCATTGTATTTTAAAACTTTTTGGTAGGCTGATTTTAGAGCCTTGGTCCGCTTTTCTACAGTAGCTTCTAGCTTTTCATTGGCAATTTTTAACTGAGTATTTTTTTCTTCAATGATACTATGCGCATCATTCAAAGCAATATTCTGATCTTCAATCTTACTTTTTTGAAGTAAGATTTCTTCATTTTGCATCTTCAACTCTTCGGTTCGTTCTTGGACTTCTTGTGCTAACTTCTGAGCCATACGCTGAGCATTACGGTCCTTTATAAAAAAGAGATAAAGAATTAACAAAACAATAGAGCTTATAACACTTACGACCACATAAGTATTTTTCCAGAAGGGTACAGGAACGACTAAGGTCAATAGGTGTTGCTTATCATTCCAAGCTCCCCCTCTGTATGATGTTCGAACAAAAAATTGATAAACACCTGAAGGAAGATTATTATAAGTTGCAAAATTCCTATTATTGAGCTGCCAATCATCATCAAAACCTTCCAAATAATAAGAATAGGTATACTTTCCACTTGCTAAAAGATCAGCTACGGCAAAGTCTATAAAAACTTGATTTTCGTTGACTTTGATTTGAAACTGTCTGTTTGCAATCAAATTACTATCTAACTTAACCTCCTTGCCTGAAAACTTTAATCCTAAAAGATAAACATCAGGTGATCGGGGCTCGACATTAAACGCTCTTGGGTCTAAGACATTGAGCCCTTGAATTCCTCCAAAATATAAATAACCTTCACTATCTTTAAAGTAAGCTAGTTGATTAAACTCATTACTTTGAAGACCATCTCTATAATCAAAAGTTCGAAAAGAATATTTATATTGTTGCGAATCATAACTAATTAAACACAAACCATTATTTGTACTAAGCCAATAAACATCCTTTCCATGCGCTAAGGCAGCCAATACAATATCATTTGGTAAACCAGCATCTGTATTAAATAAACGAAAGTAGGTCTCATCTCTTTTTTTTATCAAAAACCCATCTGAAGTACCCAGTAGTAAATTCCCTGCATCATCTTTATCAATGAAATAAACTTCGTTGATTGGTAACAGCTGACCTTTCTTATCTTTAATTTCAACTTTTTCAATATGATTGTTCAAAGAAGAAAACTTCAATAATCCATTCCTACCAGACGCTAAATAAAATGAATCGATGGAGTCTTGAAAGATTCTAAATAGATAATCAGAATCAATAGAGTTGCTCGGAATTCTTACTTTAGTAGCTATATTTTTTTTAGTATCAATCTTTCCTATGCCTTGCCCATAGGTACAAAAATAAATATCACCGTCGCCCAATATAATTAGATCAGTAACTGGAGAGCTAATTAAACCTCCATCCTTGAAGGTATTAATACGACTAAGAATTGAAGTATTTATATCATAAACCAATATGCTTTTATCAACTGTGGCTAAGTAAAATTTTGTTCCAACCTCCACCATGTCAATAACCCCAGATAGGTCAAAAAACTCTGAAGAAAATTTAGGCGAATTGCCTGAAGCCTTTAATATATTTAATCCCCCATCATAAGTACCCACCCATATATTACCGAAACTATCTTCGCCAATATAACCAATAACCTCACCCGCTAAGGTGCTTTTATCGAAAGTTTGAAATAGCGCTGATATAGGGTTTATTACATTCAAGCCTGCAGTATGAGTTCCAACCCAAAACAATCCCTCACGATCACGAAATATGCTTTTTAGTGCGTTACTACCTAAGCTTCTGGTATCATAAGGATTATTAACAATTCGTTCTTTGAGAGTAAGGTCTAAAATATTATATATCAATACTCCTTCTTTGCTAGTAGCAATCCATAACTCATCCTTATCACCTAATACCATTTGTTGAATTGAAGAAGAGCTTATTTTTTGTAAATCATCCTTATGGACATCAAAAATAAAACCTCCTGTATCAGTTGAAAAACCTATTCTAGATTCGTCTAATAAATCTATCCTAATGATTGATCCATTATCTTCAGAACTAAATAAATTACTGTGATTTGTTAACTCCCTTGAAGATAAATTATACTTATATAATTCAAAATTATGACCACCTATCCAAAGGTCATCGCCATTAACGATATTAATGCTCAATACATTCTTCAGAGGTAAGGCAGCGAGTTCTTTAGTTGTAAGGTCTTCAAGTTTATTATTCATTATCTGAACGCCACCGTCTTCAAGAGCTAGAAATAAAAGATTATCTTGGGTACAAAAATCATTAATCCTATTACTTTTAAGTTCAGGGTGTCTCTCTTTGGTTACAGGAGATACATGCAAACTGTAAATATCAATCAAATTAAAGCCACCCCCAAGGGTAGTGACTATCAAATCGTTACTAAAACCTTTGCCAACCTTACTGATGCTATTATAACTAAGAGATGAGGTGTCGTTTCGATTATGGCGAAAAGTTTTTACATTCTCACCGTCGTATCGATTTAAACCATCTTGAGTGGCTATCCAGATAAACCCTCTATTATCTTGATAGATATCATTTGAGGTATTTTGAGTTAACCCATTAAGAACAGTAATCTTTTCAAATACGTAATGACTTCTTGACTCTGTGGCACTAGCTTCATGCCAAAGAAGCAATATTATCAGAAAAAGACTCTGAATAAAAACTACGAGTTTAAGTACATAAGACTGTAAATACTGTCTCATTAAATTTTTAGGCTTAGTATCAAGAATACCGTTTTTAGGAGCTGGTAATTGATAAAAACAGCACTATAATTTTCATTTTGTGCAGGCTTTATATCAGCTAAATTTAGTGAAAAATAAGCTGAAACATATTGAAAAATTGAAGTATTTGTTCTTTTTAATAGATGACTTACTTATGCTAGCGTCATTTAAGCAAAAGGGGGATGCGAGAGAGTGCCTAACAGAATTGATATAATCATATTTTTTATTGGAAAAATTTGGTTTAAACAGGTCTTATGTACTATATTTGGATAAATTTAAACTTTACCAGTATGTACGCCACTAAATATATAAATACTACTAAAGGCCAGTTAGTCTGGCAACCCAAACAAGGTTATGCAAGCATAAAATGTACTAACCTCTCCTTAGACCTAATCAATAATCTTATTATCATTGCCAATGATTTTAAAAGAAAAAATGGTAGATATTTAACTATTGACCTTACCAACATACCAAATTTGGAACAAATAAAAAGCTCTGAATTGCTGAGCTTCGTATTACCAAGTCTTTCAATTTCTGGCTTGAAATACTGCGCAATTATACATTATAACTCCACCGGCCTGAAAGCTCTTATCGATGAGTTTTTACCTAAAGAATTATCTACACTTTTATTAGAAGTAGAAACATTTGATAATGTAGATAATGCGAGAGTATGGATCGAAAGTTTATAAAATATAACTGTAATACTTTATAAATACGGAGCTTCGAAAAATATAGGACTTCATCATCCTGTATTTAAGCTCTTTAAAAAATACCAAGATCATGTCATTTATACAACATACATCAATTAATGCCACAAAATAATAGGCTTGTATTCATGTTGTAACAAATTTTAAAGAGTTATACTGGCCACTGAATTAAAAAATGAGTTCGATCTGCTGCATAAAAAGGACTAAACCTCAACTAGTCCTTTCTACATTCAAGTATTACTCTGATAAGGTTTAATAACCAAGAAAATATCGAAGCTCACTAGAATTGTTACTCTCAAAACCTTTAAAGTCTCACCAACTTTTTATCCCTTTATTTACTATTTGAATTATCAGCAAATTGAAGCATGAGCTTCAGCTCGTTCAATCATTTTTTATGGACAATTGAAACCAAAACATAAAATAAGCAACTACATTCAATATGTTCTTAACTGACTCCATAAATCTATATTAAAATAAACCATCACTGCATTGGTAACATCTACAATCTGACTACTTCTTGGGGAGTACTGTCGGATGTAACCTATTTCTGAACGAGCCCAATCCCAATACCTAATGCCGAAACCTACAAAATTACGGTTTTGCACCAAATAATTCTGATTTCGAAATGTGTTGAACTCTGCATGAGCTTCTGCATAAGCTACTGCATAGATCACATTATTAGCGTAATAACTATCTTTAGTAAGTGGCTTTCTCACGCGGATACGATAGCGAAAACGCAGAGAATTGTATGGTCCTACATTAGAACCATCTAAGTCTCTTCTTCTGTACTCCAAACGGTATCGGTGGGTAAAAATAGAATTCCCTACCAATTGATCAGTATAAAACTCCACAGTAGATCTCATTTCGCGCTCTACAGGTCTACCCTCATCCCCATCAATCACATACCTAGGCTGAGTAGTGAAAAAACCAATCGGACTTACTGCTAAGCCGGCAGTCTTTCTGATCTGATAGCCTACCCAAGGACGTATAGAAAGCCGCTGTGGCTCTTGTAAAATGGCAGTATTATTTTCTAAAGGCGATTGGCGCCTCATATAAACATCGGCTGACCAAGTCCATCTACCACGATCTCGAAAAAAATCTTTTACAGTAAATTTCGCATAAGTACCCCAATGTTCTCTGGTTTCTGCACCAAAAGGAGTTCCATGCTCTGGTAACTCTTGAGCGCAGACTCCATAGCATAGACTAAATAATAAAAATGCTGTAATATATCTTGCCAAAATAAAATTCACTTTAATATTTTTAATGCCAAACTCCTCTTTTATAATGGCATTATTCTAATACACTTTCCTAATCCTTTTATAATAAATTATCTTGAGGCTTTGAGAGCCGATAAATAGTCAATAAAGAAATACAGCATTACCCCTTGACTGATATCACGAGTAATGAGGTCTCCTCTTAAATTATACTGGTGCAAATAACCAGCCTCTACCCTAGCCCAATCCCAAAACCGATAGCCTAACCCAAGATAATTTCTATTTTGAGAAATGAAATTAGTTCCATGATCCCTTCCAAACTCTAAATGCAATTCAGAGAACCCAACCAAATAAGCTACATTATTATGAAAGAAAGTAGACTTATTGATAGGTATACGCGTTCTAATCCTATACCGAATACGGAAATTTTGAAGCGTACCATTTCCTAACTGATTATCTATATCTCTCCAGCGCGATTCAAGCATATATCTATGGGTGAACATAAGCTTTCCTAAGTACTGATCAGTCATAAAACGAAAAGTAGATCTTAACTCCCTAATGGTAGGTAGATCAGCATCTTCAGGACTACCCAAAAAGTCTTGATTATGAAAAAAGCCAATAGGTGAAAAACTGTAGCGAGTGCGAGGACTAAATTGAAAGCCTATCCATGGCCGAATGCTCATTCGAAGTGGTTCGGAAAATGGATTATTATTATCATAACTATCTTGCCTTCTTGCTACTACGTCCACTTCCCAAACCCAATCTCTATTAGTATTGACAAAATCTGAAACATACATCTTAGAGTAAATTACAGAATGCCTCAAATCGCGAGAGGACTCTTGAGCGAATCCAGCTAAGGATGGAAAAAATGAAAGCACAAATAAAATGATTGTGCTTATCAAAAATATAAAATTGAGCCTCATCTTATGGAAATGAAGAAAATGATGAATACTCAAATTAACATTCAGTTGACTAGAGCTCATCTTTCTCCTTTCCTTTTGGTATTTCCAAATAGTTAATTATTTCAGAAACCTTATCGGTACGACGCAACTTCCGCTCTAAATCCTCAGTTTCTTCGTCACTCATTTCAGCGATTTCTAACATCCTAATTTCATACCTAATTAAGAAGGCGATTTTATCTTTAACTTTAGTAATATCCCTCTCAGACCGTAACTCTTCCAGCAAATGACTGAGTAGTTGCTCGACACCTCTTTGATAAATTCGTCTTTTGATACGAGACTCCATATCTTGCCCTTCCAAAAATGGATTATAGCTATAGCGGGTAAAGGCCTCGTCTAAATTGTTTGGCATTGCGTCTATCCTCGCAACAAAAGGATGAACCTCTATTAGAACTTGCATCATTTGGATAAGCTCATTTGCCTTCTGTTGCTTCTGATAATCACTTTCTAACCGGCTATATTCATTGATAAGTCTTCTGCGTCTTTCAGTTAAAAAGTAATCATGAAGTGATTGCCCTATTTCAGAGCGAATAGATCGATCTCTAGAAATTAAACCAAGGCCTGATCGCTCACGCCTAATTTCCTGATTTTTAAATGGAAGATATAAAAGATCAGCACTATCTACATATTGAATCATTTGGTCTTGTAAGTCTGCAGTGAGGGTCTCCATCCGAATTGCATCAAGCTCACGGCTCACAAAAGCATTTACCTTCAAACTGTATGAGACTAGGCTGTCTTTATAATGGTCTAATTGAGACACAAAGTCAACACCTGAATTAACTGATACACCCATATCAAGGCTAACGGCTCTCCTGCTGTCTTCAAATGTATATTTAATAGTATCAAACCTTATGAACCCTGGTAGTCCTTTATTGTAATAGCTGTATCGATCCTCAAAGCGAAAGGCATCAACCGTCTCTAAGTCGATATACCTTCGTATTTGATCTAATCTCAACGACAACCAATTCATATAAGCATAGGCAAACGCCATGGAGTCTGTTCGCTCTTTATTTATTCTAAAAACACGATCATTTTTTAAGCTATCATACAAAATTTCTAAGTCTACTAACCGTTGACCAATTTCTACAGTTTTTTTAGCATCTTCAGGAGGGTAGACATACTCGAATCTTCTTGTGAAACCTCCAGAGAATTGATTTATTCCAGGTAATGAAAAGTAGGGTCTGTTTTCATTGAAAAAAGCATCTAGCGACCGCTCGATTATAGGCAAAGCCATTCGCTGCGCCTTTTCTTCATTCATAGTCCTGCGATATCCATCATCGAAAAAAGGATCAAAAGTTTCATCGCTCAACTTAAAGTTAATAGTGTCCGCACCAGCCCGCACTGCCTTGAGTTTACTTTCAGCATCTCGATAACGTATATTATAGACTGGCTCTGGTTTACCAACTATAACATTAAACACCTCAATAAGTATTCCTTCATCATATATCCGCTCCTCCTCATATCGCTGTCCTTCAAAGTCATAAGTCAAAAACCAAGTCCCATCAAAAAAACCACCTTCAGAAAATTGTCCCTCTATGCGATAATTGATTGTGTCTACCTCTTCCTTAAACTTAAAAGAGCCTTTTAGAAAGCCTTCTTCAAAAACTGCCTCTGCAGATTGTACAATTTCTTGATTACTGCCATCTCGAATAGATGCCTTGCTTAAACTCCACAAGCCAACAGCATTACCCTCACTCATCCGCCCTTCCACTTTGAGCAACTCCCCAGTGGTGCTTGTTTGAGATATAAATTGCTAAATACAAAGTACATCCACTTCGAAATATCCCTGCTCGTATCGCCAAAAACCCGATTTTAGGTTTGAACTGTAATTGCCCTCAGCTCGCTTATGAAAAATCACCCTAGGGCTTAGGCTATCTTTACGCTGACTAAGGAAATCAAACCGGCCAGTAAGAATACTATCGCCCTCTAGCAAACGGAACCCGTAATTGGCAACACCTTTATCTCCTGCAGTATCAGTAAATGTAGCTGACTTTCGTTCTTGGGCAAGGGTTTGCGTGGGATGAGCAACCCAAACAAGCATCATACATAAAACAAAAGAAAAAAATACCTGGTAAAGTTTTTTTTGCTGCATAGTAGCTAATATCAAACGATTGGCGAAACAGTAGGCTATGATTGATAGCTTTTGCTCTTGACTTGTAAACACTCGATTATCATTAAATGGCTAATTTACCAACATTTGGCTGGAAACCCATTTTTGAATGGAGAAATCTGACCATAGTAAAGATCACTTATAATTAATAAGCCAAAGATCGTACTATATAGCTTCGCCTGTCTATGAAAACTTTTGAAAAAAAACACTTCCCAGTTGCGATTGAAAAGGAAGCTATAATTAATACGCTAAAATAAATTCTTGCAGATTGACAGAACGCTCAAGGCCGAGCTTTTTCCTTAATCTGTATCGTGCGATTTCAACTCCCCTAGTGGAGATATTGAGCAAATATGCTATTTCTTTGGTACTCAAGTTTAGTCTTAGGTAGGCGCTCAACTTCATTTCTTGAGGGCTAAGGTCAGGATAGGCTTCTTTTAATCGACGAGCGAAGTCCCCATGTACTTGATCAAAATGAACTTCAAATTGTTCCCAATCATGGTCTGAGGCGATATTTTTATCTATATTCTTGATAATCTTATGAATCTCAGCCTTCACCTCTTCATTTTTACTCTTTTTAGTGATTACATTGAGACTTGACTTTACCGAATTTATAAACCCATTTTTATTAATCAGGTGCATAGTGGATGTAGCAAGCTCCTTATTTTTCGCTTCGATCTCTGCTTGTAATTTATCGCTCTTTAGTCTTTCTATTTCTTTTTCGGAACTTTTCAGCTCCAGCTCTTTAGCATTTATTTCTTTTTCTTTGGCTTGAGTGATTCTAACTGTTTTACGCCTATACCTTGCTTCAAAGGAAACAAAAACCATTAGCCCAACAATTAAAAGCAAGCTTACATACAAGCCATAAGCCCACTGCGTACGATACCATGGGGGTAGAATAACAAAGGTAAATCTTGCCTCTTGACTGATGTGATGATATATATTGCGCGCGCGAACTCTAAAAGTATAAGTCCCCTCTTTTAATTGAGTATATTCCTTGATTGTCTTTTGTGTCCACTCACTATAGTCTTTTTCTAAATTTTCCAAGAAAAATTGATAATCCATTAAATCATTTCCTGTCATGAAGGGCGCCGCAAATTCAAAGCTTATACTATTTTGTTGGAATGAAAACACATATTTTACCTCCTCTGGCTGAGAATAATGAAATGCACCATCACTTTGATATCTACCGAAGCTTACGATAGAGTCCTCATTCCCACTAATTGCAACTTGTCGTATGATCGTTTGAAAGTCTAAATTAGTATCATAATTAATGCGATCGTCGAAATGAATAAAACCCTCTTTTGCAGCAAAGAGAACTTGATTGACCTCAGGTGACATGATGAATTGTAGGTCGTCATTTAGGAGTAGATCCAACCGATTAAAAAGATTATTGATTGGTTGATAACTACCATCTGTTTTCTTTTTTAAAAAGCCTATACCCGTTAAAGACACATAAAAAATATTCCCCATATCGTCTTCATCTAAACTGACCAAGAGCGTCTCTCGAGGTATATATCTGTCTAATGCTGTATAAGGTACGAATCTATCCTTTAATGTATCAAATTGATAAATGCCCGCTTCTGTGGTGAATAAAATTTGATTCCCTAAACGCCGTACATTGATCAGGCGATTACCAGGCAAACCATCTTCATGGGTAAAATACCGGTATTCTACGCTTTGTAAATCATCGCTTAAAAAAAGTTTGTATACACCCTTATATCCATGCGTCATCCAGACCCCACCATCATCAACGTCTTCAATCATAACACGAGAGGACTCTGAGAAGCCTTCAATACGATGACTAAAAACTAAACCATCAGCTGTTTTTTCGAAGATAGCAAGACCACTATAATTACCTTGTAGTACATAATCGGGGTGCGAGTCTAAATCAATGAACATCCAAGAACCCGGAATTGAAGAAATGGATTGAGCTTTTTGATTTTTAATACTAAAAGTACCAAAATGATGTCCCATAATTAGCTCATCGCCTAGTGGAAAAAAGCTATATACTTGACCGCTTGTGTTTTCTATTAGTTCAAAGTTATTTTGTTGATTGTGATTAAGATTCTGAACGTAAACACCATTATTGGTACCAAAATACAATTGCCCATCATGAATGGTAGCGGCATAGCCCGTACCAGGAAGTCCTGAATGCTCATTAATATGGGTGAAGGGTAATGCCAATTCAACTAAACTTATTCCGTTATTATGCCCTAGCCATAAGTTGGAGTTTCTATCTTCAAAGAGAGATAAAACCGTGCGATTTTCGATACCGCTGTCTTTATTGAGCTGCCGAATAAAATTAGCATATCGATCAAATAAGTAAAGACCATCATTTTGAGTACCAATAGCGATATTGCCGTTCTGTAATCGAATCATCGTATTGACAGTGGCCTGTTGAAAAACCTCATGGTAGTTGGTACTCCATGGTTGAAAACCGGAGTTATCCATAATATAGATACCATGATTAATGGTAGCAATCAATAATTTATCTTTTTCTATCGGGATGATACCAGAGACACGCTTGCCTGCCAAAAACCCGCCTCCATCTAAAGGCTTAAGTTCATTGCCTATCAATTTGGTTAATCCAATCGCTGGTTGATTCACAAAAATCTGATCATTGACAAGATAAAAATTCTCAGGACGGTCATTTGGACTAACAACCGCATGAAATTGGTGATTTGAATCAAAAACAAATATTTCATCAAAGGTGCAAAAATAGAGCATGCCATCTAGTACAAAAATCCTCCATGTCTCATCGAAGTTTCTCAAGTCATTGGGTAATTTATCGGCCAATGAAATATACTCTAGCGTACCTCTTTCATCTGGTGAAAAAAATCCAAAATCACCTTGTCCAGCTACATAGATAAGCCCATTATCACCAATACAAACGTCTCTACATTTTACTCCAAGCCCTAAGATATGCCGACTCCAATTTAAGCCGTCATATTCGAGCAGTCCAAAATTATTCGCTACATATATTATCCCTTCTGTGCCTTGAGTGATTGTCCAATTCTGAATGCCCCCTTGGTAATCTTGACTAGAAAAATAAGTTGAAAAAGGCAATCCAGGACTTTTGAACTGACCCCAAACAGTGGTCACAGATAAAAGAAGAAGAACACACGATTGATATATTATTTTCATGACTTCGGCACTTGGTTTCACCTAGATAAAGGTTCAATTTTAAAGATAATTGATAAGGGTTAAAAAAACTAAAATGATGTACTTAATTAAAGAAATTGTAGCAGATAATTTGAACAGTTGGAAATTTAAAAAACGATTGAAACGATCAAATAAAGCATATTTTATAAGGAATGATGAGTTTTTGAGAAATAGGTAAAAATACACTGATGTAGTATTGATGTAGCGTAAAATATGGTTTTACGCAATCGTTGGTGCATATTTGAATATGACTAAAAAAGAAAAAGATCTTCACCAATCTTAAAATTCAAACCAATGAAACAAACACTACAAGTTCTGACAGTGCTTTTGCTCTGTTTCCATCTTGTTCATGCTCAAGAAACCACCATATCTGGTACTGTATATTCTCTTGAGGATGAAGAAAGCCTACCAGGAGTATCAGTAACTGTTAAGGGTACTACCATAGGTGTAACAACCAATATTGATGGTCAATATTCCATTGATGTCCCGTCAGATGCAAATGTATTAGTCTTCACTTTCGTGGGTATGGTCAAGGAAGAAGTAAGAATCGGTAATCGATCTACGATTGATGTATACCTTTCCCCTAACATTGAACAACTATCCGAAGTAGTGATCACAGGTTACGGAGGCCAGACAAGCAGAAAAGAATTGACTGGTGCTAGTGTTCGTGTTGACTCGAAAGAGATAACACAAAGACAAGTACCACGACTTGATCAAGCATTACAAGGTGCTGTTTCGGGTGTAAGCGTCACAACAAACTCAGGATCGCCAGGTGGAAGTTCAAATATCAGAATAAGAGGTATTTCTACAAGCGGTGATAACAATCCTCTAATAATCGTTGATGGTGTTATCTATGATCAAGCTGGTTTAAATGCACTCAATCCGAATGATATCGAGTCCGTGAACATCATGAAAGATGCAACAGCTGGTATTTATGGAGTAAGAGCTGCAAACGGAGTAATTATCATCGAAACTAAAAAGGGAAAGAAAAACTCTAAACCACAATTTCGATTTGATGGATATTACGGAATTCAAGAAACATCCAACCAGCTTGACTTATTAAATGCATCTCAGTACGCTATTTTAGTGAATGAGGCACATCTAGCTGGTGGCAGGCCTTTGCCATTCCCTAACACTCAACTTGGAGAAGGAACTGACTGGCAGAATGAAGTATTTCAGCAGGCTCCCATCCAAAATTATAATTTTGGAATGTCGGGGGGTAGTGACAAAACTACTTACGACATTGGTGGCTCTTATTTTGGACAAGAAGGTATTGTTGGTGGCCCTAAAGCTAACTTCGATCGATATAATGCCCGAATCAATTTCACAACTGAGTTAGCCCCAAAGCTTACCTTTACCAATGTAATGCTCTTCACTCATGAGCGGACAAGGACGCTACCAGAAAATGGGATTGGATCTGTGCTATACAATACCATCAATGCCTATCCTACAGAGCCATTAAGACAAGACGATGGCCGTTTTTCATTTTTAGAGAGAGTCCAAGATATTATTAATCCATTGGCTCAAATGGAAAACACCTTCAACCAGTCTATAGTCAACAAAATTACTGGTAAACAGGAATTAGCCTATCAGATCAATGACCATTTAAAAGCAAGTGGTAGAATAGGATACAATTACTCTATGGTAGATTTTGATCAATTCAGTCCATTAGCATGGTTTGGCCCGGGCAAGGCACCTAATACAGCTCTTAACGAAAATTTAGACCCTGTTCAAATTGCTATTGGTGATCCAGATGAAGGTGGTGTGCTGATCGACCGAGGTGCTAGCGTGTTTGAATCGCGCACCACCTTTTTGGACTATGTCTTAGAGGGTTTTCTAAACTACGATAGGACTTTTAATGATGTCCATAATTTCTCGGCAACCTTTGGTGTATCTTTCAATGAAGTAACTTCTCGATCGCTAAGCGGTACTGCATTTAACATTCCGAATAACTCTATTGACTTAGCCAATGTAGGTGCAAATCAAGCTCCAGGAGGTTTTCTCAATAATGTAGGCGGTTTTAGAGGTATTCAACGTTTGTATTCACAATTTTTAAGAGCGGAATATGATTACAATAAAAAATATCTTTTTTCTAGTGTCATTAGAAGAGATGGGTCTACCCGTTTCGGTCCCAACAATCGATTTGGCTATTTCGGCTCCGGTTCAGCCGCTTGGGTTATCTCAGAAGAAAGTTTCTTTAACTCAAGTGTTTTCGACTTCGTGAAGCTAAGTGCTAGCTTTGGTGTAGTAGGGAATGATAGGATAGGTGATTTTGCTTGGAGAGGTTTGCTTAATGGAGTTGGAAACTATGTTTTTGACGGCGTAATCCAACAAGGAGTGGCAATTGGAAGAGCGTCCAATCCTGACTTGAGATGGGAGACCACCCAACACACTAATCTAGGAGTAGACTTTACAATGTTCTCGAAAATTGACGCATCGGTTAATTACTTTATTAAAGACACCAGAGACCTACTATTTGTGCCTGATGTAAGTGCACTTTTAGGAAGCTTTGGAGCTGGTGGATTCCCTCCTTTTGTTAATGCAGGAACGGTGCGTAACCAAGGTTTAGAAGTCGACTTAAATTTTAACTTAATTGAAAGAAGAGATGCAGGTTTATCTATTAATTATAATTTCACTTACCTAAGAAATGAAGTGCTAAGTGGACCAGACGGATTTGATTTTATTCCTGGATCGCCATTTGGTGTTGGTGGAGAAATTGCAACTAGATTTCAAGTTGGATTCCCCATTGGTTACTTCTTTGGATTTGAGACCGACGGTATCTTCCAGAATCAAGCCGAAATCGATAATAACCCCGTAACACAACCTGGCGCCCGACCTGGTGACCTGAGGTTTGTTGATCAAAGCGGTGATGGAAGAATAGATTTTGGTGGTGATTCGGACAGGACCATGATAGGAAGTCCAATTCCCGATTTTATTATGGGTATGAATGTAAATGCCAACTACAAAGGCTTTGACTTTTCAGCCAATATCTTCGCTTCTATCGGTAATGACATCGTGAGAAATTACGAAAGGCAGCAACCTTTTGCCAACCGCCTTGAATATAGATTTGATCGTTGGATAGGTCCTAATACTAGCAATGAACACCCACGTGAAACCGTCGGAAGCACAAGAAATACGGTATTTTCTGATTATTTCGTAGAGGACGGATCATTCGTAAGACTAAGAAACATTCAAGTAGGATACACCTTCCCTAATCGCACGACCCAGTATTTAGGAATAAGCAATTTAAGAGTCTATGCTTCTTCTATCAACCTCCTCACTATCACCGGTTACAAAGGATTTGACCCTGATATTGGAGGTGGCGGTGGCCCTCTAAGCCAAGGAATTGACTTTGGTTTTTATCCCCAGCCTAGAACATTCATGGGTGGTCTATCTCTCAATTTCTAATCCAAGCTTATAGAAAGATGAAAAATATATTAATTACATTCATATTATCGGTCTTCTTGTTGGGAATCTCGTCATGCGATTCAATTCTTGACGTTGACCCATTGTTTACTGAGGATGCAGAGAGTTTCTTCAATACTCCAGAAGACTACGAAAGGGCATTAATTGCCTCTTATGACTTACTCCAAACATCATACCTCACCAGCTGGATTGGAGAGATGGCTTCTGACAACGCAATAGCAGGTGGTGAAAGTGTCAATGATACCCGTGGACTTCATGATATCGCAGATATGAATCATGGTGGCGTCAATGATGAGCTACAGTTAATCATGAGATACAATTATACAGGTATCGCACGATGCAACTTCTTATTTGAAGCGAGAGGCCAGCTTGAAAATCTACCTAATGAAGACAGAATTTATGCTGAGGCCTCTTTTCTCAGAGCCTATTTTTACTTTGAGTTGGTTCGCTATTTCGGAGATATGCCATTAATTATCGATCGCAGAATAGGTATCGATGAGGCAACACAAATAGACAGAGCACCAGCATCAGAAGTTTATGCACAAATAGAAAGAGATTTGCTGAATGCTGTAGAACATCTCGAATGGACTAATCCAACAGTTGGGAGAGTGACCAAAGGACCAGCTTTAGCATTGTTAGGTAAAGTGTATCTCTTTCAAGAAAAGTTTACTCAGGCAGCTGAGGTGCTAGATCGTGTAATCAATGAAGGTCCATATAGTCTGCTACAATTCGAAACTAGCGAAGAGTATACAGCAATGTTTACTGTAAATCAGGAAGGTAATAGCGAGTCTGTATTTGAAATTCAGTATACAGGCGTTCAAGGGGGTAGCTTTGATTGTTTTGTTTGCTTGCAGGGTAATATATCTCCTGGTTTTAACGGGATAAGAAACTTTGTAGGCCCTATTTACGCACCAGGTTTTAGCTACAATCTACCTACCGAAAACCTTTATAACTCCTTTGATCCTAATGACCTACGTCGTGATGGTGCAGTGCTCAACATAGATGCATTTATTGCGGCTCAACCAGATCCAAGTGCTATTTCATTTTCAGTTGGAGGTGGTGGCCATACCGGTTTCTACAACAATAAATATATCCAACGCCAAAATGAACTAGGACTTCCGGACCAAAGACTTACTAGTCCTGTGAACTACCGAGTGATCCGATTGCCAGATGTTTATTTGATGGCTGCCGAAGCACACAATAGAGGTGGTGGGAATGACGGACTAGCTCAGCAATACCTTAATAATGTACGAGAAAGAGTTGGCTTACCAACAGTCAACGCAACAGGAACATCACTTACAGAGGCTATCTGGCAAGAACGTAGATGGGAACTAGCAGGTGAAGGACTACGCTTCTGGGATCTTGTAAGAACCGGACAGGCAGCCGCAAATATAGAAGGATTCCAAGTAGGAAAGCATGAGCTATTCCCTATACCACAAGTTGAGATTGACTTAGCAGGTGGCAACTGGCAACAAAACCCTAATTATTAATAAATTAATTTCACAACTAACACAATTTAACTATGAAAAAACTTAATGTTTACATGATGCTTTTCGCTATGCTCTTTTTCTTTGGAGCCTGCAGCGATGATGATGACAATGGGGCAACAAACCCACCGACAGAAGAAGATGCTGGCTTTACCTTTTCTGTTTCAGATCAAAGCCCAAACATATTAATCTTCACCGCAAACAATGAAAATTTATTGCACCGCTGGGATTTTGGTAATGGATCATCTGCCGAAGGGGCTGAGGTTGAGGGTAGATTTCCATCAGCTGGAACTTATACCGTTACACTTACCGTAAATAACGCTTTGGGTAGTGCTTCTTCTTCTCAAGAAGTTGTGATTGCTGAAGACGACTTCACGCTTTTAGACGAAGAACTAGTGAATTTCCTTACTGGAGGCCCTAGTGCGACTGAAGGTAAAACTTGGGTCATAGATTCTTTGAATGCCGGCCATTTTGGTGTTGGGCCCGCAGATGGCGATTCTCCAGAATTCTTCGCAGCAGGTTCATTAGAAAAACCCAATACTGGTTTATATAATTCTGAATACACCTTCACCCTTGATGGTCTGAGATTTAATCAAAACACTAATGGTACAGTATACATACACAATTCATATGCTGAAGAATTCGCAGGTTCCTTTGAAAACTTATTTGATTTTTCTGCTCCATTTGAAGCGGATCAGAGTGTCAATTGGTCACTTCTAATTGAAGATGGTGAAAACCCTAAAATCACATTCAATAATTCAAAAAGCTGGATTGGATTATTTGTTGGTGATGACAGAGAGTATGAAATCCTTGAGATAGAAGAAAACCGTATGGTCATTAGAACTATTCAAGAAAATAACGAAGACTTAGCTTGGTATCACACCTTGATCCCAGCTGGATTTGATAGTGGAGGTGCAGAGCCAGAACCTGCAACATTAGCGACGCTTCCTTTAAACTTTGATGATCAAACACCAACTCTTACTTCCTTTGAAGGAAATGCTGCAGAAATCATAGATAATCCTGATAAAAGTGGTTTGAACACCAGTAATCGAGTACTACAAATCACAAAAGGTGGTGGAGCATTCTTCGCGGGAACATTCTTCGACCTAGAAAACCCGATAACACTTAGTGAAACAGAAGTAACTCTTTCTATATTGATTTGGACACCAAAAGAAGTCACCTTCAGAGTTGTCCTTGAAGGGGGTGTGGGTGCCGTACCTGTAGACAGCGAAATAACTGCAACTGAAGAATGGACTGAAGTAACCTTTACCTATTCTACAGAAGAGGCAGGTGAGAGAACTAGACTAACTATTATCCCTGATTTTGATGAGGATGACTTTGAACCAGGTGTTGAATACTTTGTTGACCAAATTAGAGTTGTCGATTAATTATTAATTCAAAAGTAGTTATCACTACTTACAGCTGTGAGGGGGTTCGAATCCCCCTTACAGCTCAAAAAATAGCCCACGGATGGGGCAAGAAATTTTAAAACAAACAACTATGAATAGGCTCATTCCAATCTTAAGTATTTTATTTCTCACGCTGACACTTTGGTCATGTGATGAAGACGATAATAACGAAGTCCAGCCCGCACCTCCTAACAATCTTTTGTTACAAGTTGAAATGACTAATGAGGCAGAAGGTGAGGTAGAAATCACTTTCAATGCCAACCTGAGCAATTTTTTTCGACTCTTCACTGGTGACAGCGATGAATTCCAAGAATTCCAGTCTGGTCAAACGGTGGCTCACACTTATAACCAAAGCGGTGAGTTCACCATCAGGGTTCAAGCTCATACCACATCAGAAGTATTCATTGCTGAAGAAAGAGAATTAACTATCGATTTGAGAGATATCGACCCAAACGCTGGGTTTGAAAGTCCTGAATCTTACGAGGGCTACAAGCTAGTATGGAGAGATGAATTTGACGGGAATACCCTTTCAAACGACTGGGTACATGATATTGGTACAGGCGCATCAATAGGATTAAATGGCTGGGGAAATAATGAATTGCAATATTACAGACAGGAAAATACTAAAATAGAAGATGGATTCCTGATTATTGAGGCGCGGAGAGAAGGCTTTGGAGGTAGAAATTTCACCTCCTCAAGAATAAAGACAGAAGGGCAACAATCTTTTGCTTTTGGTAGAATCGATATCAGAGCTCGCATGCCATATGGCCAAGGTATATGGCCCGCACTATGGATGCTAGGTGATAGCCATTCTGATATAGGCTGGCCTGCTTGCGGTGAAATAGACATTATGGAAATGATCGGAGGCGAAGAAAATAGAGTTCATGGCACACTTCACTGGCTACAACCTTCGTCAAGTGGTGGATTCCATGCAGAATTTGGTCACTCAAAAAGGCTCAGCACAGGAACGTTGGCCGATCAATTCCACGTTTTTTCTCTTGTTTGGGATGAGAGCACTATCACCTTTATGCTTGATGATCAAGCCTACGGTTCAATTGATCTTAGACCAAGCCACATGGCTGCATTTAAAGAAAAATTCTTTTTCATCTTTAATGTCGCGGTGGGAGGAAACTGGCCTGGAAGCCCAGATAGTACATCCACCTATCCTCAGCAAATGGTTGTAGATTATGTTCGTGTATTTCAAAAAGTTGACTAACTATTAATTAAAAAAAAAATGACATCACTGAGTATATGCAAGTTCAGTACCTTATTCACTCTTTTGTTGATCACTCCTTTCTTGGGTAGGACTCAAGATCGTAATATAACTTCTAAAGTTGATTCATTGCTATCCATCATGACTTTGGATGAGAAAATCGGACAACTCAATCAATATTCTGTTGGAGCTGAACTAACGGGTCCAGGTAGCAAAGAAGGTCAGGACAGCATTAGATACGAGCATCTAAAAAATGGCCAAGTAGGTTCTGTTTTGAATTTAGTGGGTGCCAAAGAAACCGCAGATTTACAGCGCTTTGTAATGGAAAACTCACGCCTTAAGATACCGATGCTCTTCGCATATGATGTTATTCATGGATACAAAACGATGTTTCCAATTCCATTAGGTGAAAGCGCTTCTTGGAATTTAGAGTTGATGCAAGAAACCGCAGCGGCAGCGGCTAAGGAAGCTGCAGCGGCTGGTATACATTGGACCTTCGCTCCCATGATTGATGTTTCTGTAGATCCTCGATGGGGACGAGTAATGGAAGGTGGCGGTGAAGATCCATACCTCAATTCCGTAATTGGAGTTGCAAGGATCAAAGGTTTTCAAGGTGAATCTCTGTCCGACCCCTTTACGATAGCAGCCTGTGCAAAGCATTTTGCAGGGTATGGATATGGGGAAGCGGGTATGGATTACAACAATGTCATTGTCAACCGGGAAACACTATTAAATCAGATCATCCCTCCATTTAAAGCGGCCGCAGATGCGGGTGTAGCCACCTTCATGAATGCTTTTAACGATATCGACGGTATACCTTCTACTGCCAATCAATATCTACAACGTAAGCTTTTAAGAGGTGATTGGGGCTTTGAGGGTGTGATGGTATCAGATTGGAACTCTATCGGTGAGATCATGAGTCATGGTGTGGCGAAAGACCTCAAAGATGCAGCAAGACAAGCCATTCTAGCGGGATCTGATATTGACATGGAAGCCTCTGCCTACGTCAATCATCTCAAGGAACTTGTGGAAGAAGGTACGGTTTCCATTGACTTAATCGACGAGGCAGTAAGAAGAGTATTATACCTTAAGTATGAATTAGGTCTTTTTGACAATCCTTATGCGTATAGCGACGAGGCAAGAGAAAAAGAGGTGATTCTCAGCGAAGAAATGATGGCACTTAGCAAAAGAGCTGCCTTAGAGTCGATGGTCTTACTAAAAAATGAGAACCAACTTTTACCATTAGATCCGAGCAAAAAAACAGCTGTCATCGGCCCATTGGCAAAAGATAAAGACAGTCCGCTAGGTAACTGGAGAGCAAAAGCTGAAAGTAACTCAGCTGTAAGTTTATGGGAAGCCTTAGAAAAAAGGAATTTCAAAGCACTCACTCATGAGGAAGGATGCAAACTAAGTGTAGGAAAAAATAACTTTTTTGAAGTGCTTACTATTGAAGAAGAAGATAGATCTAGCTTTGCTTCAGCGATAGAAGCTGCAAAATCTAGTGAGCAAGTGATCATGGTTTTAGGAGAAACCGCTTTCATGTCAGGTGAAGGGAGAAGCCGCTCCAGCATTGAATTAGCAGGTCTTCAAAAGGAATTACTGAAAGCTGTATATGAGGTGAATCAAAATATTGTTCTAGTGCTAATGAATGGCCGGCCTCTTGCCTTAAGCTGGGAAGATGAACATATTCCGGCAATATTGGAAACATGGCACCTTGGTCATATGGGGGCTGAAGCAATTGCTGATGTACTATTGGGGGAGTATAATCCTCATGGCAAATTACCAATAAGTTTTCCAAGAGCAACCGGGCAAATTCCTGTGCAATACAACCATAAAACCACAGGAAGACCAAACACGCAAGGGGGGCAGGTATTTTTCACTCATCACAATGATATAGAAAGAACAGCCCTCTACCCTTTCGGATTCGGATTATCCTATTCTACATTCGAGTATTCTGATTTTAAAATAAATGCGACAGAAATGACCGCATCAGGTAGCATTAAAGCTAGTATTGTGGTAAAAAACAGCTCTGATATAGACGGATATGAGGTGGTACAACTTTACCTACAAGACGTAGTAGGCAGTGTGACAAGGCCAGTAAAAGAGTTAAAAGGATTTGAGAGGGTAAAACTAAAAGCTGGCGAATCAAAAACAATCTCCTTCGAAATCACGGAGGATCAATTAAAATTTTATCGAGCTAATGAAACTTTCGGTTCTGAACCTGGTGAATTCCGGGTATTTATTGGACCCCATTCAGCGATTGATGAATATTTAAGCTTTGAATTAATTGACGATAGACTTAAAAATTGAATCAATCCTAGATTAGCCTTGAAAAGGTCAATCCAACTTAAATAAGTCCATCACTTAAAAATATATATGAAAAGCGGCATAAACTCTATTTTAATTGCACTGAGCAGCTTCATCTTGATCATGTCATGTGGATGTTCAAAAGCACAAGATAGCAACCTTATATGGGAAGATAACTTTAATAATGGGCTTAACCTTGAAAATTGGACCATAGATCTTGGTGATGGCTGCCCTGAATTATGTGGGTGGGGTAACAATGAACTCCAAACTTACACTGACAATACTGAAAACCTAAGAATAGAAGATGGAAAGCTGATTATAGAAGCTCATTCTGTAGAAGGAAAGAATGCTTTTAGCTCAGCTAAAATTCTTACTGAAGGCAAATCAGATTGGACTTATGGTTACTTTGAAATCAGAGCGAAACTACCCAGTACTAAGGGTACTTGGCCTGCCATTTGGATGCTTCCATCTAAAGGAAAGGATAGAAAGTGGCCGCTAGATGGAGAAATCGACATCATGGAACATGTTGGCTACAACCCTAATATGATCTATGGCAGTATCCACACGGATGCATACAACCATATTAAAGGAACAGAAAAAACAGACAGCATCTTTTTAAATGATGCTTCAACTAATTTTCATGTTTACGCACTCAATTGGACTGAAGACAGACTGCAATGGTTTGTAAATGGAAAAATGTACAATGAAATTATCAAAAAAGATACCGACGGCCCTTCAGAATGGCCATTTGATCAACCTTATCACTTGATCATTAATCTAGCTGTAGGAGGAAATTGGGGGGGTAAAAAGGGTATTGATGAAACTTCGTGGCCAGATCAATTAGTGATCGATTATGTAAAAGTATACGAGACGTTTCCGCATGAAGCGCATTAAAATATAGTGTTTGTTTGTATGTTGTGAAAGGCCCTGATCATGTTGTCAGGGCTTTTTTTTTGGCGAGCATTGAGGGAGTATTGGGTAACTTAAATAGTCTAAGTTAAAACATATACTCAATCGATGCATGCTATCTGCAATTTGGGACGCTACAGTATAATTGATAGCTCAAGCTATAAATAAGAAAAAATGTAGGACCTAAAAATTTAACGTACGATTCTATAACCTAAAATGTGATGCTAGACTAAATTAACCAAAAGTTGAAATCAAATAATACATAATATTTAATCCTTTAAAGGAACTATCCAAGAGTGAGGCCTGAAAGGATACCATTTTTCAGTCGCCAAATCAACCTCAGGGTCGATCAATAGTTGAAAAGGTCTACCATTAAGGCTCGCTTTTACATCAGCATAAACCTCCACCTTCTCATAGCCTTCTGCCTGATACTTCCTTTTGAGGTACTGAGCATACTGCCACACCATGTCCGGTTTAGTTCCTATCCTTGACGCTTGTTTTGGTGTAATATCTGGGTTTTTGTACGGGGAATGAACCTCCAACTCACCATCTTTAATCACTCTAAAGCTTGCATTGCCCGACTTAGAGCGCAGCATCATGTGCCAAGAAAGTCGATGACCTTCTTCTGTCCAATGTACATTACCAGGGTACAGCCAATGCCTCAGGGGTAAAAGTACCATAAAAGCAAAAAACACCACCCAAGTAAATTTAATTGCACTCTTTTGCCAATCACTATGAATTAAAGATTGCTGAACATTGTCTAAAGAAACAATTGGTCTTTTTCTAAAAAAGAAAGCTCTTACTTTATCTTTCTCAAAGAAAAATACTGACATGGCCAACATCATATAAGGGAAGATACCAATTTTAAAAACAAAACTATTGAAAAGGTGAAAAAAGAAAGCGGCAGGAACAGTATATTTTCGGGTCTTTTTCCAAAGTAGCAAAGGTACAATGGCACCATCAAACAATATCCCCATATAGGCAACGAAGTATTGATACCACTCCTGAGCTAAGAGGGGACCAATAATAGGATAATCTTTTTTATAATTAAACCATAAGCTTACAGGCTTTGCCTGTATCCAATCAGGATATATCTTTGCTATTGCCGCATAGGTATAAACAATGAACATGAGCCAAATGAAAGAAAGCTGGGTCCATTGAGGTACAAATAGCTTCTCTTTGGTTCTTCCTTGTTTTACATCTAAGGAGAAATATTTGTGTGCGGGTAAAAATATGAATAATGCTGTGAGTAAAACCATCAGGTAATAGTGGTTATTATAACTCGTTTTTTGCATCAAGTATACACTTGTCCACATGAAAAAATACAATGTAGCTGCGATCCGGTAGTGGTAGCCTAGCATAATGCCAAGACCACAAATCCCCATAAAAATAAAATAATAGTACATCCCATCGCCTGGTAAAGGCTGAAGCCATGGATGGAAGGAGATAAATGAAAAGTTGAAATTGGGCGCTACAAAAACTCTACCCACCCAACCAGTAAGGACTGCTCCGACACCCTCTAAAAACAACAGTAAACCAAAGCCTATACGGAATAAGGCCAAAGGAGCAATATCTACTGGCTTAAAAAGTAATTTATCGAACTTCTCTTGCATGCAATTGTAATATTTGAGTAATAATTAGACATAGGAATCTAGTGAATCATCAAGCTTTATTCTGATAATGAGAGCAAATTAGTGAATTTATCTAAATGTATCTTGTAGAAGACATGAATTAACAGGAGCTAAACTAAAAGATGGCTTAACATCCAGAACGCACTTTAGCTGACCGTATAGACCTGGAGAGTTTGTACCCTGATTCCCCGCTGGCATAAAACAGTCGCTTTTCTTTTTTTAAAGTCAATCAATGACTTTTTATAT
Organism: Cyclobacteriaceae bacterium; assembly: GCA_020832375.1. Taxonomy (GTDB): domain Bacteria; phylum Bacteroidota; class Bacteroidia; order Cytophagales; family Cyclobacteriaceae; genus JAFIEW01. The sequence continues at coordinate 36,652 of JAFIEW010000008.1, forward strand.
TCGTTAACAATATTGGTCTTACATATTCCCATTAGATTTGCCAAAAATTATTAATCATCCACATGAACATTAACGATCTTAGAGGTAGAGAAATAGCCTTAGTGCTTTCAAGTGGGGGCGCACGAGGAGTGGCACATATTCAAGTGATTCGAGAACTTTTGAATCTTGGATGTCATATTCATAGTATTGCAGGATCATCCATCGGAGCGGTGATTGGCGGAATGTATGCAGCTGGAGAGCTAGATACCTATGAGGAATGGGTGCTTAGTATGGATAGACTAGCGGTATGGAAATTGGTGGATTTCACACTGAGTAATAAAGGCTTCATAAGAGGGGAAAGAGTATTTTCTGAAATGAAAAAGCTGGCTCCAGATCAAAAAATCGAAGACTTAGCCATTAACTTTTCAGCTGTCGCCACCGATCTATATACCCACCAAGAAGTAGTCTTAAATAAAGGATCACTCTACGATGCCATGCGGGCATCTGTAGCAATACCTTCGCTTTTTACACCGGTCATGCAAGACGGGCATCTGCTTGTAGATGGCGGTGTGGTCAACCCAATTCCTGTAAATTGTATTCAAAGACGAGAAAATGATGTTTTGGTGGTGGTAGATGTCAACTCTCCTATTGCATGGGAGGAAGACGACGAAGCTAAGCCCCAAAGTCTAAACACAGACACCTCTGACTGGATTAAGTTCATTAATCCAAAATACAGCGAAGGCATAGAAAAATTCACCAATAAATGGTCAAAATTTCTAAAATCTGATAAAGATAAAAGCAAAAAAGAGCCCGGATACTTTGATCTGATCAATGAAACACTACTTGCACAACAATTTAAGCTTAGTGAATTGACCCTAAGAAACTTTCAACCTGATGTGCTTGTACAATTCCCAAAGGACTCCTTTGGTACTTTTGAGTTTTATAGGTCAAATGAAATTTTACAAAAAGCTAAAAAAGCATTCTACCACTCAATAGAGGCAGAGCAAGTATCGAAAAAGAAGCAAAAGACATCTTAAAATAAAAAAGGAGTGACCGATTGGCACTCCTTTTTTATACATCTTGAGTTCAATATGATCTTTCAATTGCAAAACCAGAAAGAAAGTCTCTACTGAAGTATTAGATAATAATACCAAAAGTAAACGGTACAAGGTCGGGTCCTCTATTTTCATGAAAAACACTATTCATATCATAGTCGAAGAAGAAATCCCAATTACGATAGGAGACCTTTCCTCTAACACCGTATCTCCAATTATTGAGAAAGAAATTTCCACTTTGTCTATCTCTCTGCCTGCCTCCATCTCTAAACCGAGCCATGGTATACCCTCCTGTACGGTAGCCTATGAAAGGTCCTGCTCCCACTACGAGACCTCGATTATTGCTGGAACTCCATGTTTTGCGACCGTATGGGCCGGCGATTTGAACCACTGGAATTAATGACATATTCAAATGAGGAACTACAAATTTTGATCTTCTGTGGCTCACATCATCTAGAGAGGTAAAAAACTCCACACCTTCACTCCCACTCCTCATCCTAGTTGATGCTTCTGCAAAGCGATAGTTGTGCCAGCTAAAGCTTTTTGTCCATTCGATCGCTACAGGAGAATTACTCATTCTACCAACACGAAAGCGAGTAGTAGCTGCAAGAGCAACGAATCTGCTTCCAAAAGGACTTAGAGCAAAGAGCTCATTATTCTGATCAGGAAAACCATCAGGTCCAACATAATTGTTGAGTCCAAGTTCGAGATTAAATGATGACTCTATCCTTTTTATTCTATTAGCGCTCGACTTTGGGGTGATGATGAGAGGATCATCCTTCTTCTGATCCCAGTTTTTATCGCTACTACCTTCTTTCCAAGTAGCCTTTTCTTTTACCTCTCGCTCAGCAATTTGGCTTTCATCTTCAGCATCCGCTACTGGATCAAGGTCTTCAGTCAGTCTTCTTGGTTCATCAGTACTTGCTCTGCCTCTAAGATTCGTGTCTGTTGAGGGAGACTCTACCCCATCAATACTTACCCTATCCTCAATTTTCATCGTACGATTAGATCGATTGTCATCTTCTCTCGCTACTTTTATAGCTCGATCTATGATAGCATTCAAATCATAGTACATCAACTGCTTGATTCCCTCATTTTTATTAAGGTAAAAAATCACTTCATTCCCCTTACCAAGATCTACCAAAAGGGTATCTTTTTCTTGAGCCACTAATACCGTGCTACCTAAAAGAAGCGGCCAAAGCAAACCCATTATTAATACTTTAACTTTCATCTTATTATTGTTTTCTATTTCCTAAATTCATTTTTTTAAAACTTCGTTAAGTAGCTGTACTACCTCACACTAAGCATATCTTGGCCAAGCTGCTTAATCTATTTCTATTCTTCTATCCCTAGCAAGTAGTTCATTTTTCAATTCTATCAGCCTACCTGGCTTAAAAACTTTCTCTTTTGCCTCTTCCTTTTCCTCCATCAACCAATTAATTACCTTTAAAACTTGTTCCGATCGAGAGGCCATGTACACTTCTTGTGCAGGTACAGAAGCATCCTTTTTTTCTTGTTCTTGAGCGCGAGCCCACTTAATGCTTACCGGCTCGGTTATCAATCTTTCTATCTCATATATAGCCGATCCTTCGGATAAAAAGTTTTCGACCACACCATTTGAATTATCATGAAGCGCAAGTAACTCTAAAGGCGCTATTTCTATTTTTTTTCTTTCTTCTTGGAATGAGAACGCAGTATCTACCTTGGTGAAATTAGCCGGTGTCGATGTCTGCATTTGAGCACTCTGATTTTCAAATACTTGAGTTATTACGCCCTGAGCATCTTCAGTAAGATTACCTTCAGCAATGCTATCCAAGGTCATGGCTAATCCTCTGTCGGCTTCATAAGGCGCTATTGTTTTGAGCTCAGGAATATCAGCAATTGATTGATCCTCGACGTTCATTCTATCGCCAAAAAAACTTTGTTGTACGAGCCCAAATACCCCTAAAAGAACTAGGACGCTTGCCGCTACATAAAGCCATGCCGGCTTTCTGGAGGATTGAGGGTTCACCTTCTTCCAAAGATCAGCCGGTGGCCGTTTTTGGTGAGATGCTAGTTTACTTCTTAGTTCGATATCAAATTTCCGCTCACTCATAATTTTTTATTTATTATCTACCTATGGTAGATTATTATTCTTTACCAGCTTAATCAAATGATCATACTTAGGCCAGCTTGTCCCTGTTTTGGTATAGCACTTCCAGCATTAGCTAAACTTGCTTCGCCATATTCAGATGCTTGATCGATCAGTTGTTGTAGCATCTTTCGAGCTTTACTCAATTGCGATTTTGAAGTACCTTCACTTATCCCTAATTGTTCGGCTATTTCCTTATGTCCATATCCTTCTACTGCATATAAGTTAAGTACCGTCCTGTATCCTAGTGGTAAATCACAAATTAATCGGTGGATATCATCAGCTTCCATTTCGAGCATATTTGTTGACATCAGACCTGGTTCTGCAACACCCTCATCATCAAAAGAGCTTACCTTTTCCAAATTTTTGTGTGATCGGATAAACATCAGGCATTCATTGACCACAATCCGCTTCATCCATCCTTCAAAGGATCCATCACCAGCAAACTGGCTCAACTTATCAAAAATCTTTCGATAGGATTCTGAAAGGGCGTCTTGAGCGTCTGCTTCATTCTTTAAGTATCGCAGTGCGACAGAATAGAACAAACCACTAGTTTTGCTATATAAGGCATACTGTGCTTTTTCTTTTCCAGCTTTACAGCCCTCGAGGATATCTTCGTAAGTAGTATATGTTTTCCCTAATCCGAACATTTATTTATTTGCCAATGATACCTTAAAGATGCAGTTTTTTAAATAGAGGTTGCCTAGTGCTGAAAAAATATTTCATAGCTAGTCCGCAGACTGTGTTTTGTTATATGCCTATCCGCATATTTACATAAAAAAAGATCCTATATTGTCCTATAAATAGCTTTACACAAAAAGGTGGGAGTATTATCGAGAAAAATATAATGCTATCAACCCAGTTTAGGTTTAAATTATAAATAAAGAGCAGGATCTGATTAACATATGTAAAGTTTTTATCAAAACTAGAAAGGCTAAGCGGGTGAATCTAGAACAATAGCGCCAAAACCTCTTCTGCCTGATTCAATATTACATAGATATCGAATAAAAAAGCAATAATATTTTTGAAGAATAAAAAGGACGCATTATAAAACTTGCCGCGCTGCCCCATCATTCAAGCTAGCCATCAATTGTTTGTCAATCCTGGCTACACCGCTCATCTCACGAAAAATAAGAAAAAAGATCTACTACACGAATTCAAGTCTTTTCTTTAAAAAGGAAACAAAAATCAGCCAGATTCATTAAATAAAAAGTCTTAAAACAAATACATGATATCCAACTTTTTTATAAGAAGAAGACTTACCGCTGTCGTGATCAGCATCGTGCTCGTTACTTTAGGCTTGATAGCGCTACAAAACTTACCCATCACACAATATCCACAAATATCCCCTCCTGTAGTCCGGGTTACGGGTGAATATCCCGGAGCCGACGCTAAGACCATTGAGGAAACCATGACTACCCCCTTGGAAACGGCTATTAATGGCGCTCCTGGCATGATTTACTTGGAAAGCAATAGTTCAAATGATGGATCGATGACGATAGATGCTACCTTCGATATTGATGTAGACCTAGACGTGGCAGCCTTCGAAATTCAAAACCGTGTGGCCGTAGCCGAGGCGCAACTTCCTGATGCGGTGAGACGGCTAGGACTCACTGTACAAAAAAGAAATCCTTCCTTACTCTTGCTCGTAGCCATGTATTCGCCCAATGGAACGCATGATGTAGAATTTATGGACAATTACACCAATATATTCGTTCGTGAGCGACTTTTGCGAGTGCCGGGTGTAGGGGACGTATTTTCAAGAGCCGATGATTTCAGCATGCGTATATGGCTGCAACCTGACAAAATGAGCCAAGTAGGACTCACTGCTAGTGAAGTGATTGCTGCAGTTCAAGAACAGAATGTGGAAGTCGCTGCAGGAATTATTGGTGGACCTCCACAAAAAAAACAACAAGCCTTTGAATACACCGCCTTTGTAAATGGGAGGCTGAAAGACCAAGAGGAATTTGAAAGAATCATCTTGAAGCGTAATGAGGCTACTGGAGCCTTAGTCTACTTAAAGGATGTAGCACGGGTACAGTTGGGAAAATTTGACTATGCCGGAAAAAACTTTGTAGATGGCAATCGTGCATCTTACCTTTTGGTATTTCAGCTACCAGGAAGCAATATTCTAGATATATCAGAAGGTATTCACAAAAGTATGAAAGAGCTTGAACCTGATTTACCAGCCGATGTGGACTACATCATCCCCTTCGACTCAAGCCTGGTGGTGCAAGCATCTATCAATGAGGTGGTCAAAACACTCTTTTTTGCATTAGGATTGGTGGTATTGGTGGTCATGATCTTTCTTCAAAACCTAAGGACTACCCTCATCCCTATACTGATCATACCCGTGTCTTTGATTGCCTGTTTGATCTTTTTTGGCCCTCTTGGTTTTTCTATCAACACCCTCACATTATTTGGTTTCGTTTTGGCTATAGGGATCGTGGTAGACGATGCTATTGTCGTGGTGGAGGCGGTGCAGCTAAACATGGATAAATATGGCATGTCCTCTGTTGAAGCGACCAAGGAGGCCATGAAAAAAATTAGCGGACCGGTGATTGCCATGTCGCTCATCGTGGCGGCAGTTTTCATTCCGGTAAGCTTCATACCAGGCATTGTGGGTAGGCTATATCAACAATTCGCTATTACCATCGCTTTATCCGGTTTGATTTCGGGTTTTGTAGCACTTTCCTTGACGCCAGCCTTATGTGCCATGTTTTTGAAAGCGGCCAAAGATACCAGGAGTCCTTCTTTTGCTAAAAAATTCCAAAAAGCCTTCGATCGAGGATTCGAGCGCTTTCAGTTGGCTTATATGCGCATGGTAGCTTGGTCACTTCGAAATGCTAAAGGTGTTTTGGCATCATTAATAGGCCTATTTTTGGTTTGTGGAATGATATTCTATCTACAACCTACTGGCTTCATTCCCACGGAGGATGAAGGTCGCGTCTTCATTACTTTTGAACTACCCGAAGGAGCATCTACTGAAAGAACGGTGACTGTTCTAGAATCCATGATGGAGATTTTACAAGAAACGGAAGAAGTGGCACATTTTTCAGCATTAGCGGGACTCAATGTAGTCACTTTCACCTTCAAGTCGAACAGTGGTACTATTTTTACTCAATTAACGCCTTGGGAGGACCGAACAGGTAAGAATCAAGACGTTAAAAGTATCCGAGAAAAGTTACTCAAGCGATTTGAAGCATTATCAGATGCCGAAGTCGTGATTATACAGCCACCTGCTATACCTGGACTTGGTACCACTTCAGGTTTTTCATTTGTGCTGCAAGAAAAGAGCGGTAATCGCCCCATTCGTGAATTTGAATCCGACATGCGTAGTTTCATCGAAAAGGCCAATGAAAAAGAAGAAATTAGCGGTGCTTTTTCATTTTTCAGCGCAAATTACCCCGCCTATCAAATTAACCTAGACCGTGAAGAGGCTCAGAAGAAAGGAGTGCCAATTGGAGAAGTATTTACCACGCTGCAAACCTTTCTAGGTAGCTTTTATATTAATGATTTTGTGATTTATGGCCGAAGCTTTAGAGTAGTCGCTCAAGCCGACACCGCATTCAGAGACGAAATAGAAAAAGTTAATCAGTTTTATGTAAGAAATCAAGAAGGTAGAGAAGTACCCTTAGAGAGCTTGGTCAGTTTTGAAAAGATTCAAAATGCCCCACTCATCTCACATTATAACCTTTTTCGATCAATTTTGATTAATGGAGATGCAGCCCCTGGATTCAGCTCAGGCCAAGCAATCGCTGCACTCAGGGAGGTTGCTGATAAAGAACTACCCAGTGGATATTCTTATGAGTTTAGTGGCCTAAGTAGAGAAGAGAAAGCCGGCGATGGAAGTGCTGTATTGATTTTTGGCCTATCCCTTTTCTTTGTTTTCCTTTGTCTTACAGCCCTTTATGAATCATGGTCAGTGCCTATGAGTGTCCTCTTAGCTGTACCTACAGGTGTACTCGGTGCTGGACTTGCTCTATTGATCTGGCCTCAACTCAACAATAATGTCTACGCACAGATAGGCCTAGTTACCCTTATTGGATTATCAGCAAAAAATGCTATTCTCATAGTGGAGTATGCAAAAGAAAGAGTCGATAGTGGAAGCTCTATTGTTTTAGGTGTCATGAGAGCCTGTCAACTACGCTTTCGACCTATATTGATGACCAGCTTTGCCTTTATCTTTGGTGTTTTGCCGCTAGCCCTAGCTTCAGGAGCAGGCGCTTTAGCCAGACAGAGCATCGGCTGGACGGTACTCGGAGGCATGATCACTGCAACCGCACTTTCCCTATTTTTTGTACCAGTACTCTTTCTAGTGATTGGTCGGAAAAAGTACCAAGCGTCAGATCAAAACATCAAGACTTAATAGTAATACAAAAAAGTTAATTGCGGGTTTACTTTGGAAGTCCTAAGTATAAGTTTTTCATGGTCCGCTGCAGCTCAAGAGCTAAGTAGAAGTCTTCGTTTTTTCGCCTAAAACTGTTTCCCTGATTCATCAGAATATTATCAGAGCTAGCACAAGCCAATAGCCTTAGTAACTTATACTCAAATTGATATTTTCATCAACAGCAAGTAAAACAAGCCGTTAATAAAAATAAAAAAATCACTATGCTATCTAATCTTAAATTTAAATCGATTATTTTTATTTTCTTGATTCTCCCATTTCACATGAATGGTCAATCCGGCGAGATTGAAATCAAAGAAAGACAAATTCAAGTCAATGAACAATCTGATAAATTTAAAATCCAAGAAACGCTCAATCATTTAGAAATTTTGAATAAAACCGTCAAACTTGTACACTGGAATGCGGAAGGCCCTACCGCTTATGTACTTCACGAGCTAACTGACGAATTTATTGAAGAAATTGATGGTCACACAGATTTAATAGCTGAACAGTTTCGCGTACTAGGTCATTATCCTGAGATTGATTTGGCTCAATTAAATGAAATGAAGGACGATTTTTACTTTCCAAATGAAAAAATTAAGGTTGAAGATGCCATTCAACAATTGATTGAAAATTACGAATTGGTTATCACCACTTTAGATGCTAAAATAGAAAAAGCCGAAGCAGACTTAGTTACTCAAGACTATTTTATTGATTTGAAAACAGATTTGCTTTTACAGCAATGGAAATTGAAGATGCAACTCTAAAACAACACCTTAGATTTTATAGTAAATGGCGCTAAAGAATTAGCGCTTTTTTTATGCAGTATAGGTGGACTTTTCTTGCTATTCTTATCGGTTCGTCGCAACTTTGACTCATCTTCATGACTAAGGCAAATAGAATTATGAAAGCATGGCTTAAATAATTTGATCTTAATCAACTTCAGAAAATCCTTTTCAACTAGTCAAGAAAGCGCTTTGCTAACATACATAGAAAAATTACTCACCAGCTTTGGCGAAAACATGTGGGGTATACCCCTACTTATTTTATTGGTAGGAGGTGGCATCTACCTTACATTTTTCAGTGGTTTTATTCAGTTTGCCTATATCCGTCATGCCATCAACATTCTAAGAGGAAAACATGACGAGCCTGGTAGTAAAGGAGAAATAAACCACTTCGAAGCTTTGAGCGGCGCAATAGCAGCAACTGTAGGTATGGGTAATATTAGCGGAGTTGCTATTGCCATCACCATGGGTGGCCCTGGTGCTCTTGTTTGGATGTGGATCAGCGCCATTCTAGGTATGTCAATTAAGTTTTTCACCTGTTCTCTAGCAATCATGTATCGCGGCTACGACTCAGCCGGCAAGCTACAGGGTGGCCCCATGTATGTGATCAGAGAGGGCCTCGGTAAAAAATGGATGCCTTTAGCCATTTTCTTTTGCATTGCGGGGATGCTGGGACCTTTACCTACCTTTCAAGCCAATCAGCTCACCGATGTCATTAGAGTCAACCTACTTGAAATGCCTGATACCCTAGTAGTAAATTTAAGCATCGGCTTGGTGATCATGGCAATCATAGCTGTGGTTATCTTAGGTGGCATTAAGCGAATAGGCAAGGTTGCAGCGAGTGTAGTTCCTTTGATGGTCGTCATTTACCTGATAGCTGTACTCATCATATTATTTAATAATCGAGCGGAAGTACCCGCTATGTTTTCGTTGATTTTCAATGATGCCTTTCGTGCAGACTCTGTACTTGGCGGCGCCGTGGGTTCGCTCATCATTATCGGCGCAAAGCGTGCAGCATTTTCCAATGAAGCGGGTATAGGTACCGCCCCTATGATTCATGGAGCCTCAACTACCAACGAACCAACTAAAGAAGGCTTAGTCGCCATGTTAGGCCCAGCCATCGACACCATACTAGTTTGTACGCTTACTGCTTTAGCCATATTGTCCACGGGTGCATGGAAGAGTGGCTCACAAGACGGAATATTGCTCACCATGCAAGCTTTCGAAATAGGACTGTCTTGGGTAGGAAAATACATTCTCATCCTCTGTGTGGTTTTCTTTTCTTTGAGTTCACTATTCACCTTTTCTTACTATGGCACCAAATGTCTTGGTTTCATGATCGGCGCAGACAAAGCGCACTATTTCAACTACTTTTACCTCGTCAACGTGATCATTGGTGCAGTAGCATCCTTAGATGCAGTCATTGGACTTATAGATGGCATGTATGCACTCATGGCCATACCCACTATGGTATCAACCTTGCTACTCGCCCCCAAAGTAAAGGCAGAAGCAAAACGATACTTTAAGAAAATAGCAACTCAGAGGTAGATTTTTTTTCGTGGGATGAAGATAGTAGATCGCTCACAGTGATAATATTAGTGCTTTATATGCTTTTATATCTTACTCATGAAACCAGCGTAATGATTAATTTTGTTAGATATTAGCTCACAAATGGTTTCTATGATGGCGATTACTTATGAACAGCTAAAAAACAGCCTAAACACTTGTTTTAAGCCCTATTTCAATTCCAATAGGTAAATAGATGATTTCAAAAGACGTATTAAAGTAGACTTCTTCAATAAAAGTATCCTATGAAAAATCACAAAATACCCGTTCGTATCCTCACAGGATTTTTAGGTTCAGGCAAAACAAGCCTACTCAACGAATGGATGCGTGCGTTTCCTTCCAAAAAATATGCAATTATTGAAAATGAATTGGGTGCAGAAAGTATTGACAGTCAACTGATCGAGAAGCCAACTGAAGATGTCTTTGAACTTAAAGATGGTTGCTTATGCTGTAGCTTAAATGATAACCTTTATGAGCTACTTGAAGCACTTACTCAAAAAAGAGAGGAATTTGACGAGCTGATCATTGAAACAACAGGAATTGCCGATCCATCTACCGTTGCACTTCCGTTTAAAACACATCCAGCCATCGAAAATCATTTCGAGCTAAGGTCGGTCATTGCTATTGCAGATGCGCAACACATAGAAGATCAGCTGAAAGAGACTGCAGAGGCAGCCCTTCAAATAGGCTATGCTGATATCATTCTGATCAATAAAATAGACACAGTTAGCGATCTGTATGTAAAAGACATTTCTAGCATACTTATTAAAATCAATCCATTTGCAGAAATACTCCAAGGAACAAAAGGAAATTACCCTGTAGAGGAATTAGATGCATACTATGCAGAGGAACACTCAGGAAAGATAAATTCACCCAATCATCAATCTAATTCACATCAACATGGTGATATTAAGGCGATTCATTTCAGCTTTGAAGAGGCATTTGATGTTGATCAATTGCAAAATAGACTTTGGGCATTTCTCATGTTTCAGTCACAAAGTCTCTACCGCATCAAAGGGGTGGTTCATCACCCTGATTATGACCATAGAATCATCATACAAGGGGTGGGTAAAAAGCTAGTGGTTGAGAAGGGGGTAAAGTGGAATGCTACGGAGCAAAAAAGAAGCCTTTTTGTATTTATTGGTCGTAACTTGAAGGAAGATGCCTATAGGAAAATACTTGAACCAAGTGTATTGATGCACTAGCAACCGCAAGGCTTGAAAAAATCAATACAAAATAATTTTTGAAGGGATTAGCTACTATCCTCATTCCAAGTAAAAAAACACCCACTAACATTAGGAATGAAAGGTGGGTGTTTGTAATACTCCAATGATATGCTCTATCGAATAGATGTTTTGAAGCGGTAGCCTAAAGAATATTGCCACATGCCAGCTCTACCCTCAGCACTAAAGCTTTGGGATTCTGTTACATCATAATTCATAGGAACGATGTAAGACACCGCCATCACGAAAGAACCTAGTTCTATTCCTATCTCAGGAACTAAACCAAGAGAAAAGGCGCGAGCACCTGGAAGCTCTTGTCCATTAATGGTGACATCAGGGGAAGAAAAGCGTGAAACACCAGTAGTTAAGCCTACATACGGGCTCACATTGGAGGTAAAGAAACGATACTGTCCTTTCGCTCCAAACACAGAAAGTCCATAAGCACCAATGTTATCTCCTGATGTAAATACAGCATTACCGTTGACAGCAAGACCTACACCCACCTTAGCTAAATTCTCTGGGTGAAACATTGCATCAAAGGCATAGCCGAGTCCAAAAGAGGCCGCTGCCCCTCCTTGATCCACAAACATTGAGCCTTGAGGATTGGAATAACTCAGATTAAATCCGATTGAAATGTCTTGTGCCTGTACAATCGATGCAAAACCAAGACAAATGCTGAGTAGTAGTGTTTTGATTAAGTTCATGTGATAATTTGGATTAATTTTTAAACATATACTTTCAATATTGATAGCTATACTATCGGTAATGCAAATATAAATAAAAGATTCGCACCGCTAATACTTATGTAAGATTATAAATCATTTATGAAATTTAAACTTGGTATGCAGGAAAAAACCAACTATTATGCACTGAAAATTAGAATATTTAATATAAATCAATTCAATACATCAAATATGATTTCTCGCGAAGGTAAAATAGAGAAACAAGCTTTCTTTGTTGTTACTGATAGAAAAATGATCACCTTCAAACAGCTTACTTTAAGCTTTCCACGTTTTTTCATGAAACACTAAATCAGATTTAACATTTACGAGAATGATAAAGGCAAGCATCAAATTGTTGGATTGAGACCTTTGGATAGATAGGTTTAAAGCATTTTGTTTAGAAATGATGCATATAATAAGTGCTAAAACTAGATTTTGAAAAGTCATTATCATTTTTTTTAGCTTTGTGTGCATGATCTAATATGACTATCCGCTTGTATGCAACTTAAATTTCAAAAGAAGTATGACGGTTTAAAAGCGCTGAAGGTGCTATATAGCAAAGCACAGAGTGAAGCCCTGTGAGAAATAGTAAGCATGATTTAACTTTACCCTGAAAGGGCGTCACAACCTAACAAGTTGTGTCTTTGCGAGACGTATATCTATTTATGTAATTATGCGGATAAGCACATAATCTAAATCATTTAAGCTAGAGTATATCTTAACCAAAAAAGATTGGAATAAGTAAACTCACAAGGCTAATCTACATCGATAACACCATTAATATAATGCTGAGTAGATTTTGCAATCGAAAGCATCTTTTCAAAAAGTTGGTTTTCTCTAGAATCCAAAAGCCTTGTGTTTTCTTGCTTTATATAACTTTCATAATCATCAATACATTCTTTAAGGGCTAGCAAATGAGCTGTGGCACAAGTACCTCTCAACTTATGAATAACTTTCATAAGCTTAGCCATTTGCCTGTTGGCTCTTGCTTTGGACCAACTCTCAGTCAACTCATCGATTGATTTAATCAACATATATAAAACTTGATTGAGACTCTCAGATTGTAGTCCAGTAGTTTTCACCAGAGTATCAAGATCAAATAGAATCACCCCATCTTTTTGACCGATATTAGTAGAGTGTGTTTTTAAATCACCATTTTCAATAAAGTCAGTTAGTAATTCAGCGAACTCTGATTTATCAATGGGCTTGCTAATATGAGCATCAAAACCAGCCTTTTCTATGGCATCAACAGCCTTTCTATCAGTAGCCGCAGACCACGCTACAACAGGAATCTGACTGTAGTTCGGACTCGATTTCACAAATCTACAAATATCAAAACCATCAAGGTTGGGCATCTGCAAGTCTGTAATGATAAAACTAGGTAGAGCCTCTTTAGAAAGAATTTGTAGTGCTTCCTTACCCGAACCACAGGTTTTTACCTCTATTTGCGAAACTTCCTTCTTCAACATACTCTCCAGAAGGAATGCATTTACTTCATTGTCATCTACTACCAGTACGGAAATCTGTTTATTTATTTGTCGCCTTTCTTCTCGTTTAGAATACTCAAACTGATCTAATTTCTGAAGGATTTCATTAGATGAAAATGGTTTCATTAAAAAGCCATCAAATAGACCAACAGATTCATTCATAGCTTTATCAGCTTTAGAATTGCTGATGGCAATGGTCTTTACATCTTGGTTAAACTTTCTGAATAGATCAGACTGTATAAATGGGAAATCTTCTTTACAGCTTTCATAGTCAATAAGCACTAAGGGTGCTTTATCTTCTTGCGGAGTCTTGTACTTAATAAAATCTTTAAAAGTGATAAAACAATGACCTTCTATAGGGTAATCAAGCATTTCACAAAAGTTATCCAAGAACTTTTTATCCTGATCAATAAGAAAAACATGCCGCGTTTTTTTAATCCTTTCTAGACAATTGATCGTGTATTGAGGGTTTTTGATCTTCATTGTGAAAAAAAACTTTGACCCTATTGCTTTCTTGCTTTCTACACGAAGTGCACTATTCATGAGAGTAAGTAAGTAGTTCGAAATAGTAAGTCCTAAGCCCGTTCCCCCATATTTTTCAGATGTATTAATTTCTTCTTGAGCAAAAGCCTCAAAAATCTGATCCAATTTATCATCAGCTATCCCTACCCCAGTATCTTGGACTTCAAAAATAATTTGATCGTGATTTTGCGCATCAAGCAATACAGCAAGCTGTACGTATCCTTGTTCTGTAAATTTCACAGCATTACTTAAAAGATTAATCAACACCTGCTTCAGCCGTAGAAAATCAAAAACCAACGTTTTAGGTAGAGATGCAGGAAGCCTTAGGTAAAGTTTAATATTTTTGGCATTTGCTTGATAACTCAAGGTTGTAATGCATTCATTGCAAAGTTGGTGAAGGTCATTTTCTTGCTCATTCAGATCTAATTTACCAGCTTCTATTTTTGCCATGTCTAAAGTGTCATTGACTAAATCAAGTAATGACAGGGATGACTGTGCCAAAGAGTCCACATAGCTTTTTTGTAAATTATCTAGTGTTGTTTGCTGCAATAATTCTGTAAACCCTTTTATACCTGCCAAAGGAGTTCGTAACTCGTGCGTCATGTGAGCAAGAAATTCAGATTTAGCATCATTTGCAGACTGGGCTTTCCGTTTTTCTTCTTTTAGGTCACTTTCTAATTGTATACGACCTAAGGCGTGCGTTAAAGAGTCACAGTAAGAATGAATTAATGACAAAGCCGTGTCGTCTAAACTAATTTGAGAATCTTGCTTATCAAATATGATCAAACCAAAAAAGTCTGCCTCTACCCAAAGTGGAAAGATGAAACTAGAACCTTGATGTTCAATTAAAAAACTCATGGATTCTCTTAAGCTAAGATCTTTACTCGGCTCTAAAAATTGATCAGGCCTAAGCTTATTAAAGACTTCGAAGAGCTTAACATCCCCAAAGTACTGGTAGCGGGGGTCTTTCTTTTTTGAATAGCTTAATTGCCTCACCCATTCGAAAGTACTTTTAAAACTATTCTTTTGTGGCATCCACTGACAAATATGAATACAATCAAATTCCAGAGCATCTCCCATTGGACGGATACTTCGAAATAAAGAGGATGAAAAAGTCTTTCCTTTAAGTAAAAAGGATACAGCCTCTGTATTTGCTTTTAACAAAAGCTCTTTTTTCTCTAATTGAGCTTGAAGTCGTTTGCTTTCGGATATATCCTGAACTGTACCAAAAAGACTTTTCTTGTTAGTAATAGGATCTTCTACAATTCGCCCAACATCACGAATCCATATCATTTTGCCTTCTGCAGTTCTTGCTCTTAGCTCTACGTCGTATGGTATTCCAAACTCCATGGCCTGCTCAAAGCATTGATGCAAAAGAACCTGATCTTTGGGTAAAATTAAATCGTCAATGTTATCAAGGGAAGGCTGAAAATCGATGTTTAAGCCAAAAATCCTCTTCGTTTCATCAGTCCACAAAAGTTCACCGTTCGCCTCATGATACACCCATCCACCAATTTTGGCAATTTGGCTTGTTTGATGCAATAAACGCTTAGTCTCGTAGAGTTGCTCACGATGTTCCACAAGCATGCTAATATCAGTAGTGACTCCAGTCAGGAGCAAGGCCCTCCCAGCCCCATCCCGCTTATGAACAATTGTTTTTTGAAGTACATTAATATAGCCTCCTGTTGCTTTTTTAATACGGCATTCCATTTCATATGGACTCAAAGTAATACTTACGCCGTAAAGCTGCTGATCAAAGAAGGGCAAATCTGAAGGGTGGTAAAAAGATCTGAATTCTTTAATACCCAATGAATGATAATTAGCATTCAAAGATTTACCAAATAATATTTTTGCCAAAGAATGATTAATGATTACTTGATCTTTATTTACTACAATCTCGAAGGTTCCTACTCCTGTTGCCTCGAGGGCATGATGAGTTCTATTACGTTCTTCGGACAATAGATTGTCAGAAAATTTCTGATCGACAGATGGAAATAAATAACCTGAATAAACATCTTGACCATCAACCCTACTTTGACTTTTCTGATTGATTTCATTAACCCATAAATAACTACCATCAGCTTTTTTAATGCGGTAGGTATACTGTGCTATATTATCCACCTGCCTTGTTGTAATTTCCCAATCACGAAGGGCAGCTAAATCATCAGGATGCATCAAAGAATAAAAATCTACACCTTTCTGAGTAAGCTCTTGCGGCTCATAGCCAAGAATCTCCTTTACATTTGAAGATACATAATGAAATGTCCACGGAGAGTTTATAGTTGTCTCAAACATGATGCCCCGAGCCTTTTGATATTGAAAATAGAAATCAATTAGGCTTGGGTCTTCTTTGATAGCTTGATCTTGATTAATTTTTCGCCCACCAATTAACAATATCTCATATGCATTATGAAGGTAAAGTTGATCAAAAACATGAAAATCGATAGATAGCTTTTCATGACCAAAAGATAGTGTTTTGGAAAATGAGCTCCCCAACAAGGCACCCCATTGTGACCTATGGAATACTTCGCTTAAGAATGAAAGGTCTAGACGATCTAGCTGATTAAAGTTTTTATCATTTTGAGCTGATAAGGGCATTAATCTCAAATCCACTACAGCGTTTTTTTCACCAACAGGATGACTCACCAAGATTAAAAAATCATGCTTTTTGGTGATCAAAGCTTCCATAAGAGCTCTATTTTCTCTTTGAAGGTCAATTAAAAGCTGTCTATCAGACTCAGTCATAACAAAAATAATAAACAACAATATAGTACATAATAATTGATAGTTAAACATCGATTAATACAAGAGAATATCTTGTATGTAATATATATGCGCTATATTTGCTTATAAAGAAAATTTACGTCAAAAAGTGACAGTGAGGTAAGGCCAAAAAATCAATATTACAGAATAACCATTTTAAAAAATGAAGTATAAATTACTTTATCGAAAATAATCAAATGGCAAATATTTTGCCATTTTCGTCATAAGCAATCATTCCCTCCTCCATCAAAAAACTAATGGTTTGAGAAAAAACCTCATCCTTCCAGTTTAAATGCCTTTTCAAATCATCAGGATAATAAGCTCCTTTCTTTAAAAGACCCAAAAGACTTTCTATATTCGATTGTGAAGTACTTAAAGCTGACTTTTTGTTTTTTTTCGTACAAACATCACATACGCCGCACGCTGTTTTTAAATTTTCACCAAAGTAAGACACAATCTTTTTAGTACGGCAGTAATCATTATCTTTTATATATTCCTCAACCGCCTTCATTTTACTAGCCGCCAGCTGCTGACGCTGCTCATAATACAATCGATCGATCCCTAGACTTTCTACCGCCCTTCTTGGGGTAACAAAAGTAATCAGATCATGATCAGATGCGGGCTCGTAGAGCACAATATCCATCTGATTAAGGTGCTCTAAAAGGTATTTAACCCTTGATGGATTAAGACCACAGTGCTGCCCCAACTCTACTTCATTGACCTTTTGAATACCATGATAAAGCTCGCCACCATACAATCGTAGTAGTTGCTCTAGTAGGCTCTCATACACAGGATGATCAACTATAAACTTATATAAATCACGAGAATTGACTTTAATTACCAAGCTACTAAAGGCAGTACCTCGAGTGCTATATTGTATCAAACCAAGCTCTTCGAGGCGCTTCAGACCACTATAAGTCTGAAAGGGATCCAAAGAAAATTTTTGTACAAAACCCACCAATTGAATCGGATAAGAAACCATGAAACCAGAGCCTACCGCGAGCTTAAAATGAACGGCAAGGCAATTATAGAGGTGTTTTAGCTTTTCTAAACTAGGGTAGCTTTGGATATGATTTTCATGCAAACTTTTAATGTCTCTGTCGTTGTAAAGCAGAACGGCATAAGCTTTTTTCTCATCTCTGCCAGCCCTTCCTGCTTCTTGGTAGTATGCCTCTAGCGTGTCAGGTAGGTCTAAATGAACTACTAATCGCACATCAGGTTTATCGATGCCCATACCAAAAGCATTGGTCGAAACCATTACACGCACTTGATTGCCTATCCAATGATTTTGCTTTTTAGCTCTCACATCCCCTGCCAATCCTGCATGGTAAAAGTCTGCAGAAACACCTTGCTCATGAAGCCATAAAGCCACTTGCTTTGTCTTTTTACGATTTCTTACATACACTATGGCAGTACCTGGCACCCTATTAAGCATATACAGTAGGCGAGCTGGCTTATTGGTTTCATGAAGTACAGAATAGCTCAAATTGGCTCTCGAAAAGCTCTTTTCAAATATCTGATGATTTTCCTTGTCGAAGTGAAGCTTGTCAATTAGGTCGAGCTTTACTTCGGGTGTAGCAGAGGCTGTCAGCGCGATGTATTTCACACTAGGCAGATGCTCTTCCTTAAATCGACCAATAGAAAGATAGGGCGGTCTGAAATCATACCCCCACTGAGAAACACAATGTGCCTCGTCTACTACCAAAAGACTGACCCTCATTTTCTTGATGCGTTCTTTGAAAAGATCTGTATTCAGTCTTTCTGGTGAAATATATAAAAATTTCACTCCCCCGTAGACGCAATTGTCCAAAATACGATCAATATCAGCTTTTTTTAAGCCTGAATAAATAGCTACGGCATTGATTTTCCTTTTGACGAGCTGCTCAACTTGGTCTTTCATCAGGGCGATGAGTGGCGATATGACAATGGTAATCCCCTCTAAAAGTAATCCAGGAACCTGAAAACAGATACTTTTTCCACCTCCCGTTGGCAATAAGGCAAGGGTATCATGCGATGACAGAACCGATTCTATAATCTCCAACTGCAAAGGACGAAAGGAAGGGTATCCCCAATATTGCTTTAATACATCAGTAGGATGAGTTTCCATGATCAATCAGTTGGAATGTAGTGATCCCTTAGACTTTATCAAAAGGGTCAAATAAAAATATGCATCTATCAGTAACTGTACAAACTATTGCCTTTTGAAAGTTGAATTGATTTTTTAGCTTTTCAATAACCTCAATGACAGCTAAAATTATCCAGGAAATTATTTTGAAATGAGATGTAGAATTAGCTCCTCATCTCACACAAAGCAAAATTATTGATCATTTTTTCTTTTGGCTCTTCGATAGAAGCCATAGCCTACTATGACGATCATGGGAATGATGATGAAAAAAACATAATCGTCCATACCTTCCGGTTGATTAGGAACTGTTTGATCTGGATTTGGAGCCTCTTGAGCTACCTGTATCAATGTAAAGATGAATAGATTGAGCGTCGAAATCATGGTCAAAAATTTTAGACATTAATTACTTCACGAATTCTTAAGCCTTTGGTTAGTTTCGCGATTTTCAATGGATAGATGAATCTTTATAAATCATTTCTTGTGAGCGTTTGCCGCAATTTCGAACGCGCACAAACACCGCCGATAGGCGGATTATGCTTGCTAAGTTGCACTTCCACCTCATAAACAGCATCGAGCTCCTTTAAAATACGATGTGCCATTCTGTAAACCAAAGATTCTAACAGCTTGGTGGATTGCTCCATCTCGGATTTTACTATCGCATAAAGTTGCTCATAATTCACAGTAAGATTAAGGTCATCGTCCTTGGCAGCATTAATGATATCGGCTTTCACGAATAGGTCAACCGTATATTTGTTGCCAATTTTCCGCTCTTCAGGATAAAAGCCATGATAGGCAAAAAACTCCATTGCTTCGAGTGAAATAGTACCTAGTTTACTCATATGCCATCAAAAAAGGATTGGTTATTTTTATCACTGCCTCCATCTTTATTTTCTTCGGTCTTTTGTGATTTTGAGCTTGTCTGTCCCGGATCTATTACCTCAAGTGCATCAATTTTAGCATTGATATCTTTCTTCCACTGGGGCTCTTCCTCTACCGAACGTGATAAGTTTTGTGCATCAGCCACTGTTTTTTTCAGTTGATTGCGTGTTTCGCTACGCTGCAATCGAACCGCTTTTTCAACCATATTTTGAGCAAAATTTTTGATTTCCTCGGCCACGTCATCTCTTTGGTTTTCAAGAGACTTACAAGACTGCTCTAGTGTTTTGAGCGTCTCCTGCATCTCTTCTACCATCTGCTTGACGCGATATTCTGTCTCCTCTATCACATCGCGCGCTTTATTTTTTGATTCACTAATGATGCCATTGGACTTCATCCTAGCTTCTTTGAGCATGATCTCCGCTGTCTTATTGGCGTGATCAATCATATTAGCACCGGTATCTTCTGCGGTTTTGAGAGTCTTAAATAGTGAACTTTCTACCTCACGTAGTTTTTCTACTTCGCGCTCTGTTACCTGCAATTTGTATTTCAACTCCTTGTTTTCATCCAATAATTTTTCCCACTCCTGAGATAGACTTAGTAAAAAAGCCTCTACCTCGTCTTTGTCATAACCGCGAAAGCCTTTTTCAAAATCCTTCTGTCGTATTTCTAATGGGGTAATTTTCATTTTTGATTGCTTATTATCTCATCAATTAGTCAAAATATAAAACCGACACGAGTCGCACATTATTTACGCAAAATACAAATAATAAAATGCTAATTACAGTAAAGATCACTTAAATTATAAAAATACACCTCGTCTTTAAAAACACTTCTAAAATAGTGACTCTCAAGAAGTCTTCATTAGTATAGGAGTCCAAAAAAACTAGCTTAATAAGTGAGGTGATGCAATCTTATCTAAAAATCAGTAATTCTCGTTTAAGATTGGTCAACTGTCTCATTTTTTAACCTCCACATTGAGATGCTGCGGTCATCTGAAGCGGAAATAATATGGTAATCATCGCCTTTAGGCTTTCTCCATAGCACTTTATTAACGCTTGTTCCATGACCCGCGTGCCTAGCCTTATCGAGCACCTTTAAAAGCCCATAACTCTTCCCGTCCCAAACTTTTACAGACTTATCCATGCTGCAAGTCAAAAAGTATTTTCCATCATCGCTGAAAGCGATGTGGTTAATGGCGTACATATGAGCCACGATCTGTCCCTTTTCCTGATACTCATTTTGAATATCCCAAGCCTTAAGGTGAGCGTCACGACTACCACTCAACAAAAACTTACCATCATGAGAATATTGAAGAGTAAAAACAGAATTGTCGTGGGCAGCGAAGTCGTACTTCAGGCTTAAATTTCTCAAATCATAGACTCTGATTCTTTTATCGCTATACCCTACGGCTAGCTCCGCACGTTCTTGATGATAGGCCATGCACCTCGCACTCTCTTCGCTATCATTGAGTATTTTGACCATATTCAATCCATTGAGTGTCATAATATGTACTCTACCAGCGCCATCAGAAGCAAACAAATAATCCTGAACAATGAAAATATCGAAAATGGCTACTTTTCCAAGCTTCCTAGAAGCCACAATTTCCTTACTACTAGGCCTAATAAGATGAACCCCCTCAAAATTTTGACCTACGGCTAGTAGATCACGCTCGGCATCATAATGAAGTGCATAAACAGAGCCATCAACTTTAGCGACTAATTGACCACTCTCTGGCTTATCTATATGCCATTTTACAACAAGTCCATCACCTCCGGCACTAAAAAATTCCTTTTCATCCTTTCCTTTTTCTAAGGTGTAAATGCAATCTTTATGACCCAAAAGGCTGAATGTCTTTTCTATGTCTAGTTTCTTTCTCATGAATGGATATAAGGATGATAAATTAGATGTTTAAGTCTATGAAAACTTTGATATTTAGCGTTATTTTTAGCTAAAAAGTTCCTATTGAAGAATGATATATCCACTTTAAGTGCAAAGAATGCAGATTGCCTTTGTAAGGTAAATTTACTACCAAAAACGCTTTACGTCATAAAAGACATTATATTTGATCAAGTAAATCTATTTTATAGCCACCGCTTACAATGAAACGAACAATAGATGAGCGCTCATTCTCCCATTTATCGCGAAAATAAAGAGTATACCTTATGCTGCTTGCCGGTAGAACCCATGCCAGAAAATGAACAGTTTTTACAAAAGGCCTTTCGATATACTTGGCAAATTCCGCAGCTCAACAAAAATAAGTCGTATTTATCTGGCCACTATACTGCAAGAAAGGCTTTAGATTTAGTACTACCTAGCAATGAACCTAGTATCGCTTTATTACAAAACCCCGATGGAAAACCCCTACTCAACCTACCAAAGAAAGTAATTTCGCTAAGCCACGGACCACAGCTAGCCGGTGCTGTGATAGCGGGGAAACCTATCGGATTAGACATTGAAGCTCCACGCGAACAATTGCTGAGGATTCAAGATAAGTTTCTGCACCCTTCAGAAGTTGGGTTTGCTAAAGGAAATCTAGATACTTTGACTCACATATGGACTGCCAAGGAAGCCATCTACAAACTAATCAGTCAAAAGGGATTGAGCTTTAAAGAAAACATATACCTTGAAGAAATTCATACCGATACTGGACTAGCCATAGTAAACCATCTGGAAAAAAAATATATTATCCATCTCGATTATTATTACCAAAACGATCAAGTAATCTGTGTGGCCAAAATCAGCAATTAATGCTGGCAATTTTTCATCCTACTAAAAGATAAAGCTATTTTATTTTCGTGGAATGAGAACACAATTAGTCTGATCTATAAGTATTCTATTCATGATACGATTAGTATTAACTCACCATGATTTGGACAGTGTCAGGCACGATATTTGAACTTTAGCTTTTACTTTGTACTTTTAAGAAAGTAAATTGGTTTCAAGAATAACCACACCATTGAAACACTCGTGCACATCTTTAGATTTAAGCCGATGATATAATCCTTCATGCATCTTTTCAAACACATATCATTAAGCTCCTTTTTCCGCATCTTTAAAAAATGCAGATGGCTATGCCTTGGCTTTCTATCCTTTATTTGTGTAGCCTGTCACCCGCCTATAGAGCCACCGCCTCGAATACTAAATTTAGACTATCAAACTCAGTATGCACCTTTCGACACTGTCAACATCCGATTTGATGTAGAGGCCGTTTCGGGTATATCTGAAATTAAGGTGACTAATTTATATGATGCTAGCTTTTCATTGATGCCTTTAGATAAAGAATTTACCCACAGACAAGCTGTAGATTTTCGACAAGCAACCAATACGGGTATGGTAGGCACCTTTCTTGCTTATGAGATTTTTGTAAAAGATAGCAAAGGCTTCCAAAGGGTGGATACCGTTTACAAAGAGGTAGAAGATGAAAATATTCAGTTTAAGATCCTGCATCAAGGAAAGCATTTGTCCGAATTAAAGCGAGGCGAAACTTATCATCTAGATATTTATGCAAGTAGCAACATTGCTATCGCTGAATTGGGGATTTTTAAAAATACTCAGAGACGTTTTTTTGATGATATACTACTTTTTGAAGTGAAAATCCATGAAGTGTCACCCTTTGAATATCAAACCAGCATTGAAATTAATATTACCGAAGACGCCGAATCATACAACTTTAATTTATACACGCTTTCCGATAGATTTGCTATGAATAGAATACCAGTAGTTGATCGCTAGAATTAATTTTTAAAAATATTACGGCTTTACTTAGGCTTGCTTAAAAAGTACCAAGTACAATAGGTTCGAGGGGGCAAAGCGATGATGTACTGATATACCTCGAGCTCAAGCCAACGTAGAAGATGTTGTGCTTAGGGTTAAGCTACAAAACGTCGATTTCAGACATTTTGGTGCAAGCATTTTCTCTATTTTTGCTTAAAACCTATGCGCACAAATAAAGTTTGGACCTTATGGTTTATTAATCAACAATTTAGCTGTTTTTAAGCAGACCCTACGTACCCAGTACTCACCGATACAGCGTGAACCTCCTCCTATCCTCATCCCGCGCAAAAAAAAAAAAACTAAGCTGACCGCTCTTTTAACATGCTCAAAATATCTTCTAAGTACTCTCGATGGTTGGATAACCTAGGCACTTTATTCTGACCACCAAGCTTACCTCTTTTTTTCATCCATTGATAAAAAGTACCTTGTGGCACCGCATGCACGATAGGTCTTTGCAAGGCTAGATCTTTATACCGCTTGGCGTCATAATCGGAATTAAGTTTTCTCAAATGCTCGTCGAGCACATTGATAAATCGATCCATTTCTTTAGGCTTCTGCCCAAACTCTATGATCCACTCGTGTCCACCTTTTTTATTACCCTCCAAATAGAGTGGCCCTGCTGTAAAATTATCAATAGAGGCATGAGTAAGCTCACAAGCTTGAGTGATCGCTGCCTCGGCGTTTTCGATGATCACTTCCTCTCCGAAGGCATTGATAAAGTGCTTGGTGCGTCCGCTGATGCGAATACGGAATGGGTCCAGTGACGTGAAGCGCACGGTATCACCGATCTTGTATCGCCATAGACCCGCATTAGTGGTAATGACGACAGCATAATTTTTATTAAGCTCTACCTCATCAAGCTGAAGGGTGCTTGGATGCTCATTTTCAAATTCATCCATAGGAATGAATTCATAATAGATGCCGTAGTCAAGCATCAGTAACAAGTCTTTGCTATCGGGCTGATCCTGAATACCAAAAAAACCCTCTGAAGCATTGTAAGTTTCAACATAGTTCATACCAGGGATTGGAATGAGCTCTTCAAAAAGCTTTTGGTAGGGTTGAAAAGCTACGGCTCCATGAAAAAACACCTCTAAGTTTGGCCATATTTCACGGATGTCCTTTGCTTGTCGGAGTTCAAGAATCTTATTGATCAGCAAGATGGTCCATGTAGGCACCCCTGTGATCGAAGTGACATTTTCCTCTGAAGTAGCAAGTGCCATTTTTTCGATCTTACTCTCCCATTCGTCCATTAGGGCGATTTCTAAGCTTGGGGTACGTGCAAATTGCACCCACATGGGCAGGTTTTTCATGATGACAGCAGAAACATCGCCACAGTAAGTTTTTTCGTTATTGTTGAACTGGTTAATTTGATTGCTCCCCCCTATCGCTAGGCCTTTTCCATCAAAAAGATTGCTATCAGGATTGTGATTGTTAAAATAGAGCGAAAGCATGTCCTTTCCTCCTTTAAAGTGGCACTCCTCAAGAGCATCTTGCGAAACGGGGATGTATTTACTTCTTGCAGAGGTAGTTCCTGAACTTTTGGCGAACCAAATGATCTCAGATGGCCATAAAATATTCTGCTCTCCTTTTAAAATACGATCAATATAAGGGTATAGATCTTGGTAATCCGATACGGGAATTTGCTCTTTAAAACTATCTATGCTATGAATATCATTGAAACCATGACGGATGCCAAAGGCGGTGCTTCTTCCCGCTTTCAATAATTTTTCTAGATGCTCTCGTTGGACATCATGAGGATGCTTCATAAAAAGCTCTATCTGATGAATGCGCTTGCGCATCACCCAAGTAATGAAAGAATTAATAAGTCCCATTAAATCTTTCTTTTAAGTTCGAAATGTTTACCTAAATACACCCTTCTCACTTGCTCATCGGCTGCTAGTTCTTCGGCTGTACCTGCCTTAAGTAATTTACCCTCAAACATCAAATAAGCCCGGTCAGTAATGGATAGGGTCTCATTCACATTATGGTCGGTAATCAAGATCCCGATGTTTTTATTTTTGAGCTGACCAACTATGGTTTGAATTTCCTCTACTGCAATAGGGTCTACTCCAGCGAAAGGCTCATCAAGTAGTACGAATTTTGGATCCACAGCAAGTGCTCGAGCAATCTCGGTTCGGCGTCGCTCCCCCCCGGACAGCACCATCCCTTTATTTTTGCGAACATGAGTTAAACTAAACTCCTCCAAGAGAGACTCCATTTTATCCTTCTGCTCAGCCTTAGAAAGCTTGGTCATCTCAAGTACTGCCATGATATTTTCTTGTACAGACAAACCTCGAAAAACCGAGGCTTCTTGAGCTAAATAGCCAAGACCCTTTTTTGCTCTTCTATACATAGGCAGATCAGTAATATCTTCGTCTTGCAAGTAAATATTACCTTCATTTGGAGTAATAAGACCCACAATCATATAGAAAGTAGTGGTTTTTCCTGCGCCATTAGGGCCAAGTACACCTACAATTTCACCTTGAGACACTTCTACTGAAATATCATTTACCACGCGTTTACCCTTGTACTTTTTTACAAGATTTTTTGCACTCAAGGTCAATCGCTCTGCTTCCATTTTATTGTTTTTTTTTCAGCAAATGCTGTTTTAAAATACCATCATCCTATCCAAGGAACCAAAGTCTTGTTCATCTCGATTTTCCAAATTCTTTCAAAAACGCCTCTTTAGATTTTTAGACAATCCATTATCCGTACTATACTTATCATTGAGAGAATTAGAAATCAACATTAAAAATAATTTATCACGCTAGGCTTTCTGTTCCCTAAACCTAAAATCAATCTTTTTCAAATTAGTCTGGTGAAAACAGATTAAAAAGAAAAACTTTTTATGAATTCTAATTCATCTTACCAATGGCGACCTTATCTAATATTTTCCGAATCACCATTTTACTTGTTACGCCGTCTGCCTCTGCCTCATAATTTAATAAAATTCTGTGGTTGAGTACATCTTCTGCAATATCTTTCACATCTTCTGGAAGCACATAATCCCGACCATTAAAGTAAGCCATCGCTTTGGCGGCCCTATTCATATTGATTGCAGCTCTCGGGGACACACCAAATTGGATGTATTCCGCTTCTTCCTTCAGTCCGTAGTCAAGCGGCTTACGAGAAGCAAAAACCAACTCGATAATATATCGCTCAATACTTTCAGCCATGGTGACAGCGTTAATATCATTTCTGATAGCAAAAATGTCATCCTTATTCAAGATCGTTTTTACTTCATCATTAAACTGCATATTACTCATGCGGCGCATGATTTCTAGTTCATCGTCTTTACCTGGATAGTCCACGAAAACTTTCATCATGAATCTATCAACCTGCGCCTCAGGCAATGGATAAGTACCCTCTTGATCGATCGGATTTTGAGTGGCTAAAACTAAAAATGGCTTGTCTAACTTATAGGTATTATCACCAATGGTAACTTGTTTTTCTTGCATTGCCTCGAGAAGAGCGGCTTGAACTTTGGCTGGAGCACGGTTTACCTCATCGGCTAGTATTAGATTAGAAAAAATTGGTCCTTTTTTTACCTCAAAGTCAGACCTTTGAGGATTGTAAACCATCGTACCTATTAAGTCACTTGGAAGTAAATCTGGGGTGAATTGTATTCTATTAAAATCTAATTTTAAAACACCTGCCAATGTATTGACTGTGAGTGTTTTTGCCAATCCTGGAACCCCCTCTAGCAAAATATGACCGCTTGTGAAAAGCCCGATCAGTAATCGATTGACCATATAGTGCTGTCCTACTACTACTTTTTCAACTTCTTTGTATACCGCCTGAATTTTTTCTCTATTCCCCTCAGTTTTTTGAATTTCATTCATTGCATTTTCTTCCATCATCTGCAGGTTCTTTTGGTAGTCTTTAGCTTTAAATATTTAATTAATGGTAGTTACATCAAAGTAACGATAATCATCTTGATTTAGGGCACTAAATTAATAAATATTCAAGACTTTTTTAACCCACTTTAGCGACTAGCTAGGATTTAGGCACATGGGCGTTTGATTAAACAGCGACCTTATACCCTAATTGGCTGTTGGCACTTGAACTATTGATCTAGAGCTAATTAGGGCATGCTTAAAAACAGCTAATTTGTTGATAAATAAATCATAAAGTCCATACTTTATTTGTTTAAGTGGACGGTCTATAATCAAAAACAGTGAAAATGCTTGCACAAAATGTCTTAGACCGCCATTTTGTAGCTTAACCCCAAGCATTATCGTAATTTGTGAGTCTTAAGTGGTATTTATTTAACCCGGAATATGCATTAGAATTTCTATTCTGAGCTAAAAATACTTCAAAATCAAACGCTTCGCTGCATTTAACGCCTTCACCATAGCGGTGCTATGCCTTAGTCGTTAAATACTTGATTTTCTTGTATTTTTAGCTCTCATAACGAACCCTAACCCATAATCCGGCTTTAAAAAAAGAGCATACACTTAAAATGGTCTTCTTGAAATTTATAGTTTTTTCCATCAAATAAAACAAGCGAAGCTTGTGCCACCTCGAATCTGCTGTACATGGGGCTTTTTTAGCAAGCCCTTATTACTACCTTGCATCAATCTAATGAAGCTAGGGTTCTATAGTCAGCTACTATATTGATGGCGGGCAGCGAAACAAGGTGATTATCAGTTGATTTTAAAAAAAGAAAAGAGTGCTTTCATCTTTTGATATACTAGAACTTGAAGCATTATACAAGCTTGCTTAATGGTTTTGGACTTAAAACATGCAATTACTGTCTACTGATAGAAAAAATATTATATGCTTATCCTCATAACTACATAAATAGATATAAGCATCGAAAAGAAACAGCT